>CAXUNH010000044.1:0-1788 GCA_964252405.1 uncultured Acidobacteriaceae bacterium | reverse complement strand
GGGTGGGCGCGTCGGGAGACGGTTTGAGGACCACGGTGTTGCCGGTGACGATGGCGGCCGCGGTCATACCGGCCATGATCGCCAGGGGGAAGTTCCAGGGCGGGATGACGGCGCCGACGCCGAGGGGGACATAGCGCAGCTGGTTGCGCTCGCCGGGGTACTGGATGGGGGTGGTGGCGCGGTCGAGCGCGAGGGCCTGGCGGGCGTAGAACTCCAGGAAGTCGATGCACTCGCCGACGTCGGCGTCGGCTTCGGCCCAGTTCTTGCCCACCTCAAAGGTGAGCCAGGCGCAGAAGTCGAAGTGCTGCTCGCGGACCAGTTGCGCGGCGCGCAGGAGGAGGCTGGCGCGCTCCCCGGCGGTAGTGCGGCTCCACGCCGCGAAGGCTCCCTGGGCGGCGGCTACGGCCTTGTTCGCCAGCTCGGGCGGCGCGCTGTAATGCATGCCGACGGTCTCTGTGGGGCGCGCCGGGTTCACTGAGGCAAAGGGTTCGCCCTGGCGAATGTGGTGGCCGCCGATGACCAGGTCATAGCTCTGGTTCAGTTCGGAGCGGACGCGCTCGAGAGCGGACTGCATGGCTCGCTTGTTTTCTGGGGTGGAGAAGTCAGTGAAGGGCTCGTTGCGGAAGGGAGGCAGGTTGCTGAGGTCCATGGGTGGGGCCTTTCAGAAGGTGTCCGCTCTTTAGAGTAACGATTCCGGGGACGCGATGCCGGGCGGAGTCCGCCCCCGGGCGTTTTGCGGCTGCTCCTCGAGACTGCGCACAGCTTGGCGACCCAGGCGTGCGCGACGGAGGCAGGGCAGCGGGGTGGCTCGGTGGGCGCAACCGTCAGGATTGCGTCTCTTCGCGCTTGCGCAGGGCAAGGAAAGTAACGTTGTCCCAGGCGTTGTGAACGCCGACCGCGAGCAGCAACAGGGCCGACCACGCGACCCCGAAGAGGGTGACGGCGATGTGCTCGCGTGCCAGGAAAGCGAATGCGGCGAGTCCGGCGTAGGCCAGCAAGGGCAGAATCGCGTGGAAGGCCCAGTCCTCCAGGACGGGTTGGTAGGCGCTTTGAGAGCGCATGCGGCGGATGACGACGAGCGAGTACACCAGGCCGGCAAGGCCGGTGGAGGCCCACAGAACCGCGAGCGTCCCCATGCCGTGCCAGGGGATAGCCCCTAACGCAGCGAGAAAGAGCGCGCTGCTGAAATGCACGATCGTGGGGGTGGCGAAGGCGTCGCCTGCTTCCGCTTCCCCGGGCTGGCGGACGGGCATGTCGGCCAGAAGAGCGATCGTGATGAACTGCAGCCCTGTGAGCGCGGCCGAGGCCGAGCCGAGGACCTCGTAGAAAGTACCCCATTCCGCGAGTGGTGTCATGAAGTGTTCGGTCCGTGGGAACGTACGCGCTAAGAATATCTCCGGCGCGAGTCCGTCCGCCGAAGAGCGAAGCCGTGTTCTTCATCGGGACGGACCGGAGGCCGTCAGGTCGTGAGCTGCTCGGTCTGGCGGGACATCTGCGCGGTGCGTTCCAGCTTGTCCCAGTTGAAGGGTTTGCCGTCGATGGCGCGTTTCACCGTTTTGAGCAGAACGTAGCTGAAGAGCTGGCGATAGGTGAAGCGCTGGATCCAGATATGGACGAGCAGCCACGCATCGCCTTTGCTGGCCGGGTGTTTGCGCTCGAGCAGGAAGGCGAGCGCACTGGCCGCGAAGTCGATGAGCAGGAAGGTGAGGAAGAAGGTAAGGAGCTTGTAGAGGTCGGCGGTGTTGGCGGCTTCGGGGTGGAAGTGCTTGTCGATGAAGTAGTGAATGA
>CAXUNH010000043.1:241-23769 GCA_964252405.1 uncultured Acidobacteriaceae bacterium | reverse complement strand
CGACGGTGACCGGCGCTTTGGGCAGGAGCGTGAAGAGCTCAGGCAGCCGCGGCTCCATCTGGTGAATGTAATGGGCGAAGTCGTCGACGATCTGGGCTTCGGAGGCCGGCTTCCACTTGGGGTCGGCGTTGACCGCGGCCCGGAAGCTGGGGAGGTCCTTGTAGCCGTTGGCCTGGGCCAGTTTGGTCATCTCGGCGGTGATGCGGGCGACCTCAGCGAGGCCGATGGCGTGCACCTGCGCGGGCGTGACGTTGAGCGTGGTCATCATGCGGACGGCGAGGGCGTAGCGGTGCTTGCCGTCGGGCAGCGATTCGACCGAGAGATCGGTGCGGCCATGCGGGGCGTAGTCGGTACGGACAAACGCGGCGAACTTTTTGTAGGCCGGAAAGACCTCGTCATTGACGGCTTTGGTGATGGCGGCGGTGAGCCGCGCCTGGTCTTCGGCGGAGATGCCCGCGGGGTACTTTGTTGTCGGCTTCAGGAAGGGGTTCGCGGCAATGATGCCGTCGCACTGGCCGGGAATCTTTTCGGCAATGAACTTCACCGGCATGAGGCCGTCTTTCTGGCCGGCGCGCATGACCTCGGTGGTCCCGTCGAGGACACGCGGGATCCCGTGCAGGCGGGCGATGTAGTCCTCGTAGTGCTTCACCGAGTTGAAAGGCATGCCCTGGGGCAGGTCGGCGAGGCCGGTGTGGACGCCGTTCTGCTGATTCACCGGCATCTCGTAGGTCTTCAGGGCGTAGTTCTCGTCGCCTAACGTCAGGGCGCGTTCGAGGAGCTCGTGGCTGAGGCGGTCCTGCTCGGGCATGCCTTCGGTCGCGATGGCTTTCAGGCGGGCGAGATAGGCGTCGGCCTCGGCGTGCTCGCGAGCGATGGCGGTGAGTGAGGCGTCGGAGAGCCGGTCGTTGTAGCGGTAGTCGCCGACCGAGGTGGCCTGCTCCGGATGGTTCCTGAGGTTGTTCTGGTAGAAGTCCTCAAAAAGCGTGTTCTGCGCGGCGATGCGCGAGGGAACGTCGCCGGCGGTGGGCGCGGTGGCGGGCAGCGTCTGGGCGGCAAGGGAGCCGCGAAGAGCGGGGGATGCGAACGGGGCGAGGCTTGCCAGCAGGAGACCGGGCAGACGGCTGTGTTTGCGCATGTGAACGCAGGGTATCAGAGCTTGCCGGGGCGCGGCGGGTGACGCTTCCGATGGCAGCTGCATCCAAAAGCGCAAGGAACGAGGCCCTCGCGTACCACTCGCTTGTGGGGCGGCCTCATGGAAAGCTGCGGCTTGCTCGAGAAGCCCGATGAAGGGATCTTGGCCGCCGTGATCCTCGGATTGCACCGCCATTCCATCCAGCATGGCTGCTTCGGCGGTGGGCGCTGCCGTTGGGTCTGCAGCCTTGTTCCGCTTCTTGTGGCTCTCTGGGGAGCGGGGCCGTTGCCGGCCCAGACCAAGGACCAGGATCAGACGCTTCCTGAGGCTCCAGAGCCGGCACTTCGTGCCGGGCAGCCCTCCCTCGCCACTCCTGCGTCTTCGTGGATCGACTTTTCGGCACCAGCCAGCCTGCAGAACCGCAACGCCGGCCCCCGACGCTGGTGGAAACCGAAGCCGGTTGCTCCCGGGGCGATGCCCGAAGGCTGGGAAAGCAACGGCTACCACTGGCGCGGACTGATCTGGCAGACCGTTGAGTTCAATCTCGTCGAGAACGGCTTTCGGGTGGCGGCGGATCCGGTGATGCGCGATACGCTGGCGCACCGGCCGTTCTGGCATAACTACGCGACGTCCGTGGATCACTTCAACATGCGGCGATGGAACGATGGCGATACGTTCATCGTGAACTATGTGGGCCACTCCATGCATGGAGCGGTCGCGGCGTACCTGGAGATCCAAAACAGCCCCGAGCAGGCGCGGCTGCAGTGGGGCGATGCGGGCTATGCACGTTCTCGCTTGAAAGGCTTTCTCTGGGCGACGATGTTCAGCACGCATTCGGAGATCAGTCCTGCGGGTGAGCCGGGTGTCGGCAACGAGGGCGGCTTCACCTATGGCGTGGAGTGCCAGTACCACTGCAACAGCAGCAACTTCCATCTCCCCGACCATTACACCAACAACACGGGGTGGGTCGACTTCATCGTTTCACCCACGGCAGGCATGGTGTGGGTGACGACGGAAGATCTGCTCGCGAAGTACATCACCGGGCCGCTGGTGAAGCGTCATCCGGACCGCTTCTGGCCCATGGTGGTACGTGGCGGGCTGAGTCCCTCGCGCTCGTTCGCCAACATGCTGCGCTGGCACGTGCCGTGGTATCGCGACGAGGAACAACCGACGTTGCAGCCGGGGCGCGTGCACTGGTTCCCTTCCGAAGAGGCCGCGGCGGAGGCCCGGGTTCCGCGTCTGCAGATTGCGCCGTTCTGGAGCCGCTTCACTATCGCGGCCAACACGCCTGGGTGCTTCAACTGCCGCGGCACGGCGGTGGGCGGAGGTGCGCAGACGACAGTGAAGCTGCATGATTGGCTGGGGTTCGACAGCGCCCTGAGCTATCACCCCGGCGCAAGTGCCCTGCCCAGTGACCGCGCGGGTGGGGACATGTTCGCCGCGTTTTTCGGGCTGAGTGCGACCCGGCAGTGGCGCTACTATTCGCTGCACGTGGCGATGCGGCCCGGCGTGGTGCGATACAACCGTGCTTACCTTCGCAGCCCGCAGCTATTCCCCGTGCTGACGTACCCGCCGCGCATCGCAACGCACGGCGGCGATACCGATGGGCTCCCGGTGCCAGGGGTCGTGGATGCGAACGGCACTGCCAACGAGCCGTCCCTGGGGCCGATCCATCATTTTGTCTGGGACTGGAACGTAGGACTGGATTACCGAGTGACGCGGCGTGTGTCGTTCCGGGTGGCGCTGGAAGACGCGGTCGTGCGCTACCGGACGGACAAGGTAGACGCGCCGGGCATCGGGGCGCCGCCGTACCTGAGCTGGTTGTCCAAGCAGCAGTTTCTGAATCGCGGCAATTTCGTCCTCCAGACCGGACCGGTCTTTTCGTTCTAGGCGTTGGCCGCATGCTGGCTTCGCTGTGCCTGCGTACAGGCCGCGCAAAGAGGAGGATGTAGAATCCGACTGCTTACGCGGGAAAGAAAGCAGGAACGGTTTGCCAGTCACACTTGATGCAGAACGACGGCTTGGAGCGCCACGACGGAACCGTCGCGCGCTGGTGGTCTTTGCCTTTGTCGTGGTGGTGGTGCTGTCGTTTGCACGAACGCTGTTGGGGGAGTGGGTTGACTTGCTGTGGTTCGGATCGCTGGGCTACACGGCAGTGTTCTGGACGACGCGGCTTTGGCAGGCTGGGCTGTTTGCCGGCTTTTTCGTGGCGACCTTTGCGCTGGTGTACGCGGCCTTCACCGCACTCCGGCGGGCGCATTCCTTCGACCTTCCGGACACGCAGAGGCTGGTGGTGGGTGGGCAGACCGTGCATCTGCCCGTGGAACCGGTGCTGCGCTGGCTCGGAATAGGGCTGTCGCTGGTGGCGGCGCTCTTCAGCGCGGGCTCCATGGCGTCCGAGTGGCAGACCTTTGCCCTGGCAAGGAATGCGCCTGCGGGCGGGGCCGCGGATCCGATCTTCGGCAAGCCGCTGAGCTTCTTCCTGTTCCGGCTACCCGCGTGGCAGCTACTTGTCGACTGGCTGCTGACGCTTTGCTTTGTCTTGTGCGCAGCGGCCGTGCTGTTTCTGGCGCTTACGGCGGGAGCGCGGGCGCTGCGCAAAGAGCGGGCCTACGATGCGCCTTCGCCCTGGCGTGGCTTGTCGATGGCCTTTGCCGCTCTGCTGCTGGTGCTTGCGGCGAATGTGTATCTGGACCGCTTTGGGCGGCTTCTGGAGCACCATACGATCTTTGACGGCGTGACCTACACGGACGCCCACATCATGCTCGGCGGCCTGGTGCTGGTGTGTGCGGCGCTGGTGTTGGGAGCCGTGATCGCGGCGATGGGCGCAGCGCGCAACCGAGGGGGAGCGCAGCTGGCGCTGGCGGCTGCGCCCGCGATCGTGTGCTATCTGCTGCTGAGTGTTGTGGCCTGGTATGTGAGCGGCTTTGTGGTGAAGCCCAATGAGTTGGTGCGCGAGACGCCGTATATCGCCAACAACATTGCCTGGACGCGGCAGGCGTTTGGGCTGGACCGCTTTACGCAGCAGGAGTTTCCGGCGGACACGACGATCGCCTCGGCCGACCCGGCGAATAACCAGCCCACGTTGCAAAACATTCGGCTGTGGGACTGGCATGCCTTGCAGGACACGTTGCGCCAGGTGCAGGAGATCCGCACCTACTACGACTTTCCGGACATCGACATCGACCGCTACCAGATCAACGGAGCAGAGCGCGAAGTGATGCTTGCTGCGCGTGAGTTGAATGTGGAGAAGCTGCCGGTGAGCAGCCGCAACTGGATCAACGAGAAGCTGATCTACACGCACGGCTACGGCGTGACGATGAACACCGTGAACGGTTTTACGCCGGAAGGCCTGCCGACGTTTCTGCTGAGCAATATGCCGGTCCAGAGCACGCAGGCGGGCATCAACGTGACGCGGCCGGAGGTGTACTTTGGTCAACTCACCGACACCGATGTCTATGTGAAGACGCGGCAGCAGGAGTTCGATTATCCGCAGGGGCAGACCAACAACCTGACCACCTATGCGGGGAATGGCGGCATTGCCCTGGGTGGGTTCTTCCGGCGTGCCCTGTTGGCGTTGGATCGTGGCGACCTGGGCAAGGTGCCGTTCAGCGATGACATCGGGGCGGAGAGCCGGCTGCTGATGCGGCGCAATTTGCGCGAGCGTGTGTCCGCGTTGGCGCCGTTCCTGACGCTGGACCGGGATCCGTACCTGGTGGTCGGCGAGGATGGGCGGTTGTCATGGATGCTGGATGCGTTTACCGACTCCGATAACTACCCGTATGCGACGCACTACGGGGCCGGCGACCGCACCGTAAATTACATGCGCAACAGCGTGAAGGTGGTGATCGACGCGTATGACGGGACCACCACGTTTTATGTGTTCGATCCGGCGGACCCGATCCTGGCAGCGTACCGGAGCCTCTTGCCGACGCTGTTCCGCGACGGCGCGGCGATGCCCGCCGGACTGCGGGCCCATGTGCGCTACCCGGAGTTGCTCTTCAAATTGCAGTCGGCGGTGTATGGGCTGTACCACATGACGCAGCCGGAGGTGTTCTTCAACCGCGAGGACCTGTGGACCGTAGCGACGGAGTCTGCAGGCACCGATAAGGAGGGAAACCAGACCGCCCAGCCCATGGAGCCGAACTTTGTGCTGATGAAGCTGCCCGGCGGCGCAAAGGAGGAGTTTGTCGAGATCCTGCCGTTTACGCCGGCGAACCGCAATAACCTGATCGGCTGGGTGGCCGGACGGTGTGACGGCGAGGCGTATGGGAAGGCCATGGTGTACGACTTTCCGAAGACCCGGCTGGTGGATGGGCCGCAACAGATTGAAGCGCGCATCGACCAGAACGCGCAGCTCTCCGGGCAGTTGACGCTATGGAATCAGCAGGGATCGCATGTGCTGCGGGGCAGTCTGCTGGTCATCCCGAGCGGCCGCGCGTTGCTGTACGCCGAGCCGATCTATCTGCAGGCACAGCAAAGCCCCATGCCGGAGCTGCGGCTCGTGGTGCTGGCGCTGCAGGACAAGCTGGCGTATGGGCCTACGTTTCAGGCGGCCCTGGAGTCGTTGTTTGGGGGTGAGACGTCGTCGTTGACGGCGGTGGAGTCGCCGCAGGGTGGGGCGGCTGCGAATGGGCCCGCGCTCGCGCAACCCGGTGCTGCCGGTATGGCTGCGCCGGCCGATGTGCACGGGCTGATTGCCGAGGCGAACCAGGCCTTCAACGACTACGAACGGCTGACCTCCCAGGGCAAGCTGGGCGAGGCGGGGCAGAAGCTGGACGAGCTGAAGCGGTTGCTGGCGGAGTTGAGCGCGCGGCAGCGGTGAAGAGGGCGTGACACAAAGGGCACCCGGGTCCCAAAGTCCGGACCCGGGCACCCGATCGGTGTGGCAGCAGATTTTGTTCAGCGCCCAAGCAATCGCTTTCACTCTCTACGTCGAAGCGCTGACCCCAGCCAACGACGCAGGCGCTGCCTTACTCGCCGCGGCCGCCGAAGCTCCACTGGCGCACCGGGCCTACGTCCACGTGGACGAACTGGCTGACGGGATAGTAGCCCACGCCGCCGCCGTGCAGGCTGAGCGCGACGTCGCGCAGGTGGCTGGTGCTGACGCCGGGGATGCGGATGTCGATGGCCTTGGCCTGGACGTGCTGTGAGTTCTTGGCAACGCCGGTGACGGCGGCGCGGGTGCGGAGAAAGTTATTGGACCATGGGGTGCGGTAGCCGCAGACGATGTCGATCACTTCATTCGGCTTGCCGAGGGTGGCAAGCAGCGAGTGGAGCAGATCGAACTCGCGGACGTCGTAGTGGCTGACGTCCTGCGTGCGGTGGTCGCGGAGGAAGTAGTTCAGCTTGGCAATGGCGCCCGGGATGTACTGGTTGCCGATCCGGTAGACGATGTCGATGTCTTCGCCGCTGTGAAGGTGGTGCATCCGGAGCTCGTACCGTGCGGCGGAGTCGGCCTGCGTCGCGCCTGAGGCCACCGAGGCCAGGGAGGACGTGCCGGCATTCAGGGTCGAGAAGGTTTGCGCGAGCTGTTCAGACGATGCAGGGGCATGGTGGGCAACGATGGTCGCGCTACGGTGCGCTGATGCCCGGTGATGCACGATGTGGCGCGTGCGGGTAGCGTCCGCCGTACCCGTCCCCAGCGTGGTGCACAGGCCAAGGACCACCAGGCCGGTGAGCCGGGAGGACACGGACTGGGTTGGGAGGGAGGCGAACAACGGAAAGGAAAGGGCCCGGGTGCAACGTGAACGAAGGTTCAAAAGATCTCCAGGGGAGGGACGGGATCTGAGATTCGCGTCCAGCGAATGAGCTTCGCCGATCGCCATTTGCCTAACTTCATTCTATCGCAGATAACGTCAGAAGTCCTGCTCTGGTCCCTACCACTTCCAGGGGAGCGGGGGCGTTCACCGGTCTGAGGCTTGGAGCACGATGAAGCCCTTTTGCGGGCTATTAAGTTTCCAGTGCACTTCGGTGACTTTGCCCTTGTACCGGGCGAGCGTGAACAGCAGCCACTCGCGAGCAGGGGACAGGTCTGTGGCCGGCAGCCACGTATCGAAATTGCGGCCGTTTGCCTCGTAGATAACGTGCGCTTCGCCTCGGTAGAGGGCCTGTCCGGGCCGGGCCTCCCCGCCTTCTCGGGTGCCGACGAGAACGACTCGGGTGTCAACGATGCGCCCCGGCGAGGTCTGCCCTCCCGAGAGCGGGATCCTTGTAGCCAAGAAGAAGGCCCCCGCAAGCACGGCAACGCTCAGAGTCCAGACCATAAGACGCGTTCCGCTGTAGTAGGCCTGCGATGGACGGACGGGCTCCTCAGCTTTCGACTGGTTTGTCTGGCTGCGAGCCATACACCTCTTCTACTCGCTCCAGGGTATCGATCTCCTCGACGGGCTTGTCGTCGCGGACGCGGAGGATGCGGGGAAAGCGCAGGGCGAAGCCGGAGGCGTGGCGGTCAGAGCGCATGATGTTGTTGAACGCGACTTCCAGCACACGGATCGGCTCGACCGTGCGGAAATGGCCGAAGTCCTCCAGGGTGTGGGCTTTGAGCCATTCTGTCAGCTCGGCGATCTCGGCGTCGGTGACGCCCTGGTAGGCCTTGCCGAGGTTGAGCAGTTCCCCGCCGGGGCCGCGAACGGCGAAGGTGTAGTCCGAGAGGGACTGGGCGCGCTTGCCGCTGCCGAACTCGGCGCCGGTGATCACGACGTCGAGGGTGGCGAGCTCGCGTTTGAGCTTGAGCCAGGCAAGGCCGCGGCGGCCGGGGAGGTAGGCAGAACCGGCGGCTTTGAGCATGACGCCCTCGTTGGAGCGGGCGCGGGCGTCGCGGTAACCCCGGTCGACGCCCTCGGCGGACTCGACCATCTCGGCGCGAGAGAGGCGGAGGCGCTGGACGAGCTGGTCGCCGCCGGCGTCCCAGGTCGCAGGAGCGGGACCTGGGGCACCCGCGTCGTTTGCGCTGCCGAAGAGGACGCCCTGGGGGAGATCTCGCGAAGCTGCGAGCCCGGATGTGGTGATCGCTTGCAAGCCGGTGACCGTTTGTTCGAGGGAGGCGCGGCGCTCGCGCAGGGGCCTCGGCAGCAGGAGATTGCCGGCCGCGAACAGGAGGTCGAAGGCCATAAAGACTGTCGGGATCCGGCGGCGCATCTCGTCGTCCACGCGTTTGCGGCCGATGCGCTGACCCAGAACGGCGAAGGGGAGGGACTTGTCTTCCGCGACGTTCCAGCCGAGGATTTCGCCGTCGAAGATGAGGCCGCTGGGCGGCGCGTTCACCCCGGCAAAGGCCTCGCCGATCTCAGGGAAGCTTTCGGTGATGTCCTCGCGGGAGCGGCTGTAGATGGCCACGCGGCCGGGCTGGGCGGGGTCGCCGCAGTGCACCTGCGCGCGGATGCCGTCGAACTTGTCTTCGAGGAAGGCGTGGATGCTGCCGGCGGCCTCGTTTGGCTCGGCCCCTGCTGCCTCGAGTTCGACGTCCTCGGCGAAGCCGGCTGCGGCGCTGTCGACCGCGAGAACGCCGGCGAGATCTTCCGCTTCGTCGTCTTCGGAGGCCTTTTTGCGGCTCTTCCGCTTGGGGGGCTTGGGTGCGGGAACCCTTTTCGGCTTGGCAGTGAAGCGTTCGACCGCCTCCTCGGGCGTTTCCACGGGCGAGGCGAGCATGAAGCCGAGGGGGTGAAAGAGGGTCATGCGGGCTTCGCCCAGCGTCCCGGCGAAGGCGCGGGTGACGGCTCGCTGCAGGTCGGCCTCCAGCATGACTGCGTGGCGGACGGCTTCCACGGGCACGTTGGCGGCGACGGCGATGCCCTCTTCGACGAGGGACTGCTTCACGCCGATGCGCATGTCACCGAGCATGAGCTTGAGCAGGTACTTGGCTTCGAGTGCGGTGGCGGCGCGGAGAAGGGCCTCGACCGTGGCCGAGCGTGCAGCCGTGGTGCGGGCGGCGGCCATAGCGTTGAAGGCTTCCGCGACCGCGGTGAGGGTGGTGGTGGACTCCGCGGGAGCCTTGCCGTAGGGCGCGACGAGGACGTCGTAGGCGGCGGCCCCGAGGTCGCCGTGGCGGCGGTAGGCGGCGTTCATCACGGCGTCGGTGGCCCCGGAGACCGTCTTCAAGGCTCGCGAAAGGATGGCGCCGCCGGCGTTCAGCTTGCGCGCGTCCGCCTCCGGAAAGGGTTGACCGGCGAGGTAGAGGCAGAAGCGGCCGGCCTCGGTCACAGGGTCCTCTTCCGCTGCGCTGGTTGCGATGGCGCTCACGGCTTCGGCGATGGCGGCGCGCTTTTTCAGCCGGCTGGACTCGCCGGCCAGGCCGTCGGCCAGCCTGGCCAGTTCCGCAAACAGTGCCATCGTCTACTCCTGACCGCTCACGAGCCGGTCACGGCACGAAGCCAGCCACCTGCTCACTTCACCTGTATCACAGGGGCGCACCGTTCTTCGGAGTGTGTGCGGCATACGGAGAACGAGGCCCGGATCCTGCCCGGGATTCTGCAACGTCGTCTTCGCGGGGTTTGGCGAGCGTAGATCCTCGAGGCGCCGCCCCACAATGGGACAAACTTCTTGGGATGGAACGCAAATGGGTCAGCGTTATGGTGCGCCCGTGCTATCGCCAAGCCGAACGTACCTGGAACAGCATGGGAGTTGTCCCCTTGCTCGCGCAGGGGCGGCGTCCGGTCGGTGCCGAGATACGGCATCCCGGTCCAGGTTCCAGGAGATCGTGGATGCAGGTTCTTCCGGTTTGCTTGCCCAAGACACGACCGTTCTCGCTTCTGGCGAGTCTGTTCGCGTGCTTTCTGGTGCTCGCCATGGCCGGCCGACGCGCAGCGATGGGGCAGACGCAGCCCGCGCTCGCCCCACCCCCAGAGCTCTCGGCGAAGAACGTGAGGTTTCCGCTCCCCGAAGGGCCGCCAGAGGCTAAAGCAGGGACGGGGCAGGTGGAAGGGGAGGTCACAGACACGAGCGGCGCGCTCGTTCCGGGGGCCCGGGTGACGCTCCGTGGCACAGGATTTGCAGGGGACCGGTCTTTGCTCTCGGATCGCGAAGGACGGTTCAGGTTTGCGGGCCTGCCTGCGGGCGAGTACACGCTGATCGCCGGCGCGCCCGGATTCAAGGCGTTTCGCTCCGCGCCGATGGCCCTGGAAGCGGGCGAAAGCCGCAGGCCGGAAGACGTGGTGCTCGCGATACCGGCGGACCACGCGGATGCGTATGTGACGTTGAACCAGCGGCAGATTGCCAGCGCAGAGCTCCACGCGGCGGAGGGACAGCGCATTGTTGGCTTCCCGGATTTCTACACCAGCTTTGTTTGGAACGCGGCACCGCTGGATGCCCGGCAGAAGCTGTCCCTGGGGCTGCACGCGACGACGGACCGCATGGCGTTTGTGACCGCCGGCCTGGTAGCCTCGGGCGAGCAGATCAAGGGGACGTTTCCGGGGTACGGCGGCGGACCGGCGGGCTTTGGGAAGCGCTATGGGGCGGCGTATGCCGATGGCTTCATCGGCAAGTTTGTCGGGGGCGCGATACTGCCGAGCCTGTTCCGGCAGGACCCCCGGTACTTCTACATGGGCTCCCATGGGACGGTGAAGGAGCGGGTACGGCACGCGGTGCTCTCGGCGTTCTTGACGCGGGGCGACAATGGCCGGACTGAACTCAACTACTCGCACATTCTGGGCAATGCGGGGGCGGGCGCGCTTTCGACCCTGTACCACCCCGCGGCGGACTCGGCGGGCAAACTGGCCCTGGACAACGCGCTGCTGGGCACCCTGGGCGAAGCCGCGGTGAATGTCACCCGCGAGCTGTTTCTGAAGCGCTTTGTGCGCGGAGGCGACCCCGACGCGAACGGGATGCCGTAGCGGCCGGGCGCTCCAGTGACCGCGCTGCTACACTTCCGCATCATGCTGCATCTCCTGTCCGTAGTTGCGTTTCTGGGTCTTTCCCTTTCCCCGGCGCTGCCGGCAGTGCGCACGGAACAGTTTCCAAGCGGCGGACGCGGCGTGCACTATGAAGTCTTCCCGAGTGACCGCGCCGAAGCGCCGGTGTTGATCCTACTGCCGGGAACGAGCGGGCCAGAGGCCCCGTTCTATCGCTCGCAAGCCGCGTTCTTCGCCGGCCAGGGGTACACGACTTTGCTGCTGCACTACTTCGACGCGGCGGGATCGCGCACTCCTTCGAACGAGACGTACCGGGCCTGGTCGAAGGCGCTGGAGGATCTGGTGCAGGTCGCGGGCTCCTCGCCGCAGTTCAAGGGCAGGCCCGTGTTTGTCGTGGGCTACTCGCTGGGTGCGTCGGTGGCTTTGGCGGCGGGATCGGAGAACCTGCCGGTGAGCGCGATCGCCGAATGGTACGGCAGCCTTCCGGACAGCTTCTTCCAGAAGCTCGGGGGAGCCATGCCGCCGCTTCTGGTCCTGCACGGAGCTCGCGACGAGAACATTCCGGTGATCAACGCCCAGCAGCTCGTGCGCCTTTGCGGGATGAAGCACTTCGATTGCGCGGACCACATCTATCCTGACGAAGCTCACGGCTTCAGTGACAAGGCTCTCGCCGATGCGGAGCGACGGACGTTGCAGTTCTTCGCCGGGCATGGGAAGCCTGTGTCGGAATCGGCACCCGCAGGAACGAATCCATGAACTCCGCGCTACCATCAAACGAAGAGACGATGAGAATGCCTCCCTTGCTCCCGAGCTTCTCACCCGCCGCGGCCACAACGCGCCGGAGCCATGGCCGCGCCCGCTTTCTATAGCGGCGCTCCGCTGCCCTGCCCCGTTTCTCCCCTTTTCAGCTCCATAGACAACCCGGGCCTCCGGCCCAGGACTGCGTGCCCTGACCTATGTTTGACCGTTTAGACCAGATAGAAGCCAAGTATGAGGAGCTGGGCCGCCAGCTCTCTGACCCATCGCTGCTTGCCGACCAGAAGAAGTTCCAGGCTGTGGCCAAGCAGCATCGCGACCTGGAGCCGACGGTAGATGCCTTCCGGCGGTATCGGCGCTTAAAGGAGTCCATCGCCGAAGCGCACGCCATGGCGGCGGACAGCGACCCGGAGATCAGCGCTATGGCCGCCGAAGAGCTCGCCGCGCTGGAGCCGAAGCTGCCCGCGGTAGAAGAGGAGCTGATGGTATTGCTGCTGCCCAAGGACCCCAACGACGACAAGAACGTTGTCATCGAGGTGCGTGCGGGTACCGGCGGCGACGAGGCCTCGTTGTTTGCCGCCGAGATCTTTCGCATGTACCTGCGCTTTGCGGAGCAGCACCGCTGGAAGGTAGAGATCCTTTCCGAGTCGCCCAGCGAAGTCGGCGGCCTGAAGGAAGTGACGGCGATTTTTGAAGGCGACAAGGTGTACTCGCAGATGAAGTACGAGTCCGGCGTGCACCGGGTACAGCGCGTGCCGGCGACCGAGACGCAGGGGCGGGTGCACACCTCTGCCGTGACTGTGGCCGTGCTGCCCGAGGCGGAAGAGGTCGACGTGAAGATCGAGAACAAGGATCTGCGCGTGGATACGTTCTGCTCCTCGGGCCCTGGCGGACAATCGGTGAACACGACCTACTCGGCTGTGCGCATCACGCATCTGCCTACGAACACGGTGGTGAGCTGCCAGGACGAGAAGTCGCAGATCAAGAACCGCGAAAAGGCGATGCGCGTGCTGCGCTCCCGGCTGTTTGAGGTGGAGATGGAGCGGCAGCATGCGGCTCAGGCGGCGGCACGCAAGTCGCAGGTCGGGTCGGGTGATCGCAGCGAAAAGATCCGGACGTATAACTTTCCGCAGAACCGGCTGACGGATCACCGGATTGGCTTGACGAATCATCAGCTCGCGATGGTGATGGAAGGCATGCTGCAGCCGACAATCGACGCGCTGATCGCCCATGACACGGCGGAGCGTCTGAAAGCACAGGCGGAAGCGGCCTGAAGTGGGCGCGGGACCAGGAGGGGCCGGTCGCGGCTCCTGCACAAACGACGTAGACTCCGGAAGAGCATGCGCATTGGCTACTTTGGTGGCAGCTTTGACCCACCGCATTGCGGGCATCTTGCCGTGGCACGGGCGGCGCGTGACCGCTTCGCTTTGGACCGGGTTCTGCTCGCGCCGACCGGTCGTCAACCGCTGAAGCCGGAGGGCCCTGCGGCGCCGTACGCCGACCGGCTCCGGATGACCGAGCTGCTGTGCGCGGGAGAGCCCCGGCTGGAGGCCTCGGATGCCGATGCGCCGCGTCCTGCCGGGGAGCCCAACTACACGGTAGACACATTGGGACGGCTGCGGGAGGCGCTGCCGGCCCATGCGGAGATCTTTGCGGTCCTGGGTGCGGACGCACTGCTGGGGCTGCCGCAATGGCGCGGTGTGCCGGAGTTGTTCGCCTTGGCTGAGTGGATCGTTGTGAGCCGGCCCGGCTTTGGGCTCGGAGATCTCCAGGGGCTCGCGTTGACGCCTGCGCAGCGGGCTCGCCTGCATCTTCTGGATGGTGTAGCCGACCCGGCGAGTGCCACGGATCTACGTGCCCGCCTGCGAGTTGCCCTGCGCTGCGAAGAGTCTCTTCCACGAAGTGTCTTCGAGTACATCCAGCAGCATGGCCTGTACCGAAGGGCTGAGAAACCTGAGAGCTCTGCGAGTTGATAGGTGGAGAGTCGTTCGTGGTACGGGGCGCGAGATTTACGGTCCTTTCGCCTCGGCTTCACTTCAGCTTCGCATGTGGATTGCACACTGGGCGCAGCAGTGGGTGTACAAGGAGCCACCATGTCGCTCAGCCTTCAGCAAGGGTCTCGCACGGTTGCGCAAGGCAAGTCGCAGCCCCGCTCCAAGATCACGAGCCTGTGGAACGACGCGGCGGCTCCCCTGGAGCACAGCAGCGGTGTTTCGCTGCACAGTCACACGAGCATGTCAGAGGAGACGCTGACCTTTGTGCACAAGTTCCTGGCGCTGTTGCCGGGGCTGCAGCACATCTTCGCTCACTATGACCGCAAGAGCCGGAGCAATGGGTTTCCGCTTGACTTTGTGCGTGGACACTGGCGGCCTCCGCTGGTACCGGCGATGGCCTATGACCTGGAAGCCCGGCAGATCGAGCGGCACGGACTGCACGCACTGGTGTCCATCACCGACCACGACACGATCGCCGCGCCGCAGTTGCTGCGCAACTTGCCGGCTTCGCGGGGCATACCGGTATCGCTGGAGTGGACTGTGCCGTATGGCGTGACGGAGCTTCACCTCGGCGTCCATAATCTGCCTTCGGCCGAGGCATACGCGTGGGTGGCGCGCCTGAATGCATTCACCGCCGCGCCCGCGGTGGAGGAACTGCGCAGTATTCTGCACGAGCTGGATGAGCTGCCGGGTGTCCTGACCGTGTTCAACCATCCGATCTGGGATTTGAACAAGGTGGGCGCGGTCGCGCATCGGCGTGAGGTGGCTCGGTTCATGGACGGCTTCTCCGCGTGCCTCCATGCTGTGGAGCTGAACGGCTTGCGGGATGCACGCGAGAACCGTGCCGCCGTGCAGCTTGCGCGCGAAACGGGGCATCTGCTGATCTCCGGCGGGGACCGGCATGGCACGGAGGCCAGCGCGTGCCTCAACCTGTCCCGCGCACGCAACTTCAGTGAATTTGTTGAAGAAATTCGGATCGAACGTCGCAGCCACGTGCTGTTCATGAACCAATACAGGCGGCCCTGGGAAGAACGGATTCTTCATTCAACGCTGGATGCGGTGACGGACTTTCCCGAGTTCCCCGAGGGCTGGCAGCGCTGGGACGACCGCGCGTTTCACCCGGACCGTGAGGGCGTCATGCGCCCCTTGAGCCAGTTGTGGGAGAACGGTGCGGCGCCGTGGCCGTTGCGTGCGGCGATCCAGTTTGTCCGGATGGCCCGCAGCCAGGCGTTCTCACGGACGTTCTCGCTCGCGTTCCCGGGCGGCGTAAACGCTTCGGCCGAGATGGAACTGTTGTAAGCGGACGCTGCTCGGGCGGAACGTTTGCAACAATGGCGGAGTGACTCCCGGCTCTTCGGCCCGCATTGGCATTGACTTCGGCACGACCAACAGCTCCATCGGCCTGGTGCAGGACGGAGCTGTGCGCACCGTGCGGTTCCCTTCCCTCCACGGCCTGAGTGCATCGTCGCGTTCACTGCTGTATCTGCAGCGGCGAATGCATGCCCAGGGCAAGCCGGTGTCTGCGTGGACGGGAGCTGCGGGCATTGAACACTACCTGGAGACCGATACGTTCGACGACGCGGTGCAGGGCCGGCTGATCCAGTCCTTGAAGAGCCATCTTTCGGCACGAAACCTGACGGGCACGGAGATCTTCGGGCGGCAGTACCAGTTTCAGGACCTGGTCGCGCGCATCCTGCGGGATCTGCGGCTGTGGGCGAGCGAGTTTTTCGGCATTGAGATCACACATGCGCTTTCAGGCCGGCCTGTGATGTTTGTGGGCGCGGACAGCGAGGCGGACAACGAGTTCGCTGTGGAGCGCCTGAGCGCGGCCTACCTGCAGGCTGGGTTTACGCAGGTGGAGTTTGCGATGGAGCCCGTTGCGGCGGCGTTCGCGTACCAGTCCGGCATCGACCGCGAGGAGCTTTTGCTGATCGGCGACTTTGGCGGTGGGACGACGGACTTCTCGCTGCTGCATGTGGGCCCGGGCATGAGCGCCAGGGGCGAGCCACAGGTGCTGGGCACGACGGGTGTGGGCCTTGCAGGCGATGCGTTCGATGCGCGCATTGTGCGGCGGTTGATCTCGCCCGCACTGGGGTCGGAGTCCCAGGCGCGCTCGCTGGGCAAGCTGCTTCCTGCGCTGCCGGCATGGGTGTACGCCAACCTGGAGCGCTGGCACACCTTGTCGTTTCTGCGCACACGCGAGGTCCATGGCATGCTGCGCGCGGCCGAACGCAATGCGCTGGAACCGGAGAAGATTGCTGCTTTGCGCACCGTGGTGGAGCAGGATTTGGGCTATCGGCTGCACCAGGCGGTGCAGCGCGTGAAGATCGATTTGTCTGCTTATGAAGCGGCGGAGTTTGTGCTGGATACCGAGGCGCTCCATCTACGCACGCCGGTACAGCGCGCGGACTTTGAAGGCTGGATCGCGCCGGAGTTGGGGCGCATGGAGGCGAGCCTGGAAGAGCTGCTGCGCACCACCTCGACCGCACCGGAAGAGGTGAATCGCGTGTTTCTGACCGGTGGTACATCCCTTGTCCCTGCAGTCAGGCGCGTTTTTACGCGTCGCTTTGGCGAAGAGCGCGTGCAAAGCGGCGAGGCATTTACGTCTGTGGCGTATGGGCTGGCAACCATGGCCGCACGCATGGGTTGACACGTGCGTCAGGCCTTGCTGCCTTCGCGAATGTCAATGTGCTCTGCCGTGTACGGGCGCTTGAGGAAGATGGTCCACAGGTAGTTGAGCGAGTAGCGCCACGCCATGGTGAGGATGCCTTCTCTCTTGAGGCGCCGGGCCGAGGAGTACATCTTCAGATCGAAGGTGAAGAGCACGTGGCCGGCCTCGGGCAGACGGCGGGCGAGATCGGTGTCTTCGCCGTAGAAAGTGATGCCGAGATTGAAGCCGCCGATGCTCTCGAGAGCGGCGCGCGTGAGCACGAAGTTCCCACCCTGCACCATGGAGCCGACGCGCAGCACATAACGGTTGAGTGAGTAGGTGATCCACGCGGTGGCGTAGAAGATGCGAACGAGCAGTTGCTCGCGTGGACTGAGATCGTAGTAGACCAGCGGGCCGGACAGGCTCACCATATCGGGGTCTTGCGCGAACGCCGCGAGCACGTGCGCGACCCAGCCGGACGGCAGGCGTGAGTCGGAGTCGACGTTGGCGATGAGTCGGCCGGAGCTGGCGAGAAAGCCTGCCTGGCGCGCATGCGGCAGGCCTTTGCGCGGCTCCTCCACCACGCGCACGCCCGGGAAGCTGAGCGCGACCTCACGTGTGCGGTCGGTGCTGGCATTGTCCACGACGATGATCTCGATCTCGTCGCGACCTGCGGTTTCATTCAGGATGGAGCGGAGGCAGTCGGGGAGGTAGTGTTCTTCGTTGTACGCGGGGACGACGAAGCTAAGCGTCATGCAGCGACCTTGCCGCAAGGACGTTGCAGCAGCTTCAACGCTCCAAAACGAGGAGGTAAAACTTCGATCCTGCGCTCGACGCCGGAAGGCGTTGCGTGCACGCAAATTGACTTGCACGATCACCGGATCAGGCGTTCCAGCCGTCCGCTGCGCGGGACCTCGCCGTAGATGCGTCCGCGTAGCCAACGGAGTACCTGTGCCCGACGAAGGGCGAGCGTCGTGGCGAGGCGAATCTCCTCGTCACCCGCCGCGCTTACGATGGTGGCTCCGATCAGGAGGTCTTCATTCTCCCGGCCCTGCAAGCGTTCAGCGAACGCCTTCATCTTCGCCGCCTGCTCATTGTCAGCGACAAGGTACAACGAGCGCCGGACGCCTTCAGTCCACGTGCGATGGAAGAAGTGTTCTGCCGAGGAGAGCCCGACGCGAAGGTCATCGATGGTCAGGCACTGTTTCGTGGCGGACACGAGATCCGGCTGGCTCACAAGGTCGGTCGCCAACCGGAACTCTGCACGGAGGTCGGAACCAACGGCCGGAAGAAAGCGGTCGATGCGCAGCGCCCAGCGCAAAAGTCGCAGCGGTTCCAGCAGCATCGTGACGTCGCTGATGGTCTCCTCGGTCCAGTGCCCATCCGGCAAAAGCAACAGGTCGCGCTCCGCGCCGCCAAGCCTCTCATAGAGGCCTTTGGCACGAAGCAGGTCCAGGTGTTTTCTGCGGGTGATCACCTCGGCTCCTTCGGGCAGCGTCTTGGTTCGGACAAAGATTTCTGCCGGCTCGATCGACCAGCACGGCATGCAGCAGGGCAAGGTCGGCGAGTTCCTGGCGCAACTCTGGCGACATGGCTGGCGTCGCCTCCGCTGCCGGCTTGTTCCTTGCACTGATGCCGAGTTCTAGTGGACCATCGGTCTCCGCGGGCCGGTATTTCCGATAGCCCGAAACAATAGCCGTCATCACGAGCGCAAGCACAACGGCAGCAATCCCTTCGACACCGGTTCCGAGCAATTCAAGCACGTACGCTACGTAGGCCAGGGGCACAAGAAGCAACAAGAGTTGGCGGAGATGCCGTCGGGCACGCAGGTCCTTGTGCAGACGGCGGATCGCGACACGCGTTTGGCGCCGCGCGTGAGAACTCCCAAGCGCTCTCCAGTAAGCGGCCGAGAACACCAGCCGGAACAGAGCGAACATCCGGATATGCTAAAGCAGACGCAGCTCTCACCACCGTTCCGTCACGCCGGGCGCTGCAGGCTCGTCGCTTGAGGTCCTCTGAGGTCATCCATGCCCGTCGTTCCCCGTCGTCTCCTGGCAGTATTTCTTCTGCTTCCGGGTCTGCAACTGGAGTCGGTTGCGCAAGCGCCTTTGCCCGCCGTGGCGCCCGTAACCGCGCAGCATGACATGGTGGTGAGCATCCACCATGACGCGACGGATGCGGGCTTGCAGATTCTGCGTGCCGGCGGCAATGCGGTGGATGCCGCCGTGGCGGTGGGTTTTGCGTTGGCCGTGGTGTTGCCGGCGGCGGGCAACATTGGTGGAGGCGGCTTCCTGCTGGTGCGGCCCGGAACGAACCATGCGATGGGACACACGCAGGACGGTGGCCGGCCACACTTCCTGGACTTCCGCGAGAAGGCGCCCGCCGCGGCCACGCGCGACATGTATCTGGACGCGCACGGGAACGTGATCCCGAAGATGAGTACGGTGGGTGCCAAGGCTTCCGGTGTGCCCGGGACCGTGGCGGGATTGGTGTATGCAGAGCAGCACTTTGGCAAGCTGTCGTTGAGCCGCGTGATGCAGCCTGCGATCCGGTTGGCGGCGGACGGGTATGTGTTGTCTGCTGCGGAGGCCAGCGATATGCAGTCGTCACGGCTGCAGACAACGCCTGCCTCGCGGCGCATTTTTCAACGGGATGGTGCTTTCTACAAGGCGGGCGAGGTGTTCAAGCAACCCGAGTTGGCGCGCACGCTCGAGCACATCGCGACGAACCCGGATGACTTCTACCATGGCGTGATGGCGCAGCAGATTGATGCATTTGAGAAGGCGAATGGAGGCCTGATCACCGCGCAGGACCTTGCGGCGTACGAGGTGAAGGATCGAGAGCCGCTGGTCGGGCACTATCGCGGGCTGGAGGTGATTACATCGCCGCCGCCGAGTTCAGGGGGCATTGCGTTGATTGAGACCCTGAATATGCTGTCAGGCTTCGATCTGCATGCCGTAGGTGCGGATCGATCGCCGGCGCAGATTCAACTGATCGCCGAGGCGTTCCGTCGCGCGTATCTGGACCGCGCAGAGTATCTGGGCGATCCGGATTACACGTCGATTCCGATTGCCCAAATGGCGGCGCGACCATACGCCGATGCATGGCGCAAGACGATCGATCCAGCGAAGTCCACGCCGTCCAAAGAGCTTGTGCGGCCTGCGGGCTTTCTGCCGCCGGCGCCGGAGGCGTCCGCGCGACCGGCGGAGTCGCACCAGACCACGCACTTCTCCGTGGTGGACAAGGACGGCAACGCCGTAGCGATGACGTACACGCTGAACTTCGGCTTTGGGTCCGGCGTCACCGTGGAACCGCTGGGCTTTCTGCTGAACGACGAGATGGATGACTTCGCCAGCAAGATGGGCGTGCCGAATGGCTTTGATTTAATCCAGGGGCCGGCCAACGCCATTTCACCGGGGCACAGGCCTCTGAGCTCGATGACGCCCACGATTGTGGCTGAGCCTTCGCTCTGCCCGAAGATGCCCGGAGCGAAACATGGTGATGGCACGTCGATTCCGATGGGGCATGGGCCGGTGTGCCGCATCGGGCAGCTTCGGCTGGTGCTGGGCTCGCCGGGCGGCGCGACGATCATCACCACGGTGGCCAACGACCTGATCTCGGTGGTCGATAACGGGCTGAACATCCAGGCGGCTGCCGATGCGCCGCGCTTTCATCATCAGTACCTGCCGGACGTGCTGGAGTTCGAGGCACGCTTTCCGGAGAGCACCGTGGATGCTGTGCAGGCTATGGGCTACCCTGTGCGGCATGCGGGTGCGCGTGATGAGAACGCGCCGACGACCTGGGGCGACAGTGAGTTGATTGCCCGCGATCCAAAGACAGGCACCCTGAGCGCGGGCCAGGATAAGCGGCACCCGTTTGGAAAGGCTGCTGGCGATTAGTCCCCTTCGCTTTGTGGTAAGCAACTCTGATCAGAAGGCGTCGTCCTGACTCTCGACGGAGTCAGGAGGACGTTGGCTGTTCTTGAGGTGATGTTCCCTTAGTAGCTGGGCAACGTGGGGAGCGGGGTTGCGAGCCAGGGCGCCCACAGTACGTTGGGTCCGGAGACCATTGAGCAGCTTCCAGAGATGGTGGGACCGTTCGGGCAGCTCCAGAAGTTCTCCGTTGCATTCACCGTGGAAACCGGGCTGAGGTTGGCAACACCAATGCCGTTCCCACCCAGCGAGTTGAATTGAACGAGGGCAGGCATAGCCGGAGACGGGATGGGCAGCGCCGGCGCATGGACGGCAACATCGACGCTTTCGCCCTGAATGGAGTTGCCGATCACCATGTTTCCGGAGATGGGCATGAGCGAGTAGATGTTGATGCCGGTCGGCCCGGGGGTTGCGGCATCTTCGGTATCGGCCGCGTTGTTGATCAGCGTGTTGGCCACCAGCATGTTGTCGTTCAGGATCTGGTTGGGCGCATGGGCGTGCATGGCGATGCCGGGCAGGCCGTTCTCCGTCAGGTAGTTTGCGACCACAACGTTGCCGTAGCTCATGGTGCCGGGCGACGAGGCGAAGATGCCCACACCGGAGCCGCCCCCATTGGCGTTGCCGTTCGCACGGGAGCGATTGCCGTACACCAGGTTGTGAAACACGCCATAGGCTGCGGGGATCGTGGCGCCGGTGGGCACCACAGCGGGCTTGTACGCGGGGTGCGAGGCGAGCGTGATGCCGCAGGCGTAGGGGTTGTCATGCACGGTGTTGAAGGTGATGACATTGTCGTGGGTTGCGCCTGTGTCGTCCGCCAGCAGGATGCCGCCGGAGTTGCCGGTGATCGTGTTGTTCGTGATCACAGAGTGATCGACCGCAAGAAAGTGGATGCCTTCGCCGCAGTCGCTCTGCTCGTTGGTTTCAAAGGCATCGAGCCCGGGGCAGGTACCTGCGCTGAGCGCTGTGTTGTTGTCGATCACGGTGTTGTTTGAGATGGACACCGCGGACGCTTTCAGGACGAGGATGCCCTCATACATGGCATTGCGCACGGTGAAGCCGGAGATGTTGACGTTCGCCAGGCCAGTGGCGGAAACACCGTCAGCGGCGAGGCCGTTGACGAACAAGCCGCGCTTGAAACCGGAGGCATCAAGGATGGCGTTGTCGGTGGTGAGCGACAGCGGTTTGGTGATGGTGATGGACTCCCTGTACGTGCCCGGGCCCACCTTGATGACGTCCTTTGCGGCTGCCGCCGCGACGGCATCGGCGATATGCGCGTAGCAGGAAGGCGCGCCATTGCTGTCAACGCACAGCGTGGCTGCTGCCGCATGATGAACGATGAGTGCGGACGAGACGAGGGCGAGCGAAACGCAGGAACGTAGATGCATGGAACGAAGTCTCCGTGAGGATCTCTGAGCGGCAAGGAGCGCCCTCAGCAAAGCTTGTGGGCGCCGGTACGCTGAGCTGGTGCTTGTCTTGTATGGCGGTGGGCTGGTTACGGTGCACCGGACTCGCGACAAGGGTGCGCACACCGCCGTCGCGTGGGGGAACAGGATGGGCCAAAAGCGTCGGCCCACGTTGTTGTATCCCGGCAGGACGGAGAGTTGAAATGAAATCTTGGCTTTGTCGTCAGACTCCGACAGCCAGCGCAGGACCTAGGCGCTCAGGTCGCCCGCGCCGAGCCGGCGGTGAAAGAAGGCGAACACGAGGTTGTAGAGCGCCAGGGCAAGCTCGGGGTCAAAGCGCGGCCCTTCGTCACGCATGAACGCGTGAGCGCCGTTGACCTCATGCCAGCTGAAGCGCACGCCGACTTCGTTGAGGCGCTGCAACACGGTCATGCGGCCTTCCAGCGGAATGTGCGGGTCCTGTCGGCCCCACACCATGAGCAGTTCACCCTTGATCTCGCCGGCGCGCTCGAGCGAGTTGTCGTGTTGCCCTTTGCCGAGGCTCGCTTTGGGGAGGTCGGTCGCGTAGAAGCAGGCTGTGCCTCGCACGTCGGGTTGCATGGCAGCGCGAAAGGCAAGGTGGCCGCCGAGGCAGATCCCCATCGCGCCTAGCGTGCCTGTGCAATCGGCCCGGCGCTTCAGATGATCGAGCACGGCGCGGGCATCCGCGTCGTAGCTGGCGACTTCCTTCGCGTACTTGAGTTCATTGCCGCGATCGCTGCCGGCCTGATCGTAGGGCAGCACGGTGCCCGCCGGTTCGAACTCGTGGTAGACCTCCGGTGTGGCGACAATGTATCCGTGACCGGCGAGAAGGGCTGCGGTCCGACGTATGGGGCCGGTGACCTGAAAGATCTCCGTGTAGAACACAATGCCGGGGTAGCGGCCCGGCACCACGGGACGCGTGATGTGCGTGCGCATGGGGCCATACGGTGTGCTGAGCTCGACGAACTCTTCTGTGACGATCATGCTTCTCTCCGTGGGGTGCCTGCGCAGCGGTGGAGGCGCGCCGTTAGCGGCTCTTTGTGTGCTCGGGACGCATCGCTGCTTCGACCTCATCGGCCGTGTGCGGCAGGGCAGCGATGAAGTCGACGAGCTTCCCGTCCCGATCGACGAAGTAGGTGTCTTCGATGCGCACGCCGATCTTTTCCTCGGGGATGTAGATCCCGGGTTCGATGGTGAAGACCGCGCCGGGGCCCCAGGGCTTGGTTGCGTCGAACGGATCGTGAACGCTGATCCCCACAGAATGCCCAACGCTATGGATGAAGTACTTGCTCAGGCTTTCGCCGTGCAGATCTTTGCCGTGGGTGGCGATGTAGTCGCGGGCTGTTTTGTCGAGATCGCGCATGGTGGTCTTCCCCGCGACGAACGAGGCTTCGGCCGCACGTTGCGCGCTAAGGACGATGTCGTAGATCTCGCGCTGGCGTGGCGTGAAATGACCGTTGACCGGAAGCGTGCGTGTGACGTCGCTGGCGTACATGGAGTATTCGCCCGCGGCATCGGTGACCTCAACATCGCCGTCGTGCATGATGTTTTCGTTGGCCATGTAGTGCAGTTCGGTGGACTTGATCCCGGAGCCCACGATGGAGGGATAGCTGGGCCGCTCGCAGCCGCCTTCTTTGAGCTTGTAGTCGATCAGACCGCTGACCGTGCGTTCGGAGACACCCGGCCTCACGGCTTTCATCTCCGCCAGGTGCGCGGCGATCGAGGCATCCGCGGCCTTCTTCAGCAACGCGATCTCGCCGGCTGATTTGACCGTGCGCAGAGGCAGCGTGAG
>CAXUNH010000043.1:0-221 GCA_964252405.1 uncultured Acidobacteriaceae bacterium | reverse complement strand
CCACATAGAGAAGGCCGAGGATGACGACCCCAACCAGCGCGGCACCGAGGAGGTCCAGCGCGGCCCTGGCCTTGAGGTCGTCCGCAGCGGCGGCGAGGTGCGACAGGCGGGCCGTGCCTGCGGACATGCGAACAAGTTCGGCGGGCAGGTCGGTGATCTGGCGCACCTCATCGACACCCGCGAGAGCAGCGGCGTCCGGCGTGGCGGCGTCGAGCTTGACG
>CAXUNH010000042.1:13893-23809 GCA_964252405.1 uncultured Acidobacteriaceae bacterium | reverse complement strand
CCAGGCGAGAGCGTCCCGACCTTCTTCTGACCCTGGCCGCCATTCTGTTGCTGATCATCGTGCTCAGCTCCGTGCTGTGGCCTATCGTTCGGGTCCATCTGCAAGCCGCCGCGGTGCTCAAGCTCGTCGCGAATCAGCCTGTCCCTGAGTCGCTGCGCTGGACGGTGGGCGACCGCGTCGCGGTGGAAGACATCTCCTACAACGCCTCCGGCGGTCCGGTGCGGGCGCGACTGTACACGCCGCTCGAACACCCGCATGCCCCCGCGCTCATCGTGCTTCACGGTGTGCATCACCTGGGCATCGACGAGCCGCGATTGATTGCCTTCGCGACCGCGATGAGCGCTTGCGGCCTGCGCGTGCTGACGCCGGAGCTGCCGGACATCAAGGACTACCACATCGGCTCCAACTCCATCGCCACCATCGGCCAAAGCGCCGAGTGGCTTTCCCACCAGGCGGATGGCCAGCAGGTGGGGGTCATGGGGCTTAGCTTTTCCGGCGGGCTCTCCTTGTTAGCCGCTGCGGATCCGCAGTTCAGCAACAGCATTAAGTTCGTCTTTGCGGTGGGCTCGCAGGACGAGATGCAGCGCGTCGCGACCTACTACCGCACCGGGCAGGACGCCATGCCGAACGGCACGGAAGAACATCTGCCGCCCCACGAGTACGGCTCACTCGTGCTGGAATACGAGCATCTGGAGGACTTCGTCCCCGCCGCGGACATCGTGCCTCTTCGCCAGGTTCTCCGCACCCACCTCTATGAGGACGTCCCCGGCGAAAAGGCCGCCATGGCTCGCCTGACCCCGCACCAGACCGAGGAGGCAAAGGTCCTGATGGACACCAACTCCCCGTTCACGCGATCGCTACTGGCCAAGGCGGAAGCGAAGCATGTCGCCGACATGGCCGGTGTCAGCCCCCATGGGCACCTGGCCAAACTGGCGGTGCCTGTCTACCTGCTGCACGGAGAAGGTGACAACATCATCCCCGCCGCAGAAACCTTGTGGATGGAAAGCGAACTGCCCACCACCACGCTGAAGGCCGCACTGATCAGCCCGGTGCTCAGCCATCTGGACCTCGACGGCGCGGGTCCGGGCGTGACGGATAATCTGCGTCTGCTGCACTTCTTCGCCGAAGTCCTGCAGGCCGCTGAAACGAGATGAACGTGTTCGGCTCCACGCGCTCTTTAGAAGCTCTTACCGGGAGAGTTAGCGCACCGCTTACGGGAGCACTGAGCATCCCGTGCCCGCCTTTGCGTGACTGCGACCTAAAGCAACTCTGCGCGGTCGCCGTGTGTGCTGACCAATCGCACTGCTTTCCGATCGAACGAGACGAAGAGTTCAGCACCCAGCCTACGCCCTTCATGCGCAATCACACCGTCAGCGAAGTCACCTCCACCGCGCAGAACGGCGATGCCATGGATCACGGTTGGCCGCTGCAACTCAATGTTCGGCACCTGCAAAATCACGTCAAGTGTTCGCGCAATGTCCTGTCGCGGAAACCCGTAGCTCCTGCTCAGGACCCAGACAAGCTCGCACAGACACGGAAGAGTCAGAACAACAACCGCAGCTTGGCGGAGGGTCCGTTCGGCGATGCGCGCCTGCTGCTCATCGTCACGTACGACGAACCGTACGAGCACGTTAGTGTCAACGACAACCTTCAAGGCAGCCCTGCCCAACCTCGTTCAATGGCGTCGTTCATCTCTTCGATGGTTGCGACTTTTTCTGTTTTGCCGGCCAGGAAGCCAGAGAGACGGTCCCATCCCTCTTTCGCACTCACGGCCTGAAGTGCCACTTTCCCGTTCGGCAAGACATCCAATTGAATCTTTTCGCCGGGTTTCACCCCAAGGTGCTTCAAAACGTCTTTCCGGAGAGTGACTTGTCCTTTGGCTGTCACCTTCAGCTCCGCCATGACTGCCTCCTCGTTTCACGATTGTAAGGTAGACTTGCCTTACTTCGCGCCTTTTCGCGCGCCCGCGATGCCCGACACCATCACCCTCGCCGACATCTTTGCCGCCCGCGACCGCCTCCGCGGCACCGCGGTCTATACGCCTTTGCTCAGGCTCGATCCCATCCGCGTGCATGACGCGGGCTACCGCCTTGGCCCGCATACCCCGGAGATCTACCTGAAGAACGAGGCTGCCCAGCTCATCGGGTCCTTCAAGCTGAGGGGCGCGTACAACAAGATTGCCGCCCTGCGGGAGCGTGATCCCGAAGCGTTCGCACGTGGCGTGATCACGTTCAGCTCCGGCAATCATGCGCAAGGCGTGGCCTATGCGGCGCGGGCGCTGGGTACAAGGGCGGTGATCGTTATGCCGGACAATGCGCCGTCCGTAAAGCGCCAGGCTACGGAGGCGCTCGGCGCGGAGATCGTCACCGTGGGGCCGGCCTCCACGGAGCGCAAGCGCAAGGCGGAAGAGCTGGTTGCCCAACACGGTTACGCGATGATTCCGCCCTACGACGACACGGACATCATCGCCGGGCAGGCGACCTGCGGTCTGGAACTCTCCGAGCAGCTTGCCGAACTCAACAAGGAGGCCCCGCACACCACGCTTGTGCTCTCGCCTGTGTCCGGCGGGGGTCTGCTTTCGGGCACGGCCAGCGGGCTGAAGCTCGCATGCGAGGCCGACGGGGAGGTTGCGCCGCCGGTCTGGGGCTGCGAGCCGGAGCTCGCCGGCGACGCGTGTGAAAGCTTTCATTCGAAAACGCTCATTGAGTGGCCCGCCGCGAAGACGACCCGCACCATGGCAGATGGGCTACGCACGCAATCTCTCGGCGAGCGCAACTTCCAGCACATTCTTCGCTTCGTGGACGGCATCGTGACCGTCACGGAGGCCGAGATCCGCATCGCCACGCAATTGATTCTCGCCGCAACGGACGTCGTCGCCGAGCCTTCGGGCGCGGTCACGCTCGCGGCAGCCCTCTTTCGCGGGGCGGAGCTTCCCAGGAATGAGCGCGTGATCGCGATCGTCTCCGGCGGCAACATCGATCCTGCGCTTCGGGCCGAGCTCTCCGCGGAAGCCGTCGCCGAAGCGGCGTCGCCGCACGTCTAATCCAACAGCTATGCACCGTTCTCTTCGTTACGTGGCCGTCGCTGCGTGCCTGCTCAGCCCTTCGTTGTGTACCGCGCAAAAGCGCAGCCCCGAGCGTCCGGTCGCGGACGCCGCGAACCGCGCCACGATCCTGCACACCGCCAATGTGTACGCCGTCGCGGACCCCGCCGACCCGCCCATCAGCACCGTCGTGCCCGGCCGGGAGATCGTCATCAATCAGCGCAACGGCGCGTGGGTCAACGTCTTCGCAAACACCGACGAAAAGGAAGAAGACCCCGATCAGAAGCCCGAGTTCACCGACCCCAACGCGCAGGTGAATCCGGCATCCGGCTGGATCCGGGACAAGGGCATCGTCGGCCCCCACACACCGCAGGGCGATGCGCTGCTCTATGGCGCCGCGGCCGACCTGGAAGCCAAAGCCGCGGAGCCGCACGCTCCCAAAGGCGCGGCCGAGTCCGCGGGGCTGCTCTATGGCCGCGTATGGGAGTACTTCCCCGACTCACCGCTCGCACCCGAGGCCGCGTTCCGCTCGGCCGACATCCGCTGGCAGATCGACAAGGCCGACATCAGCACCCTGCCCAGCGCCCACGAGCAGGATGCAGCCCTTCGTCCGCAGATCTACGAGGGCGAACTGAAGCGCGTGATGAAGACCTACCCGAACACGCCCGATGCGGCCAAAGCCGCATTCGACCTGCTCGACAACAAGGTTTGCGGTGACTGGCAGGGCCTGCCCAAGTGCCCGGAGATGGAGACGAATCTCTACCTCAAGTACGCGGACAAGTACCCCAACGGGCCTAAGTCCGCGGAAGCCCTCTACGATGCGGCGTTCCGTCAGGGCTCGCTCGTCACGATGTACCTCGTGGACGAAAACAAACGTCGCGCCGATCAGGCTTCGCAAAACTGCGCTTCCATCGTCGCCCGCATGCAAAAGGAGTTCCCCACCAGCGACTACACGCAACGCGCGGCAAGCATCGCCTTCCGCGTCGCCCAGGGGATCAGCATCTACGGCAGTGACCGCGACTGAGCGCGTTCACGTCGACGCACGGCCGCTGTATGGCCTACACAGAACACAGCCGCGACGATGACGGCGCGCACCGTTCCCTGGTTCTCTCTGCTCACACCTGATGGGCCAACGCCCGGGCCTTCGGGGTCAAGCGCAGTCGCTTCAGCAGAGGCGAGATCGTCAGTCCCTGCACAAGGATCGAAAACACCACAACAACATACGTCGCAACCAACATCAGGTTGCGTTCCAGGCCATGCCCATGCGGCACACTCAGCGCAAGGGCGACGGCAAGGCCTCCGCGCAATCCCCCCCAGGTCAGTACGGTGATCGTGCCCGGCACACGTCCGTGGAGGACGTTGAGCAGGCTCACCGGTAAAGCAACGCTGATCCAGCGCGCCAGCAAGACGGCCGGGATCGCGAGCAAACCCGCCAGGAGATAACGCCGCTCCACCGGCAGGATGAGCAACTGCAGCCCGAGCAGCAGAAACAGGATCACGTTGAACATGTCGTCCATCAGCGCCCAGAACCGCTCAAAGTGAGCGCGCGTGTCTTCCGACATCGCAAAGTGCTTGGCGCGTCCGCTGACCAGCATGCCCGCGGTGATGACCTCCAGCGGTGCTGAGAGTTTCAGAGCGTCAGCTAACGCGTATCCACCCATCGCTAGTGCGAGCGTCATCAGCAGTTCCACGCGGTACTGGTCCACATGCCGCAAAAGCCGATACGTCAAGTAACCGAGCCCCGCCCCGAGCAGAATGCCCCCGCCGGCTTTCAGGGTGAGCATCAGCAAGAAGCCGTTCACGGAGGGCACCGCGCCTCCCGACGACGCGCTCAACAGCGCCAGAAAGATCACCGCGCCCACGCCATCATTGAACAGCGACTCGCCTGCAAGCTGTGTGGATAGTGAGCGTGATGCGCCGACACGATGCAGCATCTCCAGCACGGCGATTGGATCCGTTGGCGAGATCAAGGCGCCAAACAACAACGCACCCATCACGCTGATGGGTATGCCCACGGACCGCAGAGCGTAGCCGAACAGCACCGCTACCAGAACCGTGGAAAGCGCGGTGGATCCGATCGACAGCACCGTGACGGACAGCTTTTCCCGCGCCAGTTGCTGCAGATCCAACTGCAGCGCCCCGGCGAACAGGAGCAGGCTCAACATGCCGTGCAGCACGACCGCGTTGAAGTCGATGCCGCCCACAATCTGCTCGGCGGCTGCATGCAGCCCAGGCACATGGCCACCCCCGGCGATCAAGGCCGCGGAGGCGCCAAGGGACAGGATCATCGTCCCGATGCTGGTAGGCAGCCGCAATACACGGAAACTCAGAAAGCTGAACAGCGCGCCAAGGGTCACCAGCAGGCTGAGCAGCGCAAAGGTCGACATACGTTCTCACGACAACCGTTCGCTGGCACGGAACGATCGCTCTCATGGCCTTGGATGTTCCCCACCCCTCACTGTATACAGGCCAGCTCTCGAATTCCCGAGACCCTGACCTACATTCATGTGTGCGCGTTGCGCGTCGCTAGCGGGCCGAGACCGTGCGATCCTCAACGGACCACCGCACCGCCCACGCGCCGAGCTCGCTGCCTGTGCCGGCCTGCGCTTCACTCCAGATCACGTCACCTCTCACGGCCTCGAAGCCGCCCCGCGCCTTGTGCCAAAGGTTCGCGTCCAGGCGCAAACGCCTGCTCTGGGCGAGTCTCCACTCGATCGCTAACCCACCCGGCCCAAGCACCCGGTAGCGCCCGCAGGGCTCAGATAGCCCGCTCAACAAGGGCAGAATGCGTTCGGCGCGCACCCGCAGCAGACCAGCGTACAGCTCCATCCACGCCGCATGCTCCGGCTCCTGGAGCTCGTCCCAATGTAGCTGCGCGGAGCGGAAGGTCGCCTCTGCCTGAGGGTTTGGCGCCTTGTCCACGTCTTCCCTTGAGAGTCCCGGAATCTTCGCAATCTGCTCGCAACGGCCCTGGCGCACAGCCTCGCCCAACTCTCCATGAAAGTCGCAGAAGTACGGAAACGGCGTACTCGCGCCCCATTCCTCGCCCATAAACAACATCGGCGTTTGCGGCAGCAGCAGAGCGACCGCGGCCAGCGCGCGCACGGTCCGCTTGGGCAAAAGACTCGTCACACGCTCGCCGAAGATCCGGTTGCCTACCAGGTCATGGCTTTGCAGGAAGGAAACAAAGGCGTTCGGCGGAACGTGGCAGCCGGCCTCGTACTCTTCCTTGTGCTCCCCCGCCGCGATGACGAATCCCTCGCTGAGCGCCTTGCCCAGACGATCTGTCTCGCCTTGGTCATCCACCTCGCGCTCGTCGGTGGCGCCCATGAACCCCGCTCCCAGCAGATGGTCGATGTCGTGGTTCCACTGTGCCGTATAACACTCGGGCTGGCCGTTGGCGGATCGCGTCAGACGCCGCGCGATGTTGTTTTCATCTTCCAGGATCAGGTGAATGTGCCGGTCCCCCGCAAAGGCCTTCACGCGCGACGCCAGCTCGTCCAGGATGTGGCACGGGCCCGTGTCGATCATGGCGTGTGTTGCATCCAGCCGCAGCCCGTCCAGGTTGAACTCGTCCAGCCAGTACAGCGCATTGCCGACGATGAACTCGCGCACCTCTTCCCGGCATCCACCGTCAAAGTTCAGCGCCGATCCCCAGGCGGTCTTGTGCGTCTCTGAAAAGATCTCCGGAAAGTACCGGGGCAGGTAGTTCCCTTCCGGACCGAAGTGGTTGTAGACCACGTCCAGGATCACCTGCAGATTTCGCGCGTGCGCCGCTTCGACAAACGCCTTCAGATCCTCGGGACGTCCATACGCAGAGTCCGGCGCATAGAGCAGCACCGTGTCATACCCCCAGTTGCGTGTGCCCACAAAGTCACTCAGCGTGATGAGCTCAATGGCGGTGACACCCAGCCTCTGGAGATGATTGAGCTTTTCGGTCGCGGCGCGTAGCGTGCCTTCCGGGGTAAACGTGCCTACGTGCAGCTCGTAGAGCACGGTTTCCGCCCAGGGCCGGCCTTTCCAGGGGTCGGCCGACCACCGGAACGCCGCTGGATCGATCACCTCGCTGGGCCCTGCTACGTCCTCCGGCTGAAAACGCGAGGCAGGGTCCGGCACACTGGTACCGTCGGGCAGCAGATAGCGATACCGCGTGCCCGCGCCGGCCTCGGCGATGACCAACTCATGCCAGCCGCGCCCATCGGCCTGCATGGGCAGCGGCTCACGACCGATGATCGCAAGCTGCGCGCTCGGCACAGCGGGCGCAAAGAAGCGAAAACGTACCCCGCCCTCAGGCTGGATCTCCGCACCAAAGGGCAAAACGTGATGTCGTGCGACGTCTGCCCTCGGGCCGTTCACTTACGCGTCCTTAAGAGTCCAACGTACTGCCCACGGCCCGAACTTCGTGCCTTGAACGTCTGGTCCCTGGTGCCATAGGACGCGTCCTTCGGTCGCCGGGAAGCTCTCCTTTTCGCGGTCGCAGAGGTTTGCGTATAACCGCAGTTCGCGGCCATCGTTGATGCTCCAGCGGACCAGCACGGCACCCGGCCCCAGAATTTCAAACGAGCCCGCGTTGCCCCGGATCGAGTTCAGGAGAGGCACAATCTCCCGCTGGCGAACTGCAATCAGGTCCCGGTGCCGCCCGAGGCACTCTGCCTGATCCGGTTCTCCGATCTCCTCCCACTTCAGCTTTGCGGATTGGAACGTGGACTCCGCGAGCGGGTCGGGAATCTGATCCCGCTTCTTCGGGTCCTGGAACTCCGGAAAACTCTTGAACTCATCCCGCCGGCCCTGGCGCACCTTGTCCGCCAGCTCTCCGTGGAAGTCGCAGAAGTAGGGAAACGGCGTGGTCGCCCGCCACTCCTCACCCATGAAGATCATGGGAATTTGCGGCAGCAGCAAATACACGGCAACCAGCGCCTTCACCGCCTCAGGATCGGTGATCTGGTTGATCCGTTCGCCGAAGGCCCGGTTCCCGATCTGGTCGTGATTCTGGATGAACGCAATGAAGGCATCCGGGGGGAGATGCCCGCAGGGCTCGCCACGACGCTTGCCGCTGCACACAGAGGCCTGCCCCTGGTAGGCAAAACCCTCTGCCAGCGCGCGTCCCAAAAGCCCCGTATCGCCTTCGTAATCGGCGTAGTAGCCGGCATCCTCATGGGTTGCGGCGGTGTGGAGCACATGGTGCATGTCGTCGTTCCACTGCGCCGTGAAGTGCTCCGGCCTGCCCTTGGCATCGCGCGTTAGCCGGAAGGCTTCATTCTTCTCGTTTTCCAGCACGAGGTGAATGGCGTAGGGCGTGTTCAGCGCGTGTACGCGGTCGGCGAGTTCCGTCAGCAGGTGTTTTGGGCTCTCGTCGATGATGGCGTGTACCGCATCCAGACGCAGCCCGTCCAGATGAAACTCTTCGATCCAGTACAGCGCATTGTGGATAGCCAACTCACGCACGACCTGGCTCTGTTCGCCGTCGTAGTTCACGGCCGAGCCCCAGCTCGTTTTATGCCGCTCGGTCAGAAGGTTGGGGAAGTAGGAAGGAAGGTAGTTTCCCTCGGGCCCGAAGTGGTTGTAGACCACATCCAGCATGACGGCCATGCCGCGCGCATGCGCTGCCTCCACCAGGGCCTTCAGGTCCTCGGGGCGGCCGTACGCGGAGTCCGGCGCATACCACAGGACACCGTCGTACCCCCAGCCGCGCAGACCTGAAAAGTCACCGATGGGCATGATCTCGATGACGGTGACGCCGAGGTCCTTGAGGTGATCGAGCTTTTCGATCGCAGCGCGGAAGGTACCTTCGGGCGTAAACGTCCCGATGTGCAGCTCATACAGGACAGCCTCATCCCACCTCCGTCCCATCCAGGCGCTGTCACGCCAGGTATAGCTTCCCGGCGCAATGACCTCGCTTGGTCCGCTGACATCCTGGGGCTGAAAGCGGGAAGCGGGGTCCGGCACGCGCGTGCCGTCCGGCAGAACAAAGCGGTACAGGGTGCCCGGTCCGGCGTGGTTGGTGATGCACTCATGCCAGCCATCTCCCCCGCTGGCCATCGGCTCCGGGTCCTTCCCTTCCACGGCCAGCAGCACCTGCTGTGCGGCGGGAGCGAACAACCGAAACCGGACACCACCGTCGGGCAAGACCTCCGCGCCAAAGGGCATGCGGTGAATACGCGCCAGAGCATCGGCTGCCATCTCTGAGTCGTTGGAGAAGAAAATCTGATCCTCGGTAGGTTGCTGCAAGGTTGCTGCTGTGGGCATTACGCAACTCCTAAGGCCTCTGGATGGCGGCCTCTGGTGACATCTGGGTTAGCGTTCGTGGGCGTACCTGTAACGAGTCGACACCTTCGTCTCGAGAATTTCGTCTGCGTACCTTGTAGGATGCGGCCCGGCGCAACAACGCTGCGTTTCCCGGCACCCTCCGGCTTTGACGAGTGCGTAAATCGACGGCCCTTGGCGTAGCCACCCGCACAACTTCTGCATCCTAGGCGTGTGGCGCGGGAACGGACTCCCCGCCCGAGGAGACATGGCATGGCCACAAATCAAAACCTTCCCGCAACCGACAGCGCCGCCGTTCTGCATGAGCTCGTGGGCGACGACGCCACCGCAGCCTTCGAGAACGATCCCAAGTTTACTGAGGCAATTCACACCGCCGCGGGCTCGAGCGAGAACCTCCAGACCCGCGCCGATCGCCGCGACACCCAGGCCCAACCGGACCTCAAGCTCGCCGCCGATGATGACGACGAGGAGGACGAGGAGGACGAAGACGAAGACGACGACCTCGAAGACGACGATGAGGACGAGGACGAAGAGGACGACCTCGATGACGACGACGAGGAGGATGACGAGTACGAAGACGAAGACGACGATGAGGACGAGGACGAAGAG
>CAXUNH010000042.1:0-13883 GCA_964252405.1 uncultured Acidobacteriaceae bacterium | reverse complement strand
CCCGGCGCGGGGCGACCAACACCCCGCCCCCCGCCGGGGGCGGGCGGGGGCGCCCCGTCCGCTCTCCTCGCAACCGCCGCTTCGTCCCCGGCTCCCGCCGATGCGGAGGATCAGGACAGCGGTGATGTCGCCGCAGGTGTCGACGAGGACGAGTTGGATCAGGATGAGATCGATACGGACCAGATCTCGAGCCCCGGCTGACACCGGAACAGAGTCCACAAAGCAGCATCCCTCCCCGAATCCGGCATCACAGCTCAAGTGAGCCTCGATCAGACAAAAGACACCTCCGCGCTGCTGAAAGGTCTCCTTGCCGGAGCCATCGGCGGCCTTGTCGCCACTGCGGTGAAAACGATGGCGGAAAAGATCTATCCACCCCGCGTTCAACAGGAGCCCGAACCGCCGGATCTGGCCGCGGAGAAGATCGCCGGTCACCCGCTGGACGAGACGACCAAGGCCATTGCCAGTGAGAGCATCCACTGGGTCTTCGGCGCGGCCGCGGGCGGCTTCTACGGTGTGCTGGCAGAGATCTACCCCGCGGTCACGGCAAAAAGCGGGGCTACTTTCGGCCTCACGCTGATGAGTCTCACGCACGAGGGCGCTCTGCCGGCGCTCGGCCTCAGCGAACCCCACGAAGACCAGAGCCTGCGGGAACGCACCAGTGAGGGCGCGACGCACATTCTGTACGGGGTTGTCACCGAAAAGGTGCGGGGTTTGGTCCGTAACATGCTCGATTGAGCCCGCAGAACGATTAACGCCGTGGGTTGCCCCATTTTCGGTGGTGCGAATGCAGCGCGCCGAAACTTCATACACACGCATTCGGGCTCTCGGGACGTTACGGCCAACTCCCGGGCACCGGCATCCCTCAAGTTACACTCATGCGGTACGCCGACGAAACACGAAAACGAATGCATCTTCCAAGTTCCCGGGACAGGTCAGCCAAACACGTCGTCATTGTAGGAGCCGGCCCGGGCGGGCTTGCTTCGGCCATGCTGCTCGCGCGCTCCGGCGTGCAGGTTACGGTGGTGGAAAAGCACAGCCGCGTGGGGGGCCGCACGGCCACCCTGGCGCAGGACGGCTATAAATTCGACATCGGCCCTACCTTCTTCCTTTACCCCCGTGTGCTCAAGGAGATCTTCGCCGACGCCGGCTACGACCTTGACCGCGAGGTTCCGATGCGGCGGCTCGACCCGCAGTATCGCCTGGTGTTCGGCTCCGGCGGCCAGATCGACGCGACGCCGGACATTGAACGCATGGAAGCGGAGATCTCTCGCATTTCGCCCCATGATGCTGAGGCATTTCGTGGCTTTCTGGAGCACAACCGCCATAAGCTCGCGAAATTTCTTCCCTTCCTTGAGTCCCCCTTCGAGAGCTGGAAGGACCTGCTCAAGCCGGACATGCTCAAGCTGCTGCCGCTGTTGAAGCCATGGCTTTCGCTTGACGGGGACCTGCGCACGCATTTCAAAGATGAGCGCATCCGGCTGGGCTTCAGCTTTCAGTCGAAGTATCTGGGGATGAGCCCGTTCCGCTGCCCTTCCCTGTTCTCCATTCTGTCGTTTCTGGAATACGAGCACGGAGTCTTTCATCCCATCGGCGGTTGCGGCGCGGTGACCAAAGCCATGGCCCGCCTCGCCGAGGACATGGGCGTGGAAGTCCTGCTTAATGAGCCCGTCGAGCAGCTTTTGGTCGAGCAGGGCGAGGCCCGCGGCGTCCGGACAGCGAAGCGAACGCTGAAGGCCGATGCCGTCGTCGTGAATGCCGACTTCGCGGACGCGATGCGCAAGCTGCTCCCGCAGCAACACCGCAAACGGTGGACCGACAAACGCATCGAGCGTAAGCGCTTCTCCTGCTCAACCTTCATGATGTATCTCGGCATCGAAGGCCGCTATGACGATGTGGCGCACCATACCATCTACCTGGCGGAGAACTATCAACAGAACCTGAGAGACATCGAGGGGCTGCACCGGCTCTCCCAGGACCCGAGCTTCTACGTGCAGAACGCGGGGGTCACGGACCCCACGCTCGCCCCCAAGGACCACTCCACGCTGTACGTCCTGCTCCCTGTCACGCATGAGGTCGACTACATCGACTGGGACCAGGAACGCGATCGTTTTCGCGCTCTCGCGCTGAAGCAGATTGAAAAAATCGGCATCACCGACCTCGAAGCGCGCATCCGCACCGAGCGCATCATCACACCCGCGGGCTGGCGGACCGATTTCGATCTGCACAAGGGCGCAACCTTCTCCATGGCGCACTCGCTTACGCAGATGTTGCATCTGCGGCCGCACAACCGGTTTGAGGACGTGCGCGGCATGTACCTCGTCGGCGGCGGAACCCATCCCGGCTCCGGCCTCCCGGTGATCTTCCAATCGGCGCGTATCTCCTCCCGATTGCTGCTGGAAGATCTCGGGATCGAGCCCCGCTGGCAGGCCGCGCATGACAACACCTTCCGCGAAGACCTGATGCAAGTCGCGTCATGAACCCTGTTCTGCCAACAGCGGACCGCAGGGGTATCCTGGCCGGCATGGAGCTTCCAGGACAGCCGGACCTTCCAGCGGGCAGATCGAGTGTCTCAGGGGCCGCTTCCGGCGCCTGGAACGACCGCCTTGAAACCACGGCCTGCGAAGCGTCCGCCTGCACGCTGAAGCTGGCTGCGGTCTCCGACCCGCTCCTGCCCGAAGCCCAGCGCCGCTGGGCAGCCCGCCCGCTCACCGAGCGTCTTCAACCCCTCCGCGCTGCGCGTCACTGGATCGCGGCCCACCCCGGGGTCTTCGCGGGGGCGATCTCCGCCGAGCTGGCCCGCAGCCAGGCAGACACCCTGCTCGCGGAGGTGCTTCCGCTGCTCGAGGCCATGCGCTTTCTGGAGCGCAACGCGGCCAGGATTCTCGCCCCGAAGAAGCTCGGGGGGGCGGGCCGCCCGCTGTGGCTCACGGGCGTACAAGCTGAGGTTCACCGCGACCCGCTCGGCCACATCTTGGTAATCGGTCCAGCGAACTTTCCGCTGTTTCTCGCCGGCGCGCAGACACTGCAGGCGCTCGTGGCGGGCAACGCCGTCACATGGAAACCCGGCGCCGGGGGCGGCAAGGTGGCTCGCCTGCTCGCGCATGTCTTGCGAGAGTCTGGCCTCCCGCGCGGCATCCTCCGCATCACCGACGAGTCGGTAGAGGCTGCGCAAGCCGCCCTGGCCCAACACCCGGACAAGGTTGTCTTCACGGGATCGTTCGAGACCGGCCGCAAGATCCTCGGCACCCTTGCCTCCAGCGCAACCCCGGCCACGATGGAGCTCTCCGGTGCCGACGCGGTGGTCGTCCTCCCCTCGGCGGACCTTCCTTTGGTGGCGAAAGCGGTCGCCTTCGGCCTCCGTCTGAATGGTGGGGAAGTTTGCATGTCGCCCCGCCGACTCGTTGCCACCCGCGAAACGCTTAACGCTCTGCGCCCGCTGCTCCAGGCCGAGCTCGCGAACGTGCCCCCGGTACAGCTCAAGGAGTCCACGGCGAAGACGCTCGGTGCATTGCTCGAGAAGTCCAAGGCCCAAGGCGCGACCGTGCTCACTCCGGCAGGGAGCAACCCTTTCCTGGCGAGTGCGCCACGCGAAACGGAAGCACCTCGGTCGGGCCGCTCGGCCGAAGACGGTCCGCGAGAACTCCGCCGCCCTGTCCTCCTGGACCACGCAACCCCACACACGGCGGTAGCCCGCGCCGACATCTTCGCCCCGGTGCTCTCGCTGATCGAGGCGCCCTCGGTGCTCCACCTTGCGGACATGGTGAACGACAACCCCTACGGCCTGACCGCGGCCATCTTCGGCAACCCCCGCGAGGCCCAGACGCTGGCCGCACAACTCCGTGTGGGCACCGTCGTCATCAACGATCTGATCGCGCCCACGGCAGACCCCCGCGTTCCCTTCGGCGGACGCGGCCACAGCGGCTTCGGCACAACCCGCGGCGCGGAAGGCCTGCTGGAGATGACCGCGGCCAAAGCCGTCCTCACCCGCCGAAAAGGGAGTACGCGCCACTACGACCCCCTCGGCCCCAGGGCGCTTCCGGTCTCTGCGGCCGTGATCGGCGTTCTGCACGGCGGCGGTTTCGGCCAACGCTGGCAGGCCCTGAAGCACTTGATCACTGCCGCCCGGGAACGAACCGGGCCCTGAGCACCGAGCACCGATAACCTGTCACGATAGACAACAAACCGAAACAACGAGAACACATCCATGCGCGTAGGAATCATCGGATCCGGACTGGCGGGATTGTCCGCCGCCTGCACCCTGGCCGCCCGCGGCCATCAGGTCGCCGTCTTTGAGAAGAACGATTGGATCGGCGGTAAGGCCGCGCAGCTCAACAGCCACGGCTTCCGGTTCGACATGGGCCCGACCATCCTGATCCAACCCTCGATGCTGCGCAAGATCTTCGCCGAAGCCGGCCGCACCCTCGACGACTACATCACGATGGTGCGCCTTGACCCGCAGTGGCGCTGCTTCTTCGACAACGGACACACCATCGACCTGCTCGACGACGAAGACAGGATGGCCGCCACCCTGGAAGCGCGCTGGCCGACCATGGGCGCCGGTTACAAGCGGCTGATGGCTCTCAGCGAAAATCTTCACGAGATCTCCGACAAGTTCTTCTTCTGGAAGTCCGTCGGCGGCATGAAAGATACCTTCGAGGTGAAGGGCGCTTTCGACGTCAAAGTGCTTCGCGACGTGATGCGGATGCGCCTGGGCAAGACCGTCGCGGGCACCATCCGCGAGTTCATCCCCGAGCCTGAAACCGCGCAGATGCTCGACCACATGGTCCAGTACGTCGGTTCGTCGCCCGACGCCTCGCCCGCCATCCTCACGGCCATCGGTCACATGCAGATGCAGGAGGGCATCTGGTATCCCATGGGCGGGACGCGCGCCGTTCCGGAGGCTCTCGGCAAACTTGCCGTGGAGCTCGGCGTCGAGTTCCACACCAGCACCGACGTGCGCCGCATCACCACCTCCGGGGACAACGGCCGCAGCCATGTCACGGGCCTGGAGACCACGGGCGGCGAGCGCTACACGTTCGACGCGATCGTGAGCAATGAGGACGCCGTGCGTACCCATCGCGAACTCCTCCAGGGCACCGCGGCAAGCCGCCACTTCGAGCACGCCCGCGGCTACGAGCCGGCCTGCTCCGGCGTGGTGCTGTACCTCGGCCTGAACAAGCGCTACGACCACCTCGCGCATCACGACTTCGTCTTCTCCAACGATCCCCACGAAGAGTTTCACGCTATCTACGACCTGGGGCTCCCCGCGCCCGATCCCACCTGCTATCTCGCGGCGACCGCCCGCACCGATCCGTCCAGCGCTCCCGAAGGCGGGGAGGCGCTCTACGTCCTCGTCCACACCCCCTACCTTCGCCCTGGCCAGGACTGGAGACAGATGTTTCCCGGCTATCGCCAGGTCATTCTGGACAAGCTCAAGAAGACGGCCAACATGCCCGACCTCGAAGACCGCATCGTCTTTGAACACCACCTCACCCCACAGGACATCCACGACCGCTACCGCGTGCTCAACGGCGCCATCTACGGCATCAGCTCCCACGGTCGCATGAACGGCGCTTTCAAACCGGCCAACCGCAGCCGCGAACTCCCTGGGCTCTACCTCGCAGGCGGCGCCGCGCACCCGGGTCCCGGCATGCCCATGGTGTTGATGTCCGGCTGGATTGCGGCCGACTCGCTCGACCAGGACGCCAAAGCCCAAAGCCTCCGCGAACCCGCCATGGCCTGAACCCGCCATAGGAAGACACCTGACTTCGCGCCTCGAGTTCGTCGACATTAGGGCACAGATCGAGACGAATCCGGCGAAACGCCCGATGGCCGACGATGCGGAACATTTCAGTGGACGCTTGCTTGGATCGAGGTAGCTCGCAGCGCGTCCCATTGGGAAAGGCTGACGCGGGCCTGGGGGGAAGCACAAACCGTCACAATACCGCGCTGGCCTTTTTGGCGCCTCTGATCACCGTTGAAGCTTGAGCGCGAACTGGAGAACGCGCGGCGACTGCGCTTCGACAATTTGGCCAAAGACCGGTGAGTTGATGTCATCGACCGGAACGATGAAATTTGCGTGATTTGTCACGTTGAAGGCCTCTGCCCGGAAGAGCAGCCTGGTTGTTTCTGAGAGGCGAAATCTCTTGTCGATTGCGGCGTCGAGACTGCCGAAGGCAGGTCCGTTGATGCTGTTACGCGATTCGTCTCCGAACTGGCCTGCATTGGCAACGGGGTCGAGACGCTGAAACGAGGCAGATGAAACCCACTGGGAGACCTTGTGCGGGGCCGCTCCATTGACGTCTCCGACGACGTTGGGACGATCGCCAAACATGCCGGAGACGCCAGGATGAGGCGCCTGTAACGAAACGTTTGCGGAGTCGTACACGGTGAAGGGCGTGCTGGAGTTCACTGCGAGAAGGCCGTTAAGCTGCCAGCCATGAACTAAGGCGCCCGACACGCCGCGAAGATTCTGTCCGAACGGGAGGACATAGGTGAGGCTCGCCGCAAGACGATGACGCGAGTCAAACAGCGAACGTCCGTATTCGCCTTTGAGATCCTGGTTGTTCTGGGGAATATCGAGCTCGCCGAGCATGAGCCACGGCGCCGGGCCGGACATGTGAAGACTCGACGTGTAGTCCAGATCTTTGGAGAACGTGTAAGCCAGTGTGTAATTCAGTGCAGGCGTCCCGCGGCGCGTAAGCGAGACCTGCGCGGAGTGAAACGTTGCGTTTGCGTTGCCGACGACAAGGCCGGCAGTGCCGAGCTGGCAGGTGCCTGTCGTGAGGGTGCAGCCGGAGTAGATGCGGCGGCGGCCGGAGTTTGCGAGTGTTGCGCCGGGCTGGTAGATGGCCGGGTTGCCTTCGATGAGACGCGGAAGACGTGTGCCCTTTGCGCCGATATAGCCAAGCGAAAGGACTTGCCCGTGCAAGTCTTGGTCGATCGCGAGATCCCAGTCCTGCGTGTAAGGCGGGATGAGCTTGGGGTCCAGCGTGAACGTGGATGCGGGCAGAGCGAATTGGCCAGACGCGAAGGGATTGGTTACGGTCGAAGTCGGGTTGGTGTAGTTGATGTTTCCGGTAAGCGTGCGGACGACAACATTGGGCAGAGCCGAGGTGGCCGCACGGAAGGGCATGCCGACCCCGTTCAACAGGGGGTCATAAAAGATGCCGTAGGCAGCGCGGACCATGGTCTGGCTGTTGCCGCGCGTGTCCCAGGCGAAACCTAGGCGAGGTGCAAAATCCTTGAAGAAGATCGGGGCGATACCGTCTGCAATCCCTGGATCGCCGGGGAACAGGAGGCCGGCAGGCGCGTTGGGATGAACGGTGGATTGCTGGCCGGGCGTGAAGGCCATGAGGCGATTGTGAATGTCTTTGAAGGGCGTGGTGATCTCATACCGGACACCGTAGTTGAGGGTAAGACGCGAGCTTATGCGGAACTCGTCCTGGGCGTAGGCGCCAAGTTCCCAACCGCGGAGATCGCGACTGAAGTCGCCGCCTGCCTGGGTGAAGATGTCAGGGCGGCCCAGCTCGAAGTTGGCGAGGGAGTTGTTGGTAAGGCCCTGCACTGTGAACGAGAAGGTCCCGGAGGCGAAGTTCGCCTGGTAGCCATTGAGCTGGAGGCGGCGGAACTGCCCTCCATAGCTGGTCACATGCTTGCCCTGGGTGTGAGCGACGTTTCCGCTGACGGCGTAGTTGTTCTCCACCGAATCGCGCGGGTTGATGATCGGGTCTCCGACGTTGGAGTAACCCTGCAGTTGGATGAGAGGCGCTCCGGTGGCCTCCGCGCGGGTCGATGCGTAACCAAAGCCGAAGGACTGAGGCGAGTTCCCGGAGAGCCGCTTGTCCAGAAGCACGTGATTCTGGAAGAAACTTACGTTGGCAGTCATCACCGTCTTTGCCGAAAAGGTATGTGTTTCCGTTAGGCCGCCGAGGTGCGTGTTCGTGAAGTAGCCCACCGGGAACCCGGGGACATCTGCGCCAAGTTCCGAGTACGGGCTCTGCGTTTCGTTGGTGGAATAGTTATAGCGCGCACTCGCGGTGTCGGAAGCGCGGAAGATCCAGTCTGCCTTGATGCCGCCTTCGTCTGTCCGGTATCGCCCAAGGTTGGTCGTTTGCGCCAGGTGAGCATTTTCCGGTGTATTCGGAAGTGGGTAGTACGTGAGGTACTTTGCGGTGATTGGGTTGATCGTCCCCCCAAGTCGATTGCCATACGGCGAGCGCGTGGCATTGGTGAGGATAGGGGCGTCCGCGGAGAAGTCGCCGTTACGCTCGGCGACCGTAGGCACGACGACGCCGTGCGTGACATCCTGGGCGTTGCGCAGGCCTTCGTAGTACGTGAAGAAGTAGGCACGATCATGCACGATGGGACCGCCTGCCGTGACGCCGTACTGGTTTTGCCGGAGGCGTTCTTTGCGGAGGGCGAAGTAGTTGTTGGCATCCAGCGCGTCGTTCCGGAAGAAGTCATACAAGGTGCCGTGGAGATGGTTGGTCCCGGAGCGCGTCACGATCGTGGTGATGCCGCCACTGGTGCCGCCAAACTCGGCCGGTGCAGTGGCGGTGAGGATGCGAAACTCGGCGATGGCATCGGCTGGAGGACGGAAGGCGTAGCCTCCATCCATGCGGTTGATGTCGCGCATGCCGTCCACCAGGAAGTTGTTGGATTCCGGGCGTTGCCCGTTGACTTCGTAGTTTTGACCTGCGCGGCGAAACCCGGCCATCACGGTAAGACTGGAGGAGGCGGGACGAACGCCGGGCTGCAGAATGCCAAGCTGGGCGAAGTTGCGGCTACTGAGCGGCAGGCTTGCGATCTCGCGTTCGCTGACGACGGCACCCTGCGCAGTATCGTCAGTTTGCAGGCGCGCCGCTTCCGCAGAGACCTCGATCGTCTGTGTGGACGTAGCGGGAGCAAGCTGCACCGCAATCTGTGACTGATTGCCGACGTCTAGATGGACGCGAGAGTTGATCCAGGTGGCAAAGCCTGACGATCGAACCTCTACACGGTAGTCGCCGACAAACAATTCCTGAAAAGAGAACTCGCCGCGCGCATCGGCGCGCTCTTGATGCTGCTGCGCCGTGTCGATGGAAGTTACGACAACGTCTGCGCCGGGCACGACCGCCCTGGTTGGATCCGTGACGACGCCCCTCAGGGATGCGGTTGCGCTTTGGCTGAAAGCTGCAATCCGAAAAACGGACAAAAGGGCGAGAGACAGAGCGATGCGGGCCATGAACGATCGATTTCCCAAGGAGAGGTTGAATGGAAAGTACTCTCGGAACTTGCAATGGCACATCCACCGAAAGATTGATTCGCAATGTTTTTGGGAGAGAAGAATTGCTTTAGTGCGCTCGAGGGAAACAGGCAGGGAACGGCTCGGCTGACGATCCAGCTTCGCTCCCGGGTGATTCACCGCCGGATGAGTTAGGGAAGGGCAGTTTTGGGGACCTGGGCTGCTAGCCGTAACCCGGGATCGTGCCCGCCGTGCCGTCTTCCTGCTTCGGCATTCACCCACCACCTGCGTGATGTCATGGAAGGATCCGTCGTAGCATCGACACATGCCGCTGGAGCGACAGGTTCCCCCGATCTCCTCCTTGACGCTCCGCCTTTTTCGCCGCGTGGTGCGGCGCTACTTTCGCCGGCACTTCCGAACGGTGCTGGCGCAGCACCCGGGCCGCCTGCGCGAGGCGCAGGGGCCGCTGATCGTCTATGGCAACCACAGTTCCTGGTGGGACCCGATGCTGATTGTCCTGCTCGGAGACCTGTTGCTGCCCGGGCGCAACCACTACGCGCCCATCGACGCCAACGCGCTGAAGAAGTACCCCATCCTCCGCAAGCTCGGCATCTTTCCCGTGGAGATGGGATCGCCTCGCGGCGCGGCGCAGTTCCTCCGCACGGCCGAGGCCATCCTGCGCGACGGGGGCGTTCTCTGGCTCACCCCGCAAGGCCGCTTCGCCGACTTGCGCGAGTTTCCCCTCGCCTTCAAGCCCGGACTCGCCGCGCTGGCCTTGCGGGTTCCTGATGTTCCGCTGATCCCGCTCGCCGTCGAGTACACCTTCTGGGATGAGCGGCTGCCGGAGACGCTGGTGCACGTCGGCGAGCCCCTGCAGATCATCCCCGCCATGACCACCGCCGAAGCAACGCAGGCCCTCGAGTCTGCGCTGGGGGACTGCATGTACGCTCTGCAGCAATCGGCCATCCAACGTGACCCCGCCTCGTTCACGGCAGTCCTCACCGGCGGTCGTGGAACCGGTGGCGCCTACGCGGTCATCCGCCGCATACAGGCGATCCTCAAAGGCCGGCGCCTCGATCCTGATCACAGCCGGCGTTCCGCAGGATGAAAATGCGTTTCCCGTCGGCTTCCGCACACGTGGGACAATACTCGCGATGCTGTTCAGCGTTCTTCTAGGTGTCTCCGCTTTGTGCGCGGTCCTTCCGGCGCTGCTGTTCTGCATCAATCTCCGCCGTTTTCGGCCGCCGGCAGCGGTCAGCCCTGACCAGCAGTTCGCGGTCTCTGTCCTGATTCCTGCGCGCAACGAAGAGGCCAACATCGGCGATGCCCTGCGTTGTGTGCTGGCAAGCCGCAACGTGGATCTCGAAGTTCTGGTGTGGAACGACGATTCAACGGACAGCACCGCCGAGATAGTGGACTTGTTGGCCTCGACCGATGCGCGTGTCCGTCTGCTGAATGGAGACGGCCTGCCCCCGGGATGGAACGGCAAACAGCATGCCTGCTGGCGTCTCGCGCAAGCTGCCACATTGCCACTTCTCGTCTTCCTTGATGCCGACGTGCGTATCGCGCCCGATCTCCTCGCCCGAACCGCAGGCTACGGGGCACACACCGGAAGCGCGCTCGTGTCAGGATTTCCGCGCCTGATCACGTTGACGTGGCTGGAGAAACTGCTCTTGCCGTTGATCCACTTCGTGCTGCTCGCCTTTTTGCCAATGCGCGCGATGCGTCGCCACACATGGCCCTCCGCTGCGGCCGGTTGCGGCCAGTTCCTCATGCTCGAGCGCACCGCCTACTTCGCGAGCGGAGGCCACAACGCGATCCGCGAAACAATGCACGATGGTCTGCTGCTGCCGCGTGTGCTGCGCCGGGCAGGCTACAAGACCGACATCGCCGACATCACCGATCTCGCCAGCGTGCGCATGTACGACTCTGCCGCAAAGGTCTGGCAAGGGCTCGCCAAGAACGCCACCGAAGGCATCGCCACCCCAGGCAAAATCCTTCCCCTCTCCCTTCTTTTGTTCTTTGGGCAGGTCTTCCCGGCGCTCTTGTGCGTCTCCGTGCTGCTTGCCTCGGTGTTGATGTTTGCTGTCGGCGGAGCACTTGGCCTGGATGTCCACATGACCGAGCCCCGGACCGCTGCCCTGCTGTTTGCCATTGCAGTCACGGCCCTCATCGCGAGCTATCTGCCCCGCTTCCTTGCCTCACTCCGGTTTCATCAACCGATGAGTTCTGCACTGCTCCATCCTGTTGGTATCCTGCTGCTTCTCTGCGTGCAGTGGTACGCGCTCGCCCGCAAGCTCTCCGGAAAACCAGTGGGCTGGCGGCAACGCAGCTACGCCAGCGACACCGGCACCGAGGTCGGCAGCTGAGCCCGCCGAAGGGGGACAGGGTGAACGTATTCAAAGGACTGCACCGGGGCACGTTCAAAGTGGATGGCGGTTCGCTCCTCATCGGGGGCGTGATCCATGGCGATCTGCGGATCGCCGGCGAGGCGGACGTCGAGCTGCGCGGCATGGTGCGCGGCGACGTCCTGCTGGTCAGCGGAACGCTTCGCCTGCCCGGCATGGTCACGGGCAACATCGTCAATCGTGGAGGCACGCTCCATGTCTCGGGAAGCGTGAAGGGGAACATCACGACCGAAGCGGGCGGCACGACCAACACCGGAAGCGAGTCGAGTCGCGTTGCGGCGCAACCGGCGACAAGCTAAACGCCCTTCTTGCGCGGCTCCCAAATGAACTTGTGGATCTGCAGGCTCAAGCGCGCAGGCACCCCATCGGCAAGCATCCACTCCACCAGCAGGCGCGGATCGAGCGCCATGTTCTCCGCGCTGCGCACACCGCTTGCGTTCTTGTGGAACGCCGGCGACAGCAGGATCTGCCCGCATCGCGCCGCAAGATGCTGCTCCCGGATGAACTCACGAGCAAACTCGTAGTCCGCGCGATCTGACACCACAAACTTCACCTCATCACGCATCGTGAGCGCATCGAGGTTCTCCATCCGAAACGTATGCCCCATGCCGGATCCCGGACACTTCACATCCACGATCTTGTGCACGGCTTTCGGCACGTCTGTCAGCACTCGCTCGCCGGAGGTCTCCATCATCAGCTCATAGCCGAGGTCCAGCAGGCGCTGCATTAGCGGCAGCAGCTCGCGGGCCTGCAGCATGGGCTCGCCGCCGGTAAATTCAATCAGCTTGCAGGGCTGCAGCCGCTCAATCTCTGCCACGATCTGGTCATTGGTCCACGGCTGGCCGCCGGTGAAGGTGTACTCCGAGTCGCACCACGAGCAGCGCAGGTTACACCCCGCCAGCCGCACAAAGATGCAGGGCACGCCGGCGAACGAACTCTCGCCCTGCACGCTCTTGTACAGCTCGATCAGCCGAAGCGAGCGCACCGCCGTATTCGCCTGCGGCTCAGGCGCAACGTGCGGCTCTTCTACGAATTCACGCAACACCTCAAACATGCAACGCCACCAACCAACAACCAACAACCAGACCTACTCGTAGTAGCGCGCAAAGCTCGTGTCGGTCTCGAAGATGGTGCAGTCCTTCACACGAACGCGGCCCTCGGTCATGCGATGAAGCTCACTGGAGGTCTGATCGAAGAAGTACTTCGCCAGGTTCTCGGCCGACGGATTCACCGTCGTAAACTGAGGCAGATCGTTGATCATCTGGTGATCGAGAAACTCCACCGTCGGCTTCAACACCTGCTTTAGCAGTTTAAAATCCAGCAGCAGGCCATTCGGCTCCAGCTCTTTGCCGACCAGCGTCACCAACACACGATAATTATGGCCGTGCGGGTTTTCGCACTTCCCGTAGTAGTCGCGCAGGTAGTGACCGGAGGAAAACCCGGCCTGCACCGTTATTTCGAACACTTCCAGGGCTCCAGAGCGACGCATTCCGCGCCAATCTCCATGATACTGAAGCGAACGGGAACCTGCCCGCGCTAGCCTGCTCGCACACGTCACCCAGGAGGTTCTTTCGTGTCCCGAACGATCTCGTCTCTCCTTCTTGCCGGCACGGCGCTCGCCTGCTCAGCGCAGCAGACCTCTGCTCTTCCGGCCGTGCCGCACCCAAGCCAGGGCAACTGGATCGCCTCATGGGCTACCTCGGTGCAGGGGCCGGAACAGAGTCAACCGGGTGTTGACTCCGCTAAGGAGACCGACGCCACCGTGCGACAGATCGTGCATCTGTCTGCTGGGGGCAGCAGCGTACGCGTCCAGTTCTCGAACGCCTTCGGCAGGCAGCCGCTCCTGATCGATGCCGCCGCGATTGCGGCCCCGGTATCACCTACAGCCAGCAGCATCGCCCCCGGTAGCAGCCATCCGCTGAGCTTCGGCGGTGCCCCGTCCGTCACTATCCCCGTAGGCGCCACGTATGTCTCCGATCCGGTGGGCTTTGCCGTCTCGCCTCTGTCCAACCTGGTCATCAGCTTTCACCTGCCCACAGCGCCGTCGGTCGAGTCCGCCCACCCCGGGTCACGCGCCACCTCCTACCTGCTCGCGGGCAACCACGTCCGCGATGCGGACCTCCCCGGCGCCGAGAAGGTCGTTCGCTGGATGCAGATCGCCGAGGTCGACGTGACCGGCGCGGCGACCGGCGCCGGGGGGGGGGGGGGGGGGGGGGGAGCCGCCCGCCCCCCCGCCCCCCCCCGGCGGG
>CAXUNH010000041.1:0-24223 GCA_964252405.1 uncultured Acidobacteriaceae bacterium | reverse complement strand
GGGCAAAGCGGAGCGAGACGGTGTAGCTGTCGGTCTGACCGGGGGCGACCGGGCGGTCGTTGTGGGGCTGAAAGGTCGCGAGGCCGTCGGGGCTGGTTCCGCTGATCTCGGGCGCATAGGGCACGCCTCCGCTGCTCTGGGCGGGCCAGAAACCGCTGTAGAGAGGCAGCCGGGCATCCGGAGCGACTGCGACCACTTCGCCGTTGCCCCAGTCGGCCGCCGTCACGCTGGGACCGGTCGTGTTGAAGGCCATCTGCGGATAGTTGGGCTGACCGAACCCAATCGGAAGCTGGGGAAAGTGCAGCACGGTGGGGAAGATCGCAGCGCCGTCAAAGAGGATGCCGGAGTTGCCGTTGTTGCTGACCGTCGTGGTGATGTCGAGATTCGTGCCGTTCTGAGTGAACTGCACGCTGATGGTGCCCCAGTTGAAGGTGTAGTTCCAGGTCTGGGTTGCGGCGTTCCAGCTCTTTCCGTTGTTGACCTCGCCCCACCCATACTGGCCGCCGGGGAGAAGGTTGCCGCTCATGTCCGTGGCCTTCATATGACCGATATAGAAGGTATCGCCGGGGTGAGCGCCGAGGTCGGCGAGGGTGGTGCCGTTATAGGACAAGGTCTGCAGGCCATTGGCGCCGAAGCTGATCTGCAGCGGCGAGGAGGTGTTGTTTTGGCAGGAGCCCTGCATGGTAAAGAGAAAGGCGCTGGTGAGAAACACACCCAGATGACGACGTCCCAAAGCTTGCATTGATCTGACTTTCTGTCCCGCGTGGCTTGCGGAGGGCGTCAGCACGTCCGAGTGCCGTCGCTCGTTGTGGTCCGGGCGCGGCGTGGCGCTCCGCCCCGAGTGTTGTTGTTTCCGCCGCGCCCCATCGCTGGACCACTCCGCTGCGGAGCCCTATCGTCCGGGACGGAACATTGGCCGGGATTGAGGACACACGAAGCGCGGGGAGTGCTCGGGAGCGCCGGAGGTGGTTGCGTCGGGGCAGGCCCGGAGCCGATTGTTGCACAGCCATGGGGCCGCGAGGCCGGGACCAGCCGCTCAAGGCTGGACTGGAAAGGAACAGCAAGGATGGGCTTGAGGGTACCGCTTGCCTCGTTCCAGGGCAAGAATGACTTATGGGGGTTACTCCAGTTTCGTTGCAGCACCGAATGCTGAAACGGATACCAAAACTGACGTAACCCATACCAAACTATTTTGTCAGCAACGATTTTCGAAAGGAGGATTAAACTACTGCAATGGTTGAGTTTTCTTCGCGGTTGGTGAGAGTGGAGCGGAAGTTGCACAGGGATGTGTCGACAGGAGCCGACACAGAAAGACCCTCACATTTGCGAAGATCAAAGGGCTAGATCGGAAACCGAAATGAAGCGTCACATCGGCATTTTCACTGCTGTACTTGTGTGTTCCATGCATCTTTGCTCGCAGACCACGCTGCAACGGCGGCCCGAGCAGCCGCAGGAGTATGTTCTAGGGCCGGGCGATCAGATTGTGCTGCATGTGGCCGACATGGACGACATGCCGCAGGGGCCGATCAAGATCGACCCTACCGGCTTGATCGATCTTCCGCTGGTGGGGCGTGTGCAGGCCGGCGGCCTGACGGTTGACCAGTTGCATGAAGAGATCGCAGGGAAGCTGTGCAAGTACGTTCACAGCCCGGACATTACCATCAACCTGGCAGGGATGGAAAGCCGGCCGGTCTCGGTGGTGGGCGAGGTGTCCAATCCGGGCATTCATCAACTGACGGGACCGACGCGGCTGCTGGATGTGATTTCCTTGTGCGGCGGCTTGAAGCCGGACGCGGGGCCGACGCTGCTGATCACTCGCGACGCGCGCTGGGGCAAGCTGGAGGGCAGCGAGGTCAAGTTGGACCAGGCGACCGGGGCGACGACCACCACGATTTCGGTCGACTCGCTGCTGAAGCTGAAGAGTCCGGACGAGAACCTGCTGATGCGTCCCGGCGATGTGGTGTCGGTGCCCAAGGGCGAGTTGATCTACGTGGTGGGCGACGTGAAGAAGGCCGGCGGTTTTGTCCTGTCGATGCACAGGACCATGTCGGTCTCCGAGGCCGTGAGCCTTGCGGAGGGTTTAGGACCGGATTCGGCGGGCGGCAGTGCCCGGATCCTGCGCCCCAATCCCAACGGCGAAGGCGACCACACGTTGATCCCTGTGAATGTAAACAAGATCTTCCAGGGGAAAGAGCCTGATATCAAGCTCTACGCGGACGACATTCTTTTTGTGCCGCATAGCGGGTTCAAGGTGGGTTCACGCCGCGCGATCGAAGCCGCGATCGGCGTGACCACCGGAATGTTGATCTACAAGTAGCGCCAGGTACGCCCAACAAGCAGAACGGCCACGCACACGTTGTCTCTGTGCAGGCATGAGGAGACCAGATGAGAGAGCGATTCCCCCGTCGTCTTGAGCAGGGCGGAGAACAGACCGTTCTCGCCGGGCACGTGTTGCACCCGATGGAGTTCGGTAACGAGCCGGAAGCCGAGACGATGGGTTTGTTGCAGGAGTACTTCCAGACCGTCCGGCGGTACAAGTGGACGTTGCTGGCCTTTGCCGGGGCAGGGCTGCTGGTCAGCATGCTGTTTGGGTTGACCACGGTGCCCGTGTACCAGGCGCGGACGTCGCTGGAGTTCCGGCAGTTGAACACGGAGTTCCTGAACATGCACTCGGTAAACCAGATCAACAATGACGCCGGGCCGGAGGCGGACACCAACCTGCAGACGCAGATGCGCCTTCTGGACAGCGACACCTCGTTGCAGGATACGGTGCAGCGGATCCGGGAGACGGAGCATCCGGCGTTTGTGGAGCGCGGCGATCTGTTGTCGCGACTGGAGCGCACTCTTCACCTGGGAAATGCGGCCCCGATCCCTTACGACGTTGCGCTGGCAGATGCGGCGCGCAATGTGAAGGTAAAGCCGCTGGGCGTGACCCGGCTGGTGGAGATCACCTGCGATGCGTGGTCGCCGGAGTTGGCGGCGCGTTTCTGCAATGAGCTTTCGACGACATACCAGGAGAACGATCTGTCGGCTCGCAGTTCGGAAGCGGCCAAGACGAGTGCCTGGCTGACCAAGCAGGTCGCTGACGTGAAAGTGCGGGCCGAAGAGACCCAGGCGAAGCTGAACGATGCGGTGGGCGGCAATGGGCTGGCGCTGAATCCCAATAACCAGGTCGGCGAGAGTCGTTTGCGCGCGTTGCAGGATGAGCTGGTCAAAGCCCAAGCCGACCGCATCAGCAAGGAAGCGGAGTCCGGCATGGACCGCACTGCCGCCCCGGGCACAACGCCGGAGGTGCTGGACAGCCCGGCACACCGTGCCTACGAGTCGCAGCTGGCGGATCTGCGTGGGCAACTGGCGAGGCTGCAGCCGTCCCTGACGGAGGAGAATCCGAAGATCAAGGTGCTGCGGTCACAGATCAAGGCCGCTGAAGACGGGATGCGGCTGGCCGATACGACCAGCCTGACGCGGCAGAACAATGAGCTGTCGTCGGCACGGCACCGGGAGGCTCTGTTGAACCTGACGTACAGCTCTGAGCTGGCGAAGGTGTCCAGCGACCTGCAGCGGGCGGCGAAGGTGAGCCTGCTGCGGAGCGAGTTGGACTCCGAGCAGCAGCTCTACCAGACGCTGTTGCAGCGGGCCAAGGAGGCCGGCTTTGCGTCCGCGATGCAGGCGGCGACGATCCGCATCGTGGATCCGGCGAAGGCGCCCGGCGTTCCGTTCTCGCCCGAGCGTAAGGTGGCAGCGGGCGTCGGCATGTTTGCCGGGGCGCTGTTTGGCACGGCCTTTGCCTTCTACCGTGAGCGGACGCTCAATGTGTTCCGCAAGCCGGGCGATGTGCAGCGCTACCTGCATGTGCATGAGCTGGGAACGATCCCGGCCCTGCGCGAGTTTGCCGTGCCGGCGAAGGTGGGCCCGATCACCTTGTCGGCGGTGACCACCAAGCCGCGGGCGCTGCTGCCGGGCACCACGAACACGACGCCGCTGGCGCACTGGAAGGACGAGTTCTCCCTGGCGGCCGAGGCGTACCGCAACACGACCCTGTCGATCCTGATCTCCGAAGCAAAGAAGGGATCGCGGACGTATGTGGTGGCCAGCCCGAATGCCGGCGAGGGCAAGACGACGGTGACGTCGAACCTCGGCGTAGCCCTGAGCAAGTCGAAGATGCGCGTGGTGCTGGTGGACGGCGACCTGCGCAAGCCCAATCTGCACAACGCGTTTGCGATGGAGAACGGCGTGGGGCTGCGCAATGTGCTGCGCGGCGAGTTCGACCTGAAAAACGTGCCGCTGTCGACCTTTACGCGCGCCACAGAGCTGCCCAATGTCAGCGTCATCTCCGCCGGGGAAGGCGAGGAAGAGTTGATGGAGCTACTCCATTCGCCGTCCTTGCCGGTGCTGCTGGATCGCTTGTCGGCCAACTTCGACATGGTGCTGATCGACTCGCCGCCGACGCTGCACATGGCGGATACGCGCATTCTGGCGCGCGAGGCCGATGGCGTGATCCTGGTCTTCCGTGCGTCGACGACGACGCTGGATGCGGCGGCGATGGCGCGCGATCTGTTCGACCGCGATGGCATCCCGCTGGTGGGCACGATTCTGAACGACTTCAACCCGCAGCGTGAGGGCTGGACGAACTACTACAAGGACTACTACCGGTACCAGCGCAAGGAAAAGACAGGCAAGGCGGTCACAGCGGCATGAGCCCGACCCTCGCCGAGCTTCCGGAAGACCTCGCGCCCGAGGTGTCCCCTGTCGTTGACGGGGATACCGCGACGTGGCCTCCGGTAGCGGCGCCTCTCCCGGAACTTGGCCTGGCGGACGCCGCCGCGGCGCAGCCCCTGAGCCAGGAGGTAACCCGCCACCTGGTGGGGGGAACCTCGGCGCTGGGCATCAGCGTGGCCGTGGAACGCGGTGTGGGGCTGCTGGCGAACATTCTCGCCGCGCGGCTTGGGGGCAAAGCGGTCTTTGGGGCGTACTCGTTTGCGATCGGCACCGCCAACCAGATCTCGATGTACGCGGCGGGGGGCATCGGCGCGACGGCAACCCGGTTTTCGGGCAAGTACCCGCGGGAGTCGGCGGGCTACTACACGTTGCGGCGCGCGCTGATCATCGTGTCGCTGGTTTCGGCGGCTCTGGCGGCCGTGGGGCTGTGGCTCGGTGCGGCGCCGATTGCGCATCTTGTCGGCAAGACCAGCATGACGGGTCTGCTGCGCTGGGCGGCGATCTCGTCGGTGGGCATCATTCTGCTGGAGTGCGCGCGGGGCTTCTTTGTGGGGCAGCGGCACCTGGGCGCGCTGCTCGTGTTGTCGCTGCTGGTAGGTCTGGGCATGGTGACGTTGCTGCCCACGATGGCGCACCGGGGCGATCCGCGCGCGATGCTTGTGGTGCAGGGGCTTGTGGCGATGGCGGCCGTGGCCTGCTGTGTCGCGCTGGGGCGGAAGCTCGGTCTGGGTCGCCAGCCTGTGGGCGTGCTCGCGCCCCCGCTCGGGCCGATGCTCCGGGAGGTGTGGACCTTCGGCGGCATTCAGCTCGGCAGCCTGATTGCGAGCAACATCTCCGGCTGGTGGCTGACCGCGGTGGTCGCGCGCAACGATACGACGCTGGTGCAGATCAGCTTTCTGACGATTGCGAACCAGTTGCGCAACCTGGTCGCTCTGGCGCCGGCGTTGCTCACCGAGGGCAGCTACGCGGTGATGGCCGATCCGCGCCATGAGGAGAGCCAGACGCCGCAGCGCGTGATGGCGTTGTGCAGCTACGCCTCGCTGGCGGTGTCGTTGTTGCTCGCGCTGGGCGGGATGACGATTGTGCCGTGGCTGCTGGCCCTGCTGTACGGCAAGGCGTATGCGGGCGCGGGCACCACGATTGCGCTGGCGCTGGCGACCGCCGTGGCGCACATGGGCAATGCGCCCGCAGCGGCCCGGCTGACCATTGTGTCGCTCCGGTCGACGGCGGTGATCAACACGATCTGGGCGGTGTTTGTGGCGGCGGCGGCGACGCTGCTGCTGGTCCGGGGCGGCAGCGCCCCGGAAGCGATGGGCGTGTACTACGTCGGGCATGTCGTCTCTGCCACGCTGGTGTTGCTCGTGTTGCGGCACAGGGACAATCTGCCGGCGGGCATGATTCCGCTGTTTGGGATGGCGATGCTGGCGGCCGCGCTCGCCTCGGGGCTGGCGCTTCTGCGTGGCGCCTCGGCGCAGCTTCTATGGCCCACGACTGGCGGCATGCTTGCGATCGTTTTCGCAGCCTTCGGAGCGCTGTGGTTCATGGGCAAGCGGCATGACTGGCTGCCCTCGCGTGAAGCCGTGAGGAGCTTGCTGGCCAAAGCCCGGAGCTTTGCCGGGGGAAGGCTGCGCCGTGTTTGAGCTTCTGTTGATCGCGGCTGGCTTGATCGCCCTTGCGGGTGCGGTGATTGCGTTCGATGGCAGCCGCGACGTGTTTCATCCTCTGGTCTTCATCGGGCCCATGTTTGCGTTTTTGTATGCGTGGATGCCCTTCGAGTTGTTGCAACACAATGCCTTTGCGCGATTCTTCGATGACGGGCAGCTGGAGTTTGTGCAGTGGCTCAACGTGCTGGGTGTGCTGGCCTTTGTGCTGGGCTGTCTGGGGGCTGGTGTGCGCATCCGCAAGACGCGGTTTGCCCAGCGAAAGCTGAGCCCGCGCGGGGCGCAGCGGCTGCTGGTGGCGGCTGCGGTTATCGGCGGGATGGGCCTGCTGTGCTGGGGCATCACCATCCACAATGTCGGCGGATTCACGCAGGCGTTCGGCACCTCCTATGCCGGCGGCTGGGACGACAACGGGTATGTCCGGGACGGCAGTCTGCTGCTGCTGGTGGGCGTGATGCTGGCGGTGACGTCGTTGAGCTCGGGCGGGCCTCGCCTGATCGGCATTTCGCTCCTGCTGGCGTTTGCGTTGCCGTGGAGTGCGAGTGCGCTGCTGATGGGCCGGCGTGGGCCGACGTTCGGCCTGATCGTGGTGCTGCTGATGAGCTGGTACTTTAACCGCGGCAAGCGTCCCCCGCTGTTTACCTTCGGACTGGGTGGCCTGGCGCTGGGTTGGCTGGTTCTGTTCCTTGTGACCAATCGGCAGAACCTGTACATCGGCTCGGACTTCCACATGAAGACCGACGTCAGCACGATGGTGGACAAAGCCGACACGGGAAACGAGTTCATCTACGGCTCCGGTACGGTGCTGGCGACGCAGCAGCGGGATCACTATTTCTGGATGCGGCGCTATCTTGCGCAGGTCATGGTGCGCCCGATACCCAGTTCGATCTGGCCGACCAAGTATGAAGACTTCGGCGTCCCGGAGTTGCTGCACAACGCGGGTACGGGCGAGGGCTTTGCCGATGCGTTGGGATGGCGTGGCGCGCCGGGTTCCGCGCCCGGCATTGTGGCGGACCTGTGGGTGGAGGTGTGGTGGTTCGCCATTCTGCTCATGGCTGTGCTGGGGTGGAGTTACGGCCAAGTGTGGCGCAAGGCCGTGACGCGCGGCGGGGTGTGGACGCTGCAGTACATCGTGATCTCCGCGCTTTCCATTTATCTGGTGATGCAGACGATGGAGGCGGTAATCTTCCGGACGCTGCTGCTGAGCGTGCCGTGCTGGATTGCCTATCGCCAGGTGGAGAAGCGCGTCCGCCTCCGTTCGAAACGACGCTTGTTTATGCCCCGCGCGGAGGCCTATGCACGCCGCGCGCGGGCACGCCGGCCGCAACTTGGGCAGAGCTTACGGGAGTTGCCCCATGCCTGAGGTCTCCACGCAGCGTCCCCACGTCGCAGTGATTTGGATTGACTGGTACCCGTACCATGTTGCGCGATTCCGGGGGCTGCTTGCAGCGCCGTCGTTGCGCGAGCGGACAGTAGGGATCGAGCTGGTGGGCGGTGTGGGCGTGCATCAAGGGCTGAAGTTTCGCGAGGAGCTTCCCGCGGATCTGAACGTACAGACGTTGATGCCGGGGAGCAGCTGGTCCGAAGCCAACAAGCTGGAGCTGGCCCGCAGAGTCTGGCAACGGCTGAACGCGCTGGACCCTGAGGTTGTGCTGGTGCCCGGCTACTACACGCTCCCGGCCCTTGCCGCCGCCGTGTGGGCGCGCGTGCACCGCAGGCGCAGTGTGCTGATGACGGAGAGCACCGCAGGCGATCATCCGCGAACCTGGTGGAAAGAGCTGCCCAAACGGCTGGCGCTGCGCGCGCTGTTTGGATGGGCCGTGACGGGGGGCAGGGCGCATGTGGCCTACCTGCGCCAGCTTGGCTTCCCCGCGGAGCGCATCGTGGGCTGCTATGACGTGGTGGACAATGCGCTGTTCGGCACGGGCGCGAAGGCTCTCCGTGAAGACGCGGCATCCGCTCCTGCACCGGCGCCGTTCTTCTTGTACGTGGGCCGGCTTGCGGAGGAGAAGAATGTGGCGGGTTTGCTCCGCAGTTGGACAGCGTACCGGGAGCAGGGCGGAACGTGGCCTCTGGTGCTGTGTGGCGACGGTCCCGAGCGCGCAGGTTTGCAGGCGCTCGCGGCGTCCACGCCCTACGCGGCTGAGGTGCACTTTCCCGGATTGAAGAGCTCGCGCGAATTGTTGCCCTTCTATGCGCACGCCGGTTGCTTTGCCTTGCCGAGCACGCGGGAGCCCTGGGGCCTGGTCGTGAATGAGGCAATGGCGGCAGGGTTGCCGGTGCTTGTGTCCAGCCGGTGCGGCTGCAGTGCGGACCTGGTGCAGGAGGGCGTGAACGGATTCACCTTTGACCCGCAGGATGGCCCTGCGCTGACCCGGCTGCTGCTCATGATGGAAGGGAAGACGGCCGCCGAGCGGGCCGCGATGGGGCGCAGTTCCGCGGAGATCGTCAGCGGCTACTCGCCGCAGGGTTTTGGCCAGGCGATTGCGAGCATCCTCCCGAGCGCCGCAGGACAGACCGGGGCTGCCCTGGCAGCGGAGGGAGCCCAGTAATGGCGACGCTTCCGATGACCCGTACCGAGGCTACAGGGATGCAAGCCCTTGCACCGCAGCCGGCGCGTCGCTGGCTGCATGTGGTGTCCCATACCGATCCGCGCTACGGGGGCCTGAGCTCCGCGGTGCCCTCGCTGGCGGCTTCGCTGGCTTCGCGGCACGGGCTGGAGGTTCCGCTTGCTGCCTTTTGTCATCCGGGCGAGGAGTACAGGCCGGCGGAGACGCGCGAGGAGCAGATCAGCTTCTGGCCGACCTCGCGGTCGGCGTGGATGTTTGACCGCAAGCCGAAGGCGGCCTTTACGGAGGCGGTGCGGAACGCGGATGGGTTGCACATCCATGGCATCTGGGAACAGAGCACGGCCGTGGCCTGCAAGCTCGCACGCCAACTCGGGAAGCCGTATGTGCTCTCCGCGCACGGCATGCTGGAGCCCTGGGCGCTGGCTACGAAGAAGCTGAAAAAGCGGGTGTATGCTGCGCTGATCGAACGCGACAATGTCGCCGGGGCCGCCTGCCTCCATGCGCTGACCGCGGCGGAAGCGGAGCAGTATCGCCACTTCGGCGCGAAGTGTCCTATCGCTGTGATCCCGAATGCCGTGGATCTGCCGGAGGACGCGCATCCGGAGCTGTTCCTGACCCGCTTTCCGGAACTGCGCGGCAAGCGGGTGATGCTGTTCCTCTCGCGCCTGCACCCGAAGAAGGGCCTGGACCTGCTGGTGGAAGCGTGGGCGCGCGCGGGGGAGCGGCACCCGGAGGCGCACCTGGTGATCGCCGGCCCGGACAGCCAGGGGATGCAGGCCAGGCTGACCGCCCAGGCGGTGCAGGCGGGCGTGGACGATCGCATCAGCTTCACGGGGATGCTTACGGGATCGATGAAGTGGAGCGCGCTGGAGGCGGCCGAGGCCTACGTGCTGCCTTCGTACTCTGAGGGCCTGAGCATGGCGCTGCTGGAAGCGATGGGGATGGGGCTGCCGGTGATCGCGACGCGGGCCTGCAATATGCCTGCCATCACCGCTGCGGACGCCGGATGGGAGATCGACGCGAAGATTGAGGACCTAACGTCGGCTTTAGGCGATTTGCTGTCGCGGTCCCCTGAGCAAAACTGGGTAAAAGGACGCAACGGAGCCAGGTTGATTGCGGACCGGTACAGCCCAGCCCGGGTGGCGGGGCAGATGGCCGGGGTGTACGCCTTCGCGCTCGGCGGCACGCAGCCGGACGGTGTGCAGCTGAGCGCAATGCAACCTGCAGGAGGGGCGCGATGAGTCTTGTACAGCTCGAGCGGTATGACAACTCCTGGTACAACCCCGGCGGGTCGTTCCTCAAGCGGGCGTTGTGGACCCTGATTGCGGAGCCGGTCTTTGCGTCGTCGTGGGTGTCGAGTTCGCTGCGGTTGCGGCTGCTGCGTGGCTTCGGCGCCCGGGTGGGGAAGGGCGTTGTGATCAAGCCGAAGGTGGCCGTGAAGTACCCCTGGCACCTGGAGCTCGGCGATCACTGCTGGATCGGCGAGCGGGTGTGGATCGACAACCTGACTACGGTGCGCATTGGCGCGAACTGCTGTGTGTCGCAGGGCGCGTATCTATGCACGGGCAACCATGACTGGAGCGAGCCCGGCTTTGGGTTGATGATTGCGCCCATTCAACTCTGCGAGGGTTCGTGGGCCGGAGCAAAGAGTGTGTTGACGCCCGGGAGCGTGCTGGGCTGCTATGCGATCGCGGCTGCCGGTTCGGTGATCACGGGCAATGTGCCTGATTTTCAGATTTATGCGGGGAATCCAGCCCGCTATGCCAAGACGCGCAAGATCCGTTCGACAGCAACGGCGGCGCATGCGGAGGTGCGCTAGATGCGCATGCTGTTCATTAATCAATTTTTTTGGCCCGATCCTGCGGCGACGAGCCAGCAGTTGACGGACCTTGTCGTGGGCCTGGCAGCGCGTGGTGTGGACGTCGATGTGCTGTGCGGGGACACGGGCTATGCCGGGGCGGCGAGCGCAGCGCTGAACGCAGGTTCCGGCGCGCCGAAGGCCACGGTCCACCGCGTGAAGGCGGGTGCGTTTACGCGCGGCAGATTCGCCCGGGTGTTTTCGTATCTGTCGTTTTACCTTTCGGCGTTTGCGCGCGGACTGACCCTGCGCAGGCCGGATGCCGTGATCTCCATGACCACGCCGCCGCTGATCTCGCTGCTCGGCACATCCATTCAGATCCTGCGCGGCTCACGGCATTACATCTGGGAGCAGGATGTGTACCCGGACATTGCCGTGGATCTGGACCACATTCGCAAGGGCGGATTTCTGGACCGGCTCACCGGGGCGTTGGCGGACTTTTCACGCCGGCGGGCCGACGGCGTGATCGCGCTGGGCGAGTGCATGCGGGACCGCCTGATCAGCCGGGGCATCGCCGCCGACAAGATCTTCGTCGCCGAGCACTGGGCCAACAGCGCGAACATCACACCGATGCCGCGGCCGGGCAATCCCGAGGAGCTGGTCGTGTTGTACTCCGGCAACCTGGGGCTGGCGCACGATCTCGATACGATTCTCGGCGCCGTGTTGGCGCTCAAGGATGACCCGCGTTTTCGCTTCCTGTTTGTGGGCACGGGCGGGCGCCGCAAGGAGCTTACCGAGTTCTGCGAAGCAAACGAAATTCATTCAGTAGAGATGCGGCCGTTTGTGGCACGCGACAAACTAAGTGAAGGGCTGGCTGCGGGCGACATCGGCCTGGTCACGCAGCAGGAGAGCGCGTGTGGCTCCGTGGTGCCCAGCAAGGTGTATGGCATCCTTGCGGCCGGAAGACCGCTGTTGTTTATAGGCCCTGCTTCGGCAACGCCCGCACGCATCATCCGCCGCCACGGTTGCGGATGGCAGCACGAGTGCGGGGATGCCGAAGGTGTTCAGCGAACCTTGAAGCACCTGGCGGAGAACCGTTCGCTCGTAATTGAGGCCGGTCAGCGCGCCCGTCAAGCACTCCTTGAGTTTTACGATCTGCCGCAAAGTGTCGACCGCATCGGCGACATTCTTGGCGCCGCTCCCCGTACCGGGCAACAGACCCGGACAGGGACGGAGCTGCCTTCCCTGGAGCATGTACGTCCGCTTCCGAACTGAACTTTTTTTGTGCGAAAGCCAAAGAGAGGCCGTCATGTACGTTCTTTTAGCTTTGGGAACGATTTCGTTTCTGGTTTGCTTTGCTCTTACTCCCGTTTGTCGCGACCTGTTTCTGCAGTGGGGACTGGTCGATGTCCCGGACGGCGGACGAAAGGCGCACCAGCGGGCGGTGCCTCGCATGGGTGGTCTGCCGATTGTGCTGTCCTGCGTGGTTGCGTTTGCCTTTCTGTACTTTTTCCATAGCCGCCGGGTGTACGTGCAGCATGATGAAGTGCTGAGGGGCGTCGTGCCCGCCGCGGGTGTGATGTTCCTGGTGGGCTTTCTGGACGATGTCGTGGGGCTACGTCCTTTTCAGAAGTTGCTGGGACAGGTGATCGCGGCATCCGTGGCTGTGTTCTTGGGAGTTCACCTCAACCTGCATCACCTTTCGTCGCCGGCGTCGATGGTTCTCAGTGTGGTGTGGCTGATCTGCTGCACGAACGCGGTGAATCTAATCGACGGTATGGACGGTTTGGCCACCGGCGTCAGCCTGCTGGCGACGATGACCGTGCTCGGCATCGCGCTGATGTACGGCCACTATGGCCTGGCGCTGGTGACGGCGCCGCTCGCGGGGGCGTTGCTGGCGTTTCTGCGCTATAACTTCAGCCCCGCCTCCGTGTTCCTGGGCGATTGTGGAAGCCTGACCATCGGATTTCTGCTCGGTTGCTTTGGGCTGGTCTGGTCGCAGCAGGCGCACAGTGTCGTGGGCCTGGCTGCGCCGTTGATGGCGTTGGCTCTGCCCTTAACCGATGTGGGTCTGGCGATCGGGCGCCGCTTTCTGCGCAATGTGCCGATCTTCCAGGGAGATCGCGGGCACATCCATCACCGTGTGCTGGATATGGGTTTCTCCACGCGGCATACAGCACTGATTCTGTACGGTGCCTGCTGTGCGTTTGCGTCTCTTGCCGTTCTGGCGACGGTGAGCAACAAGGCGCTGCCTTTTCTTGTTCTCTTGCTGATCCTGGTGGTTCTCGGGATCAGCCGTCTGGGCTACACGGAATTCATTGCCGTGGCACGTGAGGCCTTAACGATCCGCACCATCCGGAGCGCCATTCGAGGCACCATCTGTGTAGAAGACTTCTACCTGGCACTGCAGTCGGCGGACTCGCTCGATGCATGCTGGGAGGTGCTGCGCACCGCATGCCGCGACCTGCACTTCGCTTCCGCGGAGCTGGAGATCCAGGGGGAGCGCTTCAGCGAAACGTTCTTTGAATGCGATCCAGGGACGGCTTCTTTCGGAATCGAGCTGCGGCTGGGCGAGGGAAGCACGCTGTACCTCACGCGGGTCTCCGAAGAGAATGCGCCGCGCATCACCATGAACGTGCTGCACCGGCTTCAGTCCACCATGCGGGTCCGGCTCGAGGAACTGGCTACAGTGCGCGCCAGAGTGACAAGCGTCGCATGATCATCTGGTCTCGCCTGTAAGGGAGACCAGGTGTGAGCGCACGATAAAGCGCTTCGGGGCAGCGCCGATGAAGTCGAACGGGTAGCAGGTGATCAGGGTCATCTCCGGGCGATCGCCGATGTCCAGCACGTCCACGTTCTCCGGCGTCACGATGACCGTGGAATCGACCACATAGTCGTAGGTCTCCGCCGGGGTGACGACACGCATGGTCATGCCGGGGTGCACCCGCCGCAGGGGACGAAAGTAGGTGTCGCGGTGCCCGGCGAGCACCAGATTGCCCAGTCCGCCAGGGACGGCAGTTCCCTTCATGCGACCCACGCCGCGCCGCAAGGAATTCGGATCATAGTCGTTCAGGATGGGGACATGCAGGCCAAGTGCCGGCACCTCCAAACGGCCGATCACGCCCTGGTAGCTGGACAGATCTGGGCCGGACGCGGCGGGTGAGGCCTCAGTTCCGGCAGAAGCCGGCGCCTGCGCCTGCCGGTGGCTGCCGAAGTTCTCAGCAGCATGCTGCGCCTGGCTCGCCTCCAAGCGCGTGGCGACGATGGCAGCAACGCAGAGGAGGCCTGCGCACCAGGCGCAGACCTCCAGGCGAAACAGGCTGGACTTCTTGCCGGGCATCATCCACGCCACGGGAGGCGGCGAAGACGCAGCGCCGCGGCCATCACCAGGGAAACCAGTGCTGCCAACCAGACGAGGGGAAGTGCGCTGGCCGTATGGGGAAGTGCGGTCACCCCTGCCGGACGCGTGTGGGTGCGGGCAGGCGGCGGCGCTGGGACGTCATTCTGGGCCACCTGCGTGGGACGTGACCGGCGAGCCGGGCGCGCGGAGACGTTTGCGGAAGGCGTGCTGCTCCCTGAGGATGCATAGCTCGAAGAGCTCGTCACGGGAGCCGGCGCAGGCTCAGCCTGGGCCGTCTGTACGGGAGCGGGCGCGACCGGGGCAGGGGCCTGGTACTTTGTTGCGGCGATGCCGGAAGGCTTGGCGTCATTCGGTCCCACGCGCGCAGGCTCCAGCATCCAGAGGGTGATCATTTCCATATCTTTCGCGCTTAGCTTAGGGGCTGCGACCCGATTCTCTGAAGCAGGATCGATGGCCATCACGCGCGCATCGTTGGCCTGGGCGATGGAGACGGCGTCAGCCTTGGGATAGACAAACTCCACGGCGAGACCACCCGGGAAGGCGAAACCCTTGATCGCCGCTTTACCCTTGGGTCCGCCGCCGTACAGGATAGGACCGACCGGCGCATTGGCCATCGTGGAGGCCGGGATCGCGATAAAGGTCGTCTCGACGCGATTGCCCTTCCCTGCAACCTGGAGAATGACCCGGTCGCTCAGGTGATCGAGAATCCGGATGGAGTAGCTGCCTGGCGAGAGCGTCGTGTTGGGGATTTCGGTCTTCTGCGTGACCTGGAACTGCTCCGGGGAGGCGTTCACCGTTGGATCATCGAGAACCGGTGCCGCAAAGGCGGCCGGCGACAGCAGCAAAACAGAAGCAACAAGAATCGTGCGCATGTTCATCTTTTTCCTCCATCAGCGTCGTGCATTTGGGCAAACTGCCTCAGATGAGATGAGAAATCCGGATTCCAGGGACAGGATGTCGCTCTTGGCCGACAATTCTCCTCTGTACCTGAGGCAGGCGTGTGCAGGTTAGATATCACGAAGAAGTTCAGAAAGGCTAAGGTTAAAGCCGAGCGCGAGAACCTCCAGCATCGGCAGGGAGATCGACTTCCGGCCCCGCTCGACGTCTGAGATGAAGGTCCGGTCTATGCCGAACTCGACCGCCATCCGCAGCTGGGTCATGTTGCGTTCGCGGCGAAGCTCGCGCAGCCGCACACCGAAGCGACTGCTCACGTCGCGCGGCAGGTAGAAGTTCTCAGGTCTGCGGCTCGCGGCGCTGTTCAATGACCTTTGTACGACAAACGGTGAGGCGGATGCCTGGGTGTGCAATTGCATGATTCTGCTCCTGGAACGCTTGATCACCGGACCAGGTGCCGTTCAACGGACGGAACGGACCCGGGCAGAGTGTCGTGCAAAACACACTTCATAAGAACGTGTGAGTGCGACCTCCAGATCACCGAGCGAAGCTCAATCAGCAGGTCACAGGTGAAAGCTTCCCACCCCGTTTCAAGTGCGACGGCAAAACGGGGGCTTTTGTCGCCAGACGCCGTCTTTTGCCGCATGTTGATATGTTGGTGCTATCCAGTATATTACGCAAAGTAACTTTCGATTAGTCGGCTGCGTACGACACGAGTTACTTTAGATGCTGCCCTCCGGCGTGATCAGGAAGCGCTCCAAGGCCGCTTCCGGGTTACTCTCTACAGCTTGCGCCTGGGATACGGCGGCATAGGCGACCTCTTTACGGTGTGCGTTGCGCCCGTGCAGGGCGACAGCTTGGCCCTCTTCCACAAGGGCCTGAGCCGCCATGCGGCCGAGGCCGTCGGCAGAGCCGGCGACACGAGACATGCCCTTGTTCACTGTCGCCACGGAGCTTACGCGGCGGCGACGGGCCACCGCGTCCTCCCCTGGGGCTCGTACGCACTGGCCCGGGAGGACGCAGCTTTACCGCTCCAGACTGGCGCCCTTGGCCTGCGCTGCGCTAATCTCCACGGCGCCGGTGAGGGGCAACGACGCTACCGAGTCGCCGACCGATACGGTGAAGCGGCCCGGGTCGATGGTCCAGTGATGGGTTTGGGGGTTGTACCAGGCGAACGCCCGCGGCTCCAGCGGGACCGACAGGTGCCTTGTCTGGCCGGGTGAGAGCTCGACGCGTTCGAAGCCTTTCAGTTCGTGTGCGGGGCGGGGCACCTTGGCGTGTGGCTCGGAGATGTAGACCTGCGCGGCTTCGGCGCCGGGGCGCTGGCCGGTGTTGGTCACGTCGAATTCAGCGGTCGCGAGCGTGGCGCCGGAGCCAGGCGTGACTTTGAGATTGGCAAAGGTGAAGGTTGTGTAGGAGAGACCGAATCCGAAGGGGAACAGCGGCTTCGTGCCGGCCTTCTCATAGCCCCGGTAGCCGACGAAGATGCCTTCCTTGTACTGCACCTCGATGCCGTCGTCCTGGGGGTAGTAGTTGTTATAGGTGGGGTTGTCCTCGGCGCGGCGCTCCCAGGTGATGGGCGTGTGGCCAGAGGGGTTGCGATCACCGAAGAGGACCTCGGCGAGGGCCTGCCCACCCGCCTGGCCGCCGTACCAGGCTTCCACGAAGGCTGGCGTTTGCTCGATCCACTTGGAGGTGTCGACGGCGCCGCCGGAGGTGACGGCGACGACCGTTTTGGGGTTCGCGCTCTCCATGGCGCGGATCAGGGCGTCCTGGCCGTAGGGCAGGGCGTAGGTGCGGTCGCCGCCCTCGCTCTCAGTGTTGATGTCGCGGTTGTTGTAGAAGCCCCCGGCGACGATGACCGCATCCGCATGAGCGGCGAGCTCTTTGGCGCGCCCATTCACTACGCTTTCTTCGGGCACGATGGCGAAGCGCAGACGTCCGCCCAGGGGACCGCGTTGCCACATCTCCACGACCACTTTGTGCGTGCCCGCAGTGAGCGGCAGCGTGAGGTGCGTCTCCATGGCGCGAACGTACTTCCAGTCGTCGATGACGAGGTGGCCGTCGATCAGCACGCGGTTGCCGTTGCCTTCACCGCCCGCAGCGAGCGCAATGAGGTAGTTGCCGGGCTGTTTGGCGTTGAAGTAGCCGGTGAAGCGGCGGGAGCCGGCCTTGAGCGGGAAATCTTCGATGTGGTCCTGCATCTCGTCGACGCTTTCGGCGATGTTGTCCCAGCCGATGCCGGTGTAGTTGATGCGGCGCGCGGTGAGCGTCTTGGAGGGCGTTCCGGAGAGGTTCTGGTTGTCGAAGATCTCGACGTTAAGGCCGGGCTTGCCGCCAGTCTCTTCGGTGGTGAAGTCGGTGCGATTGGCAAGGTCGCGCAGGGTGGGTATGCCCGGATCGGAGAGGATCGTTACGCCCGGCGCGACGTTCCCGAGACCTTCGATGAGGCTGATGTTGTGGAAGGGCACAACACCGGCGCTGCCGCCGCCCACGGGCGTGCCCGGATACGCATTCGGGCCCACGACGAGGATCGTGCGCGTGCCTCCCTTGCTCAGCGGAAGCAGGTTGTTCTCGTTCTTGAGCAGCGTGACGGATTCGCGTGCGGACTGCAGCGCAATGGCGTTGTTCTGCGTGTCATAGAGCGGGATGGCGGGGTCGCGCTGCGGACGATCGAGCCAGCCGAACATCTCTGCGGTGGTAAGGATGTGACGAATTTTCTCGTTGAGGGTGGCTTCCGTGACCTTGCCGGACCCGACCGCCGGCAACAGGTTTTTGCGGTTCATGAACTTGCCGTTGGGCATCTCCAGATCGAGTCCGCCGTTGGCGGCGGCGACGCCGTCGTAGGTGGCATCCCAGTCCGACATGAGCGTGCCGGGGAAGTGCCAGTCGTGGCGCACGATGTCGGTGTTGATGGTGCTGTTTTGCGTGGCGTGCTGGCCGTTCACGAGGTTGTAGCTGTCCATGATCGCGCCGACGTGGCCCTTTTTGACCGCGGCTTCAAAGGGGACGAGGTAGATCTCATGTAGCGTGCGCTCATCGATGACCGAGTCCGAGTCGTGGCGCAGGTACTCGGAGTTATTGCCGATGTAGTGCTTGACGGTCGCGCTTACGCCCTGCTGTTGCATACCTGTGATGTAGCCGGCGTCCATCTCGCCGGCCAGGAAGGGATCTTCGCCGAAGTACTCGAAATTACGGCCGTTGCGGGGCGAACGGTAGATGTTGGTGCCGGGACCGAGCATGTACATGACCCCGCGTGCGCGCGCATCACGGCCGATGCCGGCGCCGATCCTTGCCGCGAGGTCACGGTCCCAACTCGCGGCCAGGCCGATGCCTTCAGAGTAGGTGGTGGAGGGCAGGCCGGCGTTGGAACGCACGCCGTAGGGGCCGTCGGACATCTCCAGCGCGGGCAGGTGCAGGTTGGGCATCGCGCGGACGGCGAAGCCGGTGCCGCCGATGTAGTCGATCTTTTCTTCGAGCGTCATCTTGCCGATGATCTCGTCGATGTGTTGCTGCTCGGCGGGCGTGACCGGATGGGGAGCCTGCGCGAAAAGGCCAACCGCAAGGGCAAAAGCCGTACACGGGACGAGCGCTTGTGTAAGAAGACGTTGCATGGAACGAGACTGCGGTGTGCCAAAGCGACTGCGTGTGCCCAAACCCATATTCGGAGATCCTTCGGTCGTGAAATAAACCCGCCAAACATCCTGCCACGCCGGGGACACGAAAGGCGAGAACGGATCGAAAGGGAGATGCGAAAAAGTTCTGCTTAAGCGATTGTCTGCGGGGCGGCAGGGGGCGCCGTCGAAGCGCGATCGACTTTCCGGCTCCGCGCAGCCGGTTCTCTCGCTTTACCGATCCCGGCGTTCGCCTCCCCGGTCGATTCACGGATCATCAGCTCAGGCTCGATCTTGACGACGCTCTCGGCGTGTTCGCCGCGGATCTTCTTCAGGAGCATGGTGGCGGCAGTGGCCCCCATCTGCGTGAGCGGTTGGCGGATGGTCGTGAGGCTGGGGACGAAGTACGAGGCCACGGTGAGGTCGTCAAAGCCGATCACGGAGACATCGTGGGGAACGCTCAAACCTCCGTCGTGCAGCGCGCGAATCGCGCCGATAGCAGAGATGTCGTTGAAGCAGACGACCGCGGAGAAGTTGCGGTGGCGCATGAGCATCTGCTGGACGCCGGGGTAGCCGAACTGCGGCGTATTGAGGAACTCTTCCAGCCGGATGATGTGGGTATCCGGCATGGGCAGTTTCAGCAGCCGGGCCATGCGGACGAGCGAGCGCCAACGACTGGCCGTATCCGAGCTCAGGCCCGGGCCACGCATAAAGGCGACGCGACGGTGGCCTTCGCGGACAAGGTAGCCGAGAGCGAGTTCGGCGGCGCGATCGTGATCGAGGACGATGTTGCTGACACCGGGCAGAGACTTGTGCCCCGCGACGGTGACGGTGGGACTGCCCCCCGCGCCTTCGATATGGGTGTCGATGGCGAGGATGCCCTCAACGCCGCGCTGTTCGAGCAGGCGTGGGTATTCGTCGACGAGGTCTTTGCGGTGGCGATGATGCGCGGTGAAGAAGAAGTAGCCCTCGCGCATGAATACGTCGGCAGCGCCGGCGAGCACCTGGGCATGGTAGCCCTCGCCGAGCTCCGGCAGTAGAATGCCGATGGTCTGCGAGCGCTTGCCCTGCAGAAGGCGAGCGACCAGGGAGGGCTGGTAGTTGAACTCACGGGCAGCGGCGCGGACGCGTTCGCGCGTGGCCTCCGGGATGGAACGGTTGGGCGCGTTGTTGAGGACGAACGAGACAGTGGCAGGGCTGAGGTCCAGATGCTCCGCGAGCATTTTCAGGCTGACGGGCCGGCCCTGCTTTGGTGCAGAGTGGGGCATGGGAGTTGCGCCGAGTATAGAGCAGAAGGGCGCGCGTCAAGATGTAGTTTCCGTTGATGTAGCGGGCTCCCTGGGGCCCACCGCGATGGAAGGCGGTGCTCAGATTTCGATTGCCTTTCCGGTGCCTGCCTGCTAGTGTCGGGCTTGTCCACCCATTTTGCAGAAATAGCCGTCGCTGAGTGCCTGTGCGCGTGCAGCGCCCGGGTTTCCGCGCGGGGGCATAGCCATACGTCCGAGCTCCCAGGCTTGCCTTTCGCTCGAGCCTCGCGCTCGATTGCTGGAGGTGTTTGCATGGTGCACTCAAGGGCTCGGAACTTCTTTACTGCAATGTGTGCCGCGCCCTTGCTTGTCACCTGGGCTGTTCCGGGTGCAGCACAGCAGACGCTCGGCGGCATTACCGGCACGGTCACCGATGCGAGTGGCGCGGTGGTGCCGAATGTGACCGTGACGGCCGTAGATCAGGGAACCAAGCTCACGCGCGAAACAACGACTTCGGGAAGCGGCAGCTACTCGCTGGTGAACCTGCCCATCGGAAGCTACACCGTGACGTTTGCGCGGGAGGGCTACACGGCGGAACGCGTTCCCGGCATCCTTGTGCAGGCGGACCGAACCGTTACGTTGGCAGGCAGTCTGCAGGTGGGCGCCGTGAGCACGGCGGTGACCGTGGAAGCGGATCCGCTGATGAACTCGGCGGATACGACGAACGGCTACATCCTGGACCGCGCGCAGATTCAGGCCGTGCCGCTGCCCACGGGAAGCTTTACGGGGCTGGCGATCCTGTCGCCCGGCGTCAACGCGGAACTGCCGGGTGGCACCGGCGTAAACTCCGGCCTGGGGAATCTGCCCATTTGGGCAAACGGGCAGCGCGATACAAGCAATGCCTTTCTGTTGAACGGCGTGGATGGCAGCAACCTGTTCAACGGCAAGAGCACGAGCCAGGTGGAGAGCGCACGTGTGGTGAACAACACGGGCGTGGGCAATGCGGGGATCGGCGGCACGGAGTTGAGCGCGTCTTCGGTGTATCTGTCCATCGGCAATGCGATTCCGACGCCGGCCCCGGAGACGATTGAAGAAGTGCGCGTGAATGCGAGCATGTATGACGCGCAGCAGGGATCGAACTCGGGCGCGCATGTGGACCTGAGCACGCGCGCGGGCACAAACGCGCTGCATGGCTCGGTGTATGGCAATCGAGAGTCGAACTGGCTGAACGCAGCGCCGTTCTTCTTCAAGAAGGATTCGGGTGTGCCGGAAAGTGCGAAGAATCCGGGCATCCATCGCTACACAGCGGGCGGCACCGTGGGTGGGCCGATCGTGAAGGACAAGCTGTTTGCGTTCCTCGCGTATGAACACCTCCACGTCGCGGATGAAGAGACCGGTGATACCGAAATCCCGGTGCCCACGGGGCTGAGCAACGACCGTAGCCCCGCGGCGTTGGCGGCACTTGCGAACAGAAGCTGGGGCCCGGGATCGTTGTCCCCTGCTGATTGCCCGCAGGGCTTTACGGGAGTGGCGCCGTGCAGCGATCCAGTGGAGTTGAACGGGCTTACCGTGAGTGCGGCGGATTGGACGACGAACCCCGTGGGCCTGGCGTTGTTCCAGGCGAAGCTGCCGAATGGGCAGTACCTCATCCCGAATGACAATGGGCATGTTCCGGACTTCTACTCGCCCGCTAATGCGTTTGAGAAGGGCACAGCGTACTTTATCGGCGACCGCGCGGTAGCGAACCTGGACTATAACCCGAGCGCAAAGGACCAGATTGCGCTGAAGTACTTCTATCAGCACGACCCGAACTCGACGCCGTATGCGCTTTCGAGCGTGCCTGGATTTACGGAGCACCTGGATGCGGGCGCACATGTGTTTTCGATCAACAACACGCAGACGCTGCGGCCGAACCTGGGCTTGACGGAGACGCTCGGCTTTATCCGCGAGAAGGCCTATAGCACCAACGATCAGCTGTGGTCGCCGGGGCAAGCGGGCACGCCGATCGCAGCGATGTCGCCTGCGTTTGGGTCGTATTTTTCGGGCTTCACGATTGTGGATGCGCTAGGGTCGTCGACGCCGGCTGGATTGGGGTCGCAGGCGTTGAACATCGGGCCGAGCGCGGCCTCGCAGAGCGCGTATACCGGCGTCTTTCAGAACCGCATCATGCCCTCTGCGAATGCGACGCTGACGCTGGGCAAGCATACGCTGAACTTCGGTGGAAGCTTCGCCTATACCCAGTTGAACATCCGGGATCAGCGCACAGGAAAAGGCAATGTGGCGACGCCGGATTTCGTGACCTTCGAGAAGAACTGGATTACGCCGTACAGCACCAACGGCTTTGTTGCCTCGACCTACCTGCAGGGCGATGCGAACCGCTACTACCGCGCGAATCAGGATGGGCTGTACGTCCAGGACAAGTACCAGGTGCTGCCCAACCTGACGCTGACCGCGGGGCTGCGTTGGGACTGGAATGGCGGACTTACTGAGAAGTATGGGCGCATCTTCAACTTCGACCCGTCGCTGTACCAATACAACGCGGCCGCGGATTCGATTGTGAACTCCGGGCTCATCATCGCGGGCAACAACGTCAGTGGAACAAAGGGGGTTAGCGACACCACGCTGACGGGCCGTCAATGGGGCTTTGGCCCGCGCTTGGGTGCGGCGTGGCTGCCGGATTTCGCGAAGCAGAAGGTGGTGGTGCGCGCGGGCACGGGGCTGTACTACGACCGCGGTGAGCTGTACACGTACCTGTCGCCGGGCTATGCGGCGGGTGAGGTCTCCGGCGGCCCCTTTGGCGTAAGTCAGACGCCGCCGTTTGTGACGCAGCAGCATTGTCCGTACAGTGCGTCGCCGTATGGAAACACGAGTTATTTGTACGACTTCTACATTCCGATCTGTGGCGCGGGGACGCCCTATGGGCCGGGCACAAGTGCGTACAGCCTGCAGACCCCATGGGGGCCAACGCTGGGGCAGGCGCCGGTGAACCCGAGCGCGGCGGACCTGGCGAAGTATCTGCCCAATGCAGCGGGCATCATCGCCGGGGAGCAGCCGTACACGCTGGGGGCGTATAACCCCGCGAACAAGCTGCCGTACAGCATCAATTTCACGCTGGATGTGCAGTGGCAGCCGCGCAATGACCTGCTGGTGGAGCTTGGCTATGTCGGCAACCTGGGACGGCACCAGGTGATTCCGCTGCCGATCAATCAGGCACGCATTGCGACACAGAGTTCGCCGACGCTGGCCGGCGGACCGAATGCGCAGTACTTCAGCTATGGCTACACGGTGCTGGACCCGGACACGTTTGCGCCGATCTGCGTGAACCAGCCGGGCGGCGGCAACTGCCAGTACGGGCAGATGCAGCAGAACTACGAGGGCGGCAACGTGGACCTGCGCGTACCGTACACGGGCTACTCGTCGGAGTCGGAAAGCTATACCGCGGCAGGCATCTCGGCGTACCACGCGCTGCAGGCGCACCTGGAGAAGCGACTGAGCCATGGGCTGCAGGCGGGGTTGAGCTACACGTACTCGCATGCGACGGATGAGCAGAGCGCCCTGGGGCTCTTCTACAACGGCAACAACCCGAACGTGCTGCGGAGCGGGTATGGGTCGGCGGATTTCGACCGCACCCATGTGCTGAACTTTACGTACAGCTATACGCTGCCGACCGCGTTCAGCGAAGGCTCGTTGGCAGGCAAGGTGGCGAACCACTGGAGCCTCAATGGGTTGGGGATCTTTCAGAGCGGGCAGCCGTACAGCGTGATCGACTATTCGGGTGCGGTGGGCAGCATCTTCTACTCGACGTTTAACGGCATCACGAACCCGATTGTGCCGCTGGCGCAGGGGTGCACGGCGAAGAGCGCGAAAACAGGCGATAACGGCGCGTTCTATGACCCGAACACCGGGGCGGGCGCGGCGTTGAAGTCGTCCTGCTTCACCATTCCGCTGATCCCGGTGGGGCAGATGGGTGTGCCGCAGGGTGATGTGTTTGAGACGAACTTCACGTCGGGGCAGCGCAACATCTTCCGGCAGACGTGGCAGCGGCGGCTGGACGCTTCGCTGGTGAAGTCGCTCCAGTTGAGCGAACGGTATGCGTTGCGGTACACGCTGGATGTGTTCAACGTCAGCAACACGACCAGCTTCGATATTCCGACGGACAACGTTTCGCAAAACGAGGCGTACAACAATGCGCCGGAGCTGAGCACGGACCCATACAGCCTGTACACGGCGGCGCCGGGCGGGTTGGGCGTGACGCGGCATGCGATCGGGTCGCCGCGTCAGGTGCAGATGTCGTTGCGGTTTCAGGTTTTGTGTTGCTGGTTGGGGGTTGCGGGGTGCTGGGTGGGGGGGGGGGGGTGG
>CAXUNH010000040.1:0-24519 GCA_964252405.1 uncultured Acidobacteriaceae bacterium | reverse complement strand
AGCCTACCGGCGGGGCGGTGTACCCGAACTCGCCGTTCGGCAACAGCATGAAACAGATCGCGCAGCTCCTGAAGGCAAACCTGGGCGTGGAAGCAGCCTTTGCCGATATCGGCGGCTGGGATACCCACCAGAATCAGGGCGGGGCTAACGGGCAGTTGGCGAACCGCCTGAAGGAGTTCTCCGACAGCCTGGCCGCCTTCTGGCAGGACATGGGCGATGGTGCGGAGACGATTACGTTGTTGACCATGTCCGAGTTTGGGCGGACGGCTCGCCAGAACGGTACGGGCGGAACCGATCATGGGCACGCCAATGTGATGTTCGTCCTGGGCGGAACAGTGAAGGGCGGACGTGTGTACGGGCGCTGGCCGGGTCTCGCGAACGATCAGTTGAACGAGGGCCGCGACCTTGCAGTGACTACGGATTTCCGTAATGTTCTGGGCGAGGCCGCCTTCCATACGCTGGGAGCCCGCCGTCTGGACGCGGTTTTCCCGGGCTCACGGCTGAACCAGGGTGGCTTTCTACGGTTTGTTTAGCGGCATTTCCGGCTAACCCGGAGGTGGGATTCCCTGCATCCCGAATTATGTAGATACTTTGCAGAAAGTTGTGGAAAACGGGAGAACCTTTTCCCGCAGTTTGCGTCTCTACACATGTAGCTTGCAGTTGCCGGGCCAGCAGTTCCCTCGGTCACCGGCTTCCCCCATCCGCAGCACCCCTCCCCCCTGTTTGCAGGGCCCCAGACCAGCGGCGGCCTTCGCGCCACTCCAAGGCTCCCGGAACAACGGGAGCCTTCGCGCCTTTCTGGCAGCAGCTAGCGAGCGGGAATCAGGGAGGGAATGGCGCCTGTGACGTAGGTGTCCAGAAAGCGCCGGACAGCGGCGGTGGCGGCAGTTGTGTCGTTCGGGGAATCGAGCTCTACGGTCATCTTCGGACTGGCTGCCCGGCCGGCCACGACCGGAGCCGCGCCGCGTGTGTAGCTGATCAGCAGCTTGGGGGTTTGGAGAGTGCTGAGCGGATCCGCAAGCGGGAACCTTTCGTGAAACAGCAGGGAGATCGGGATCAAGCGGGATCGTTCGTCGTGTTCAACGCGGGAGAGAGTGTCGCCATCGGCGGATTCGAGAACAAGTCCTTTGATCTCGTTGTGTTGCGAAGAGAGCATGACGGCGAGCGACGCGCCGAGACCCGCACCGTAGACCAGAAGTTCACCCGGACGGGCGCGCCCGGAGCCAACCAGGTGCTGGAACGCGGACTCCGCGTCGGCCTTCATCAACGACTCGGAGGGGTGCCGGCCGGAGCTTTGGCCGAAGCCCCGGTAATCGAAGAGGAGGACGTTGAGGCCCGCATCATGCAGGACCTTGGCGGAGGGAAGCGCGTCCGGCATGGAGCCGGTCTCGCCATGAAGCATGAGAATCGTCGGGCTCGCAGGGGAGTTGCCGGGGATCCACCAACCGGAGAGCTGCGGCTGGCCGGAGGCGTCGTCACCGAAGCGAACGGGCGTGAAGGATAGCTGCCCCGCGGCCGGAGTGGGCGTTTCGGCTCGCGAGGGATGCAACACAAACTGCCACTGGCCGGCGTAGAAGAAGAGGCACAGGGTGAGGTACGCGCAGAACACGCCGAGGCCGACGACCGCGCCGGCGGCCTTCAGGATCCAGGCGGGATCGACGACTTCAGGGGCAACGGGCGGGGAGGGACGCGGGCGGACTGGTTTGGCGGAAGGCAAATCGGGGAGGATCCTCACCTCGCATCTTACGTCGGAGCGTGGCGGAGGTGGCATGGCGGACTGGGTGCGGATCTGCAGTGTGGTCGAGGGACCACAAACGGACGAGGTTACGAAGGTAGAGATCGCTGGAACGGCAGTTTGCCTGGCGAATGTAGGGGGGAAGTTTCACGCGCTGGACAACCTTTGCCCTCACCGGCAGGGCCCGTTGGGGCAGGGATGGGTTGAAGGCAAAGCGGTTATCTGCCCATGGCACGCCTGGGCGTTCGACGTCACAACGGGGGTCGCAGCGGAGCCGGAGCGGGCGCAAGTGCGCGTCTACCCGGTCCGGGAGGAGGGGGGAGACCTGTTAATGGACCTTACTTGATTACCAAAGAATGTTGTTGCCGATACAAACTTTGAGGTCAGAATAGGTTCTGAACGGTCGTCGGGGGCCGATGAGACTCAGGCGGTCGGTGCGACAGGAGAAATGAGGAACTATGAAGATGAAACGGGCGTTGCTCTCGCTTTTCGGTCTTGCGGTCTTGTTCGGCACGCTGAGCACAGCGGACGCGCAATACCACCACCGGCATCACCGGCACCACCACCACCATCACATGCAGTAGCTTTATGGCAGGTTGTTGCCTGGCAAAGCCCGGATCCGTCCGGGCTTGTTCTTTTGTTTCGAGGAAGGGGCGGGCCAGACTGGTAAACTTGATCGATCGCCTTGAGAGGGGAAAGGTCATGCAGGCTATGCTTGCCCTGGAAGATGGGCGTGTGTTTCGAGGACGCAGCTTTGGCGCGCCGGCGGAGCGTGTGGGTGAGGTCGTCTTCAACACGTCACTCACGGGCTACCAGGAGATCTTTACCGATCCGTCCTATGCAGGCCAGATTGTGGTCCTGACGAATCCCCAGATCGGCAACTACGGGACGTCGCCCTCGGATGCCGAGTCTGCCCGACCCTACATCGAAGGCCTGGTAGTGCGGGAGTTTTCGCCCATCAGTTCAAACTGGCGCTCGACGGAGGTGGCCGACGAGTACCTGGAGCGCAACGGCATCCCGGTGATCGGCGACGTGGACACGCGAGCCATCGTGCGGCACCTGCGGGCCAACGGGGTGATGCGGGGCTGCTTGTCCACGGAGGTGAGCGATCCGGAGGCGCTGATTGCAAAGGCGCGGGCGCATCGCAAGATGGACGGTACGGACCTGGCCAGTGTCGTGAGCACGCCGAAGAGCTATGAGTGGACGGCCAAGGATGAGCGGAACGGGACGGGCGACAAACTGCTTCCCGGACAAAACTCTGCGGCTGCTGACGAACTCCACGTTGTTGCGTACGACTATGGGATCAAGCAGAACATCCTTCGCATGCTGGCGCGCGAGAACTGCCGGGTGACGGTGGTGCCCGCGAAGACGGCCCCAGCGGAGGTGTTGGCGATGAATCCAGATGGGGTGTTTTTTTCCAACGGGCCAGGGGATCCGGAGCCTTTGGGGTATGCGCAGGAGACGATTCGGGAACTTCAGGGAAAGAAGCCGCTGTTTGGGATCTGCCTGGGTCATCAATTGTTTGGGCTCGCGTTGGGCGGCAAGACCTACAAGCTGAAGTTCGGTCACCACGGCGGCAACCATCCGATCAAGAATCTGGAGACCGGAAAGGTCGAGATCACGTCGCAAAACCACAACTTCAACGTGGATCCGGAGAGTCTGCCGGAGGATGTTGCGGTGACGCACGTGAACTTGAACGACAACACGATGGCGGGGCTGAAGCACAAGACCGACCCGATGTTCAGCGTGCAGTACCACCCGGAGGCAAGCCCCGGACCACACGATTCGCACTATCTGTTTCGGGACTTTCGCCGCATGATGGAGGCATGGAAGTCCGACGCTGGTCGCGGCGAGCTTTCTGCGCAGGAGCACAGCGGCGGTAAATGACGCACTTGCAAGCTCCCTCGCTCCCCGTCGCCGAGCCGCGAGCCGGCTTCTTGGACTTCATTGCTGACCAGCGTCGTTTTGAGTGGCTGATGGTAGCGGTCCTGGCGTCTACCAGTGTGCTGAAAGGTCTGCACAGCCCGCTGACGTGGGCCTACACGCAGGTTCAACTCGACTACCACTTCGGGCTTGTTCGCCGGGGCCTTGTAGGCGCGACGTTCGGCCACATACTGGGGCTGCAACACGTTCGCCACTTCCGCCTGTTCAGCTTCGCTGTTCTCGGCACAGCGCTGGCGCTTGTTGCAGGGCTGCTCAGGCAGAGCCGGGTTTCTGCTGTGCTGCCCGACGCGAAAGTCCTGGCATTGCTCGCCTCCAGCTTTGCGCTCACCTTCTTGGTGCACCTGGTGGGCTACCTCGATGTGCTGCTTCTTGGGCTCGCAACGAGCTTTGTGCTCGTGCGGGGAAGAACGGCCCGCCTGCTGCTGCTGCCCGTGTTCCTGCTCCTGGGTGTACTCATCCACGAGGGATTTCTGCTGTTGTACGTGCCCGTGATGTTACTGACCTTTGTTCTGGAGACGACGCTGGATCGTAGTCAGCGAGGAGTTTGGATTGCAGCCATGGGCTGTCTGCTCGCGATGCTGCTCACCGTGGCCGTGAGCCACCGGACACTCTCCGCAGCGCAGATCAGTGCCATGCAGGAACTGGTCAGTTCCCGTGTGGACGCTCCGTTGAATCCTGTTTTGCTGACGATACTCACGACTCCGCTGCAAGGAAGTATTCGGCTGGTTCTGGGGTATGCGGTCCAGCTTTCCGTATGGACGCGCGTCATCCTTCCTGTCATCGCCATCTTTGCCCCGACCTTGGGCCTGCTGACCTACATCAATCTTTCTTTGGCGAGGGCGCTTTCTGCGGGCAGGGTCTTGCCATTCTGCTGCGCGGCAGCAGGACTCATTCCGTTAGCGCTCAGTCTTCTCGGCACCGATATTGCGCGTTGGTGTGCAGATGCCACAGCTGCTTCCGTGCTGGTGCTGTGTGTGTTATGCATGCGGAGTGGGACACGTTCGTTGCCGCTGACGTCGGCCGTTCGCCATCTGATCGTTCTCGTCATCGTGATCAACCTGGTCACGGGCGAGCAATTGATGGGCGGTATGCAGATTCGTTCTTATCCGTACACGGACCTTTTTCTCCACACCGTTCGAAAGACTCTCGGTCGACATTGATCGGGTTCACACACAGAGGCTCGGGCCTCTCTAGACTCTGCCGACACTGCGGCAAAGCTTTGGCGCGCATGGAACAGCGCAGCAAGGACAAAAGGTATGCCACGTAGACATGACATCGCCAAGATCCTCGTCATCGGCTCAGGGCCCATTGTGATAGGTCAATCGGCCGAGTTCGATTATTCGGGAACGCAGGCGTGTAAGGCGCTGAAGGCGGAAGGGTATGAGGTGGTGCTGGTGAATTCCAACCCGGCCTCGATCATGACGGATCCGGAGATCGCGGACCGCACCTACATTGAGCCCCTCACGGAGGCGTATGTAGAGGCGATCCTGCGGCTGGAGTTGGAGCGCATGCCGGAGGGCGGTGGAAAGTTTGCCGTGCTGCCAACGGTGGGCGGGCAGACCGCACTGAATCTTGCGGTGGAGCTGGCCGACAAGGGCGTTCTGGATCAGCTTGGGATTGAGTTGATCGGCGCCAAGCTGGAAGCGATCAAGAAGGCGGAAGACCGGCTGCTCTTCAAGGATGCGATGAAGAAGATCGGGCTGGATATGCCCCGGTCGATGCTGGTGAACAACATCCGCGATGGTCTGGAGTTTGCCGTGAAGCTGGGCTTCCCGGTGGTCATTCGGCCGAGCTTTACGCTGGGCGGATCGGGCGGAGGCATTGCCTACAACCGCGAAGAGTTGATGGAGATCCTGTCGCGCGGGCTGGACCTTTCGCCGGTGCACGAGTGCCTACTGGAAGAGAGCGTGCTGGGGTGGAAGGAGTATGAGCTGGAGGTGGTCCGCGATCTGAACGACAACGTCGTGATCATCTGCTCCATCGAGAACTTCGACCCGATGGGTGTGCATACGGGGGACTCGATCACCGTGGCGCCGGCGCAGACGTTGAGCGATCGCGAGTATCAGCGGATGCGCGATGCGGCGATTGCGGTGATCCGTGAGATCGGTGTGGAGACCGGCGGCAGCAACGTGCAGTTTGCGGTCGATCCGCACACGGGGCGCATGACGGTGATCGAGATGAACCCACGCGTCTCGCGTTCCTCGGCGCTGGCGTCGAAGGCCACGGGGTTTCCAATTGCGAAGATCGCGGCGCGGCTGGCGGTCGGGTACACGCTGGATGAGTTGCAGAACGACATCACCAAGGCCACACCGGCGTGCTTTGAGCCGACGATCGACTACGTTGTGGTGAAGATTCCGAAGTGGCAGTTTGAGAAGTTTCCGGGCGCCAATGAAGTACTGGGGCCGCAGATGAAGTCGGTGGGCGAAGTGATGGCGATCGGACGCACCTTCAAGGAAGCCTTGATGAAGGCGATTCGCTCGCTGGAGACGGGCAAGAAGGCTGGCTCGAGCGACATCGATCCGCGGCGCCAGACGCAGCGTTTGGTCACGCCGCATCCGGAACGGTTGAGCTACCTGCGCTATGCGTTTGAGCGTGGCATGGCGGTGCGCGAAGCGGCGCGGCTGACTGGGATGGATCCGTGGTTTCTGCATCAGATGAAGCTCATCGCCGACGAGCAGAAGAGCCTGGCCGAGCGCGGGCTGGAGCGCCTGGGGCGCTTTGACATGCAGCTTGCCAAGCGCATGGGGCTGAGTGATGAACGGCTCGCGGCAGTCTTTGGGTTGGAAGGCCGCGAGGGCGTGGCCTTTGTGCGCGAGGTGCGCGGAAAGCTGGGGGTGCGGCCGGTGTTCAAGCTGGTGGACACCTGTGCGGCAGAGTTTGAGAGCTTTACGCCATACCTGTATTCCTGCTACGACGAAGAAGATGAGGCGCCGCCGACGGCACGCAAGAAGGTGATCATTCTCGGCTCCGGACCGAACCGCATCGGGCAGGGCATTGAGTTCGATTACTGCTGCTGCCATGCGGCCTTTGCGCTGCGGGAGGACGGCTTTGAGACGATCATGATCAACTGCAATCCGGAGACCGTGTCGACGGACTATGACACGTCCGACCGGTTGTACTTTGAGCCGCTGACGTTTGAAGACGTGATGGCGGTGTATGAGCACGAGGCCTCAAGCGGTGCCGAGATCGGCATGATTGTGCAGTTCGGCGGGCAGACGCCGTTAAACCTGGCGCTGCCGTTGAAGAATGCCGGTGTGCCCATCATCGGAACCTCGCCGGAGTCGATCGATCTGGCAGAAGATCGCAAGCGCTTCGGCAAGCTCCTGCAGGATCTCGACATTCCACAGCCGCCGGCGGCGATGGCGACGTCGGTGGACGAGGCGCTTGCGGGTGCGCGGAAGGTGACGTATCCGGTGCTGGTGCGGCCATCGTACGTGCTGGGCGGGCGCGCCATGGTGATCGCGTACAACGATGATGCGGTGCGCCGGTATATGACGACGGCAATCGAGTACTCGCAGGAGCGGCCGGTGTTGATCGATCACTTTCTGGAGGACGCGCAGGAACTGGACGTGGACGCGTTGTGCGACGGTGAGGATGTGGTGATCGCCGGCATCATGCAGCACATCGAGGAAGCCGGCGTGCACTCGGGTGACTCGTCCTGCGTGCTGCCTGCGGTGGACCTGTCGCCTGAGGTGCTGGACACGGTGCGGACGTACACGCGCAAGCTGGCGCGGGCGCTGAACGTGATCGGGCTGGTGAATCTACAGTTCGCCGTGCAGCGAGGCAAGGTCTTCGTGATCGAGGTGAATCCGCGGGCGTCGCGTACCGTGCCGTATGTGTCGAAGGCGACGGGCGTGCAGTTGGCGAAGATTGCGTCGCGGCTGATGACCGGGCAGCGGTTGAAGGACCTGCTGCCGGAGCAGGTGGCGAGCGGCCGGGACCTGGATACGGGCGATCACTTCTTTGTGAAATCCCCGGTATTTCCTTGGGCGAAGTTTCAGGGCGTCGATCCGGTGCTTGGGCCGGAGATGCGTTCGACCGGCGAAGTGATGGGCGTGGGACGGAGCTTTGGCGAGGCCTTTGCCAAGGCGCAGACTGCGGCGGGGCTCTTCCTGCCAACCAGGGGCAATCTCTTTTTGAGTGTGAACGATCGCGACAAGCCGGCCTTGCTCTCCCTGGCCAAGCGCTTCACCAATGCCGGATTCCAACTAGTGGCCACGCATGGAACGGCTGCCGTGCTGGAGGCTGCGGGCCTGCATGTGGAGCGCGTGTACAAGGTGGATGAAGGCCGGCCCAACGTCGTTGACCTGATCAAAAGCGAGAGAATTCACTTGATCGTGAACACACCTACGGGGCAGGACGCGGTCTTTGACGAGCAGGCACTGCGACGTGCGGCTGTGGCGGCACGTGTGCCCATGATCACGACGCTTGCGGCAGCGCAGGCCGCGGTGGAAGGCATCGAGTCGCTGCAAGTGGGGCGTGGGTCGGTGGAGTGTCTGCAGGAGCTTCATGCGGCGCAGCGTGCCACGACGGTCGTTGGGTAACAAGCGTCCCGTGTCGTGCGTTGCGCGCAGGACGGCTACACTGGGAAGATGCTGCTGCAAGGTCTTTTTGTTCCGCTGACGTGTCCGTTTTACCGCGATGGCGCGAGCTATCTTCGCAAGCTGGAGCACAACGTCGGCCGGTATTCCCTGGGCCCCGTGGCCGGTCTGGTCACGTTGGCGCCCGGCGGTGAATCGGGTGCGCTTACGGACGCTGAGTCGGAAAGCTTTCTGAACAGCGTGGCGGAGTTTGCGGGGAAGGCAAAGGTCCTGATCGCAGGGGTTCAACGGGCCAGTGTTCATGCGGCCCTGACAACGGCGGAGACCGCGGCACGCTATGACTTTGATGCCGTGTTGCTTAGTCCGCCTGCGGACTGGGCTCAACTGGTGCGCGGAAACGACGCCCGCGAGTTGCTGCTGTACTACACGTCGGTTGCCGACCGGTCGCCGCTTCCGGTGGTGTTGTTGAGCGACGCAAAGCCGCCCGCGTTGCAACTGCCGGCTGAAGTGATTGCCAACCTCGCCCACCACCCCAACATCATCGGCCTGATGGATGCCGACCTGACCGTAGCGCGGATGGCAGAGTTGCTGGAAGCGACCAACGACGTCCGGCGCGAGGTGACGGTCACCACTGTGTTTGAGGCGGTGACGCGGCGGATGTTAGGGAGCGATGACATTAGTCGCGTGGAGTCGTCCGGCATGATCAGTGTGGCCTCGCTGAGTGGCGGGACGGCCTTGGCGTCCGCGTCTGCGGTGAGCCCACCGCCCGCACCGGCGCTCAAGACCCGTGTGAAAGAGGTGGGCTTTCAGATCCTCTCCGCGGGCTTTGCGCATAGCGTACTGCCGTTGCTCAACGCGGGCGTCTCGGGCGCGATGCCGTGGCTGTCCGCGTGTGCCCCGCAGGCCTGCTTTGAGGCGTATGCGGCGTGGAAGGACGGCGACCACGCGCTCGCGGAGGAGCGAGCTGCGCGACTCGCCGAGGCCGAACTGCTGCTCCAACGGCTGGGACCTGCGGCGGTGAAAGCAGGGTGTGACTTCAACGGCTACTTCGGCGGGGTTCCGCGTCTTCCGCGCCTGCCGCTCACCGCGGAAGACCGCGCGACGGTAGAGCAGGCCCTGCGTGAGATCCGGAACTGATGGCCTGGGGCTCGCTTCCGCATTGAAAACCAGGAGCGTGCCCCGCGGCACGAACTCGAAGCGCAGGGCCGGCAGAGGAGTCACAGCTTCAGGAGACGACCCTTAGCGGCGCGCGGCACCCAGGGCGGAGAGCCTTGCCCGGGCCTGGGCGGCCTCCGGTGAGTTGGGAAAGCGCTGGATCAGGGCCCGCAGCTCGCGGATCCCGGCTTCGGTCTGCTTCTGGGCGATGAGAGCTTCGCCTTTGTGGAGGTGGGCCGCGGGGATCTTAGCGTTGTCCGGGTAGCGCTCGAGCACCTGGTCGTAGTTCTTGACCGCGGCGGCCGGTTTGGACGCGTGCAGGTCGATCTCTCCGGTGTAGAAGAACGCGTTCCCCGCGAGGTTGTCATCCGGATGCGCCTTGATCAGGTCGGCGAACTCAGATGACGCCAGCGGGTATTTGCCCGCCATATAGTCGCTGTACGCGGCGCGGTACATGTCTCCCGCAGAAGGGCCGGTGAACGGGCCGGAAACCGGGGCGGGACGCGACGCCAAGCCGCCGTTGTCGGCAGAGTTATCGTTGGAGGCGGGCGTGCTGTTCGCAGGAGAAGCGCCCGCCGACGAAGGCGGAGTCGCTGGCACGGCACCACCGGCATTCGCTCCCGGAAGGCTGCCGAGGATGGCGTTGGCCGACTGTGCCTGGCCTTGCAGATCGCTCAGCGACTTCTCCATGCGCTGCATCCGCGCCTTCAGTTCGTCCAGCGTGTCATTCAGGGCCTGTACCTGGCCGGAAAGCTGGTCGTTGCGCTGCCCTTCGGCGTCTGCCTGACTCTGCAGCCTGGTCTGCAGCCCGCCCACGGTGATGGACATCTTGTTGATCGAGTCGACGCTCTGCTGGACGAGGTCCTTGAGCACACCCATCTGCTGGTCGTTGGACTGCTGCATGCGGGCGACCGAATCAATGAGCTGCTGCACCTGCGTTTGCAGCTGGATCATGTCCTTGTTCACGGCAAGGGCGGGACGGGCGAACAAACATCCCAGAAGAACGATGGCAGGAGCGACGCGGCGGATCGTGCGGTGGAGGCGCATGGTGGGAACTCCATGATGTTCGGTGCGCGGAGGCTTCATGAGGCCGTGCAGACTGGGTTGTTGGCGTCGAGGGAACCTGCGGGCGAAGAAAAGCTGGTTCCCTTCGGGAATGACAACAAGAAAGGCAAGAAGGACAACGAGTGCAGATCCTCTTCGGAAGAAACGAGCCGAAGACTTAGCGGTCGATCATGAACTGCGCGCGGCGGTTCTGTTGCCAGCAGCTTTCGGTTTCATCGGTGCAGAACTGCCGTTCCTTGCCGTAGCTGACAACGCGGATCCGGCTGGCGGCGATCCCGGCGCTGACCAGAGCTTCCCTGGCAGCGTTCGCGCGGTTTTCGCCGAGCGTGATGTTGTACTCGGCCGAGCCGCGGTCGTCGCAGTAGCCGCCGATCAAGATCTTCATGGAAGGATGGCTGTTCAGATAGCGGGCAGCACCGGCGATATTGGCTTCCGCGTCGGCGCTGATCTCATAGCTGTCGTATCCGAAGAAGACATCCTGAACCGCGGCGTGGAACGCTGCGTCGGATCCGGTATCGCCCCCACCGTTGTCGGCGCCGCTATTCGTGCCGGGTACCGTGGGGACGCGCACGGTGACGCGGACGTTGGCCTCGGTTGTGCCGCCGTCGCCTTTCGCGACCAGGTGGAAGTTCGTCGAATTCGCCGGAGACACCGTCTGGGTTCCGTTGACAGGGACGTCGCCGATCCCGTCGATGTTCACACTCGTCGCGTTGGTTGTGCGCCCGTTCAGGACGACGGACTGACCGAGGTCGATCGCTGGCGGATCGGCCGTGAGCGTTGCCGTCGGCGCCGGGCCCGTGGTTGCGGGGGGAAGCGCGTTCGTGGCCACGGGAGCGGTCTTCTTATGGCAGCCTGCCAGGGCCAGCACAGCCAGGCTGAGAGCGCAGGCAGAGCGGCTTAGGGCCCTGCTGAGAGTCTGTGACGATAGGCGTCCGTTCATCCTTGTTCCTCTTTCGGCTTCTTCAAAACTATGCTCTTCACATCGAGCTTGCGGTGCGGGGCACGTCACGGCATATCGTATAGCGACATGCTCCAAGCTCTCAATGCCAGCTCCAATTCGGCATGTCGTTGCCGTCGCCGGTCAGCGCCTTCTGCCCGGTTCCGTCCGCGAGCATGGTCATGATCCGTGTGCTGGAGGCCGCGCGACCGCCGGAGTTGGCGAAGACGATGTGGCGGCCGTCGGGGGACCAGGAAGGGAAGTCGCAGCGGCCGATGTCGTGGGTCAGTTGGATCCAGCGTTTGGTGGCCACTTCCATCGCGTAGATATCCTGGCCGCCAGGCGCGCCCGGGCCGTACTTGCGGTCCCACGCAAAGGCGATGAACTGGCCATTGGGCGACCAGGACGGTGAGGTCGCATACCCGCTATCGGTCATGCGCTGTACGCCGGAGCCGTCCGTGTCCATGATGTAGAGCTGCGGAAGGCCGGTGCGGCCGCTGATCCAGGCGATCTGCGCGCCGGTCTTGGGGTTAAAGGTCGGCGAGACGTCGGGCCCGCGAAAGCTGGTGACCTTGTGTGCGGCGGCGCCCCCGGCGTCGGCGATCCAGATCTCAGGGTCGCCAGAGCGGGATGAGGAGAAGGCGAGCTGTTGGCCGTTGGGGCCCCATGCGGGGGAGATGTTCGTGCTGCCCGGCGAGTTGAACGCCACGAGGCGGTTCAGCAGCAGGGAGTACATCTTGAGCTGGAAACCGTCGCGGCCGAGGGCGGCAAAGGCGATGCGTGAGTTGTCGGGCGAGACGCGGGGCGAGAGCGCGATCTCGCCAAGGTGGGTGATGGCGTGCTGGTTGGCGCCATCGTAGTCCATCTCCCAGATCTCTTTGTTGCCCGTGCCGGTGAAGTGGACGTAGAAGATCTTGGATTCGGCGATGCCCTGAATGCCGCCACCGAGCCGGAAGATGATCTCGTCGGCGAACTTGTGGGCGATCTGGCGCGCGGTCTCTTCGTTCGCGACGTCGTTGTAGCGCTTGGCGAAGACCTGCGGGAACTGGGTATTGCGCACGTCATCGAGAAAGCCGTTCACCGTGATGTGCCCGGCGTCCACAGCGAGATTTCCAAAGGCCACCATGCCGGCGTTGGCCGGGGCCGCGGCCCATTGGCTTAGGTTCACCTCCGCGGGGGTGCCGGGAGAGGATGGCGGCACCATGCTCTTGGAGACCAGGTCGAAGATGCCGGCGTTGCCGAGATCGGCGTACAGCGTCGTGTCGAAAACCCGCGCGAGGGCAACCGTGCCCTGGTCCGCGGCGCCCGGCTTAAAGTTCGCCGCTGCCAGGCGAAGACGCTCCGCGCCGGTGCTGGTTTCGAGGTGAAAAGGATCCTGCGCGAAAGCCGCGCTGCCTGCCAGCGCAGTAGAGAAAGCCAAAGAGCCGAGGAAGGTGTTGAGCCCGCGCCGGAGCCCGTTCGACCACGAACGCACCATGCTGAAACCTGTCATTCCCATCCACTGTAGACGCCCGGGGGCGGTGATTGTTGGACCTGTACCGCGGGTGATGCTCCGGCGCGGCTATTGCTTGTAATCAAAGGTGAACTCGATGGAGATGCTGTCTCCCGCGGGTAGAGGACCGAAGCCGTCGACGCGCTGCACGGCGCGGGTGGCCGAGGCATCCAGGGTTGGTGATCCGCTGCGGGCCTTGATGTGGATGTTCTGCGGCGTTCCCTCCCGGTCGATGTCAAAGGCGAGGGTGACGCTCTTTCCGACCGAGCTGGACGGATCGACCTCGCCCTTGAGCCAGTTCTGGGAGACGCGCTGGCTCACGATGCGGAGGTAGTACGCATAGTGTGCGCCGAAGGCCCGGTTCTCGACGGTCGCCGTGGCTGTGCCGTTCTGGGACTGTGTGACTGCCTGGGGAAGCTGCGTGGCGGTGGTTTCGCCGGTGCGAGCCTTCGGTGTGTCGGGCGCGGGCTGCGGGTGTTTCGGTGGCGGCGCTTCGCTGGGCTGGGCCCGCAGGTCAGGCCTGGGCGGAGCCGTGCTGTGAACAGGCGCGGGCGGGGTTGGCTTTTCGGGGGTCCTGGCCTTGATCAGAACGTCGGGGGGCTTGGGAGGCGGCTGCGTGGCTGCTTTGGGCGTAGGCAGGGGGGCCTCGTTTACGTCTTCCGAGGCAAGCACCTGCTTTTCGACGGGCTTGCTACGCGACGGCAGCGGCAGGGCCGAGACCATGGAGGCCTGGATGGCCCCGAGGGAGGCTGCGCTCTCTCCCCAGCGGTCGTGTTTGCCGAGATGGACGTACGCCGCCCCGATTACCACGGCAGCCAGCAGCACATGCAGGCCGACGGCTCCGGCCATGCCGCCGCCCAGGCGATCGAAGTCGCGGATCTCGTCGGCATGCAGGGGGGAGGTGACGTTGGTCATAGTCCGTTCTTGGGATGGTCAGCGATCGAAGGGCTCCGTCACGATGCTGATGTTGGCAATGCCGGCCTGCTTGACGGCATCCATGACCGAGGCAAACGCGCCGAACGGTACGCGCTGGTCCGCGCGCACGTAGACGGTCTGCCGCGGGTTGGGGCTCTTTGACAATATCTGCGTAAGATCGTGCACGTTGACTGGCTTGTCGTCGAGAAAGACGTTCTGGTCCTTGTCGAGCGTGAGCACGCGACGCTGGTCTACCGTCTGGTTCACCGTGCCTGTTTGGGGGACCGCGACTTCGATGCCGCTTTGCAGGACGGGTGCGGTGACCATGAAGATGAGCAGGAGCACCAGCACCACGTCGACCAGCGGCGTGATGTTGATGTCGGAGAGTGCCGTTTGCGTACGGCCCTTGGCGGTGAAGGCCATGGCTAGAGGCTCCTCCGCCGCTCTTCGCCGCTGAAGACGGGCGTAGGTGCCGGAGGTTGCGGCTGTGGCGTGGCGTGCGGCGTTACCAGCGCAGCGTTCTCGATGGCGTTCAGGAGCTCGCGGCCGAAGTCGTCCATGCGGGCGGCGAACTCGCGAAGACGGCCGGTGAGCTGGTTATAGCCGACTACCGCGGGGACGGCGACGACCAGGCCGGCAGCCGTGGTGATCAGGGCCTCCGAGATGCCGGGCGCGACGGCCCGCAGGGTGGCGGCCCCGGCGGTGCCGAGGCCGTGAAAGGCGTCGATGATGCCCATGACCGTGCCGAAGAGACCGACGAAGGGAGCCACCTGTGCGATGGTGGCAAGCCAGGTCAGCCGGCTTTCCATCATGGTCAGCGACTCGCTGGCGGCCGTCTGCGCGGCGCGCTCCAGGGCTTGCGGATTGGGCGGTGTACCGCGTCCGCCCGCCTGGCGCTGGTACTCGTCGTAGATCTCGTTGAAGACGGAGACCAGGGGGCTGGGGCGGAACTGCTCGGCAACCGCGGCGACCTCGCTGAGGCGGCCGGACTTGCGGAAGGCGCGGACAAACCGGCGGTTCTGGTTGTCGGCGTCACGAAAGGAACGCCACTTGGAGAACATGATCGCCCAGGAGAAGAGGCTGGTCGCCAGCAGCAGCAGAAGCACCGTGATGGCCATGGGACCGCTGTTGTGCAGCATGTCCGCGAGCGCGCCCGTATGCGCTCCGGAGCTGAGGGGACCTGTGGTTGCGGCGGGGGTTTCCGCGAGGGGGGCGTCCTGAAAGAGCACAGCAAGAGCGATCATGTCTACAACGTCAGTGTACGGCTCCGGGCAGGCGCGGAAAACCGGGTCGGGGCTGGAGAACCAGTCAAGACGACCGGAACGAACCTGGTTTGGTGCACCTGCCGGAGTCCGCTCCCGTGCTACGCTGGCGAGGCGAAGCCGTGGCGAAGGTGCCGGAAGAATGTTGTTGGAGCTGAGAGTTGAGAACTACGCCGTGATCGACCACACGGTCGCGGAGTTCGGTCCCGGGCTGAACCTGCTGACAGGCGAGACTGGTGCGGGCAAGTCGATCCTGATCGATGCGCTGGTGCTCCTGCTCGGCGGCAAGGCTTCCAGCGACACCGTCCGGTTCGGCGCGGAGAAGGCGGTGGTTGGGTGCGTCTTCGAGACGACGCCGGGCGCTGAAGCGATCCTGGAAGACAACGGAATCGACGTCGCCGGCGGCGCGATCCGGCTGGGGCGGGGGATTGGGGCGCGGGGCGAGGGGCGCGGCGTGGGGGATAACCAGCCCGCGGCGGTGGGGGTCCTGCGGCAGTTGGCGCCCGAGTTGGCGTTGGTCCATGCCCAATCGGAGACGCTGGTGGCCTTCGACGCGGCGCAACAGCGGATGCTGCTGGATCGTTCGGCCCAGATTGGGACGGAAGCGGTGTCGCAGGCGTATGCGCGCTGGAAGACTGTGCGGGACGAACTAGAGGCGCTGCGCGGGGCAGAGGGCGACCGTTTGCGGCAACTGGATCTTTGGAGCTTTCAGGCCCGGGAGATCGAGGCAGGGGCCATCGTGGATGCGGAGGAAGACGCTCGGCTGGAGGCGGAAAAGCGCTTGCTGGCGAACTCGGAGCGGATCTTTACCGGAGCCAATGCGGCGCTGGATTTGTTGTACGAGGCGGAGGTCTCGGCGGAGAGTCTGATCGGCGGTGCTCTTCGTCATGTGGAGGACCTGGCGCGCTTTCAGGACAGCTTCGCGGACGCCGTGCAACAGTTGCGGTCGGCCCAGGCAGCCGTGGAAGATGTGGCTTCGACGCTGCGGGCTTTCGCGGACGAGGCAACCGCCTCGCCGGAACGTCTGGCCGAGGTGGAAGACCGGCTAGCGCTGCTGGACCGGCTGAAACGCAAGTACGGGCCGGGGCTGGAGGCGGTTATTTCGTTTGGCGCAATGGCTGCGGCAAAGCTGGCTGACCTGGAGAACCGTGATGCACGGATTGTGGAGCTCGAGGCCGGGTTGAAGAGCGCTGCGGAGCAGTTTTGCAGGGCAGCAAGCGCGTTGACCGAGGTGCGCCGGGGCGCGGCCGCAAAGCTCGCCAGGGCGGCCGAGCGGCAGATTAATGAACTGGCCATGCGCTCGAAATTTCTCATCGAGGTCCAAGCCTCGGAGGCGCCGGAGACGTGGTCTGCCGCTGGGTGGGATACGGTGGAGTACCGCATCTCGACTAACCCCGGCGAGCCGCTGAAGCCGCTGACCGAGATCGCGTCCGGGGGCGAAATGTCGCGGGTGATGCTTGCGTTAAAGGCCGCAGTGGAGGCGCAGGCGTCAAGCGGGGCCAAGAAGCGCGGCTCGGCATTGCCGCGAACGCTGGTGTTTGACGAGATCGACATTGGGATTGGGGGGCGCGCGGCGGAGGCGGTCGGGAACAAGCTCAAGGAGCTGTCGCGCAGCCAGCAGGTGATCTGCATCACGCACCTGCCGCAGATCGCTGCCTTTGCCGACCAGCATCTGTTGATTGAGAAGAGCGAAAGCGCCGGCCGGACGCGCACCGGGGTGCGCAGCATGGGCGAGGGCGAGCGGATCGAAGAGGTGGCGCGGATGCTTTCGGGCGCGAGTCTGACCGAGGCATCGCGGACCCATGCGCGGCAGATGATCGACGCCAGCCGCTAGGGCAGGCAAGCGCCTGGCTGATGGCACGACGCGCGTGCCGATGCCCGATGGGGCATCTTGGGTGAGCCTCGACCGGAGGTCTTCTGCGCCAAAGCCGGGTTATACTTACGGTTGTGATTAACACCGTCCTTGACCCCGTGGAGGCGCAGCGGGAAGCAAGCGCTGCAGCCACAAAGCGAGTTCTTCTTCTTAAGCCGCGCGGGTTCTGCGCCGGCGTGGTCCGCGCGATCGATATCGTGCGCATCGCTTTGGACGCCTTCGGCGCGCCCATCTACGTGCGCAAGGAGATCGTTCATAACAGCTATGTTGTGAATGATTTGGCGCAGAAGGGCGCGATCTTCGTGAACGAGCTGGACGAAGTTCCGGAGGGAGCACGCGTCATCTACTCCGCCCACGGCGTTTCGCCCGCTGTCCGGGCCCGGGCCAAGGAGCGCGGCCTGAAGGTAGTGGATGCGACCTGCCCGCTGGTCACTAAGGTGCACGTGGAGGCGATCAAGTTCGCCAAGCAGGGCTACTCGCTGGTGCTGGTCGGGCATCGCGACCATGAAGAGGTCGAGGGTACTCAGGGTGAAGCGCCCGAGGTGACTCAGGTAGTTTCGACCCCCGAGGAAGTGGCGGCCCTGAATGTCCCGGATCCGGACAAGGTGGCGTACCTGACGCAGACCACGCTGTCTTTGGACGAAGCCGGGACGATGATTGAGGCGCTCAAGAAGCGGTTCCCGAACATCGCCGGGCCGCACGCGCAGGATATTTGCTATGCCACGGAAAATCGCCAGACGGCGGTGAAAAATGTGGCTCACGGGGCCGACCTGGTGCTGGTGGTGGGCTCCCGGAACAGCTCCAACTCTAACCGCCTGGTGGAGGTTTCGCAGAATCTTGGAACCAGCTCGTACCTGATCGACAAGGCTGAAGATATACGCCCGGATTGGCTGGAGAAGGTGTCCACGGTCGCCATCACCGCCGGGGCGTCAGCACCGGAGATCCTGGTGCAGCAGGTCGTTGATTTTCTGCAAGGCAAAGGTTTTTCGTCTGTGGAAGAGGTGGAGGTCATGCCGGAGAACGTCCGGTTCGGCCTTCCTCCCGAGATCGTCCAGGCGATCGCATCCGCACCCCCGGTCCACCCGGCCCCTTAAGCGGATCCTTTCATCTGTTCGTCTACTTCCAACAAACGAGAGTACATGAGTACACATAGTCTGAATCCGCAAGGGACGAAGCAGCCGCGGTTTGGCCGTCTCGATCTCGGGATGGATCAGGTCAAGCGGGCCATCAGTAAGTCAGTCGACTGGCTCTTCAGCCAGCAGCACGAAGAGGGTTACTGGGTCGGTGAGCTGGAAGCCGACTCGATGCTGGAAGCCGATTACATTTTCATGCATACCCTTCTGGGCACGGGGGATGCTGGCCGGATGCAGCGTTGCGTGAATGAGATCCTCAGGCACCAGAACGCTGATGGCGGGTGGAGTCTCTATCCGGGCGGTCCGTCCAATGTCAGCTACGGCGTGAAGTGCTATCTGGCGCTGAAGCTGATGGGCTGGAAGGCCGAACATCCGGTGCTGGTGAAGGCGCGCGAGAATGTCCTGTCGCTGGGTGGGGTGGTGGAATGCAACACCTTCACCAAGATCTACCTGTGCGCGATGGGGCAGTACGAGTATGATGCGGTTCCGGCAATCCCGCCGGAGATCGTGCTGTTTCCGAACTGGTTCTACTTCAACATCTACGAGATTAGTTCCTGGTCGCGGGGCATTCTGGTCCCATTGTCGATCATCTACGCGAAGAAACCGTTCAAGAAGCTCCTGCCGGAGCAGGGCATCGACGAGCTCTTCGTGGGCGGTCGCGAAAACGCGAACCTGCACCTTCGCTGGGACCGCCAGCACCCGGTCTCCTGGCGCAATTTCTTTCTTTTCTGGGACCGCGTTGCTCACTGGGCGGAGCGTGTGCACATTCGGCCGCTGCGTAAGCGTGCGCTGAAAAAGGCCGAAAAGTGGTTGCTGGAGCGCTTTGAGAAGACCGATGGCCTGGGGGCGATTTATCCGGCCATGCTCAACGCCTGCGTGGCGCTCCGATACCTGGGCTACTCCCAGGACGATCCGCAGTTTATCCGCGCGATGGACGAATTCGAAAAGCTGGGTATCGACAAGCCGGAGGGGGAACCGAACTACCCGACCCCGACTTTCCGTATGCAGCCATGTTTTTCGCCCGTATGGGATACCGCGCAGGTTTTGTCCACACTGGGCGAAGTGGGCATCTCGCGCACAGATCCCCGGCTCCTGAAGGCGGCCGACTGGCTGCTGGCCAAAGAGGTGCGCCATAAGGGTGACTGGGCACAAAAGGTGAAGAATGTTGAACCCGGTGGATGGTACTTCGAGTTCAACAATGAGTTTTACCCGGATGTAGATGATACCGGAGAAGTTCTGCTAGCCCTCAGGGCTGTGCAAAACCCGCGTGAACGCTACCAGCACGAGGTGGAGCAGCGGGCCATCAAGTGGGTTCTGGCCATGCAGTGCAAGGAAGGCGGCTGGGCGGCGTTCGATAAGGACAACACTAAGAGCATCTTTCAGTACATCCCCTTCGCCGACCACAATGCCATGCTCGATCCGCCGACGGTCGACATCACAGGCCGGATCCTGGAGATGCTTGCGGCATACGGCTACACGCGGCGCGACAAGCCGGTGCAACGGGCCATGCAGTTCCTCCTGAAGAGTCAGGAAAGCGACGGTTCATGGTTTGGCCGGTGGGGTGTGAACTATCTGTACGGGACGTTTCTGGTACTGCGTGGTTTGCAGGCGATGGAGTACTCGCATCTGGAGCCGGCGGTACAGCAGGCGGCAGAGTGGATTCGCATGGTGCAGAACCCGGACGGCGGGTGGGGTGAAACCTGCGGCACGTACGACGACCCGAATACACGGGGCGTGGGTCCCTCCACGCCATCGCAGACGGCGTGGGCCCTTTTGGGACTGCTGGCGGCCAACGACACGCGCTCCGACTCGGTGGCCAAGGGCATTCGTTGGCTTACGGAACGACAGCACGAGGATGGATCCTGGGATGAACTCATGCCGGGCAGAAATGGCGAGAGTTACTACACCGGAACGGGCTTTCCGCGGGTGTTCTACCTTGGCTATCATCTTTACAAGCAATACTTTCCGCTGCTGGCCCTGACCACCTACGAAAAGGCGCTGGAGCGGGAGGCGGTTGAAGCGTAGTCCGGGTTCGGGTCATCCAACCAGGGGCTTGATCGAACATGGGCTGCGCGGCGGCCGGAGGAGATTCCCAGAATGGCAGTTCCCGTATCCCAGGCGATCACCGTCGCCAGCTACGTACTGAAGCAGAAGATCAAAGGCCGCAAGCGGTACCCGCTGGTGCTGATGCTGGAGCCTTTGTTTCGCTGCAATCTGGCGTGTGCCGGTTGCGGCAAGATCCAGTACCCGGCGCACATCCTGAAAGCGGAGCTGACGCCGGAGCAGTGCTTCAAGGCGGTGGAGGAGTGCGGGACGCCGATGGTGTCGATCCCCGGCGGCGAACCGTTGCTGCACCCGCAGATGCCGGAGATTGTGGCCGGCCTGGTGGCGCGCAAGAAGTATGTGTACATGTGCACGAACGCGTTGCTGTTGAAGGAGAAGCTGCACCTGTTCAAACCGTCGAAGTACCTGTCGTTTTCCGTGCATGTGGACGGCGAGAAGGAACATCACGACTTCAGCGTCTGCCGCGAAGGCGGGTATGACATCGCCATGGAGGGTGTCCGGGCGGCGGTGGCGGCGGGGTTCCGGGTGACGACGAATACGACGCTGTTCGATGGGGCGGATCCGAACTCGGTGCGGCGGCACTTCGATCAGCTGATGGCGGCCGGGGTGGAGTCGATGATGGTGTCGCCGGGGTACACGTACGACAAGGCGCCGGACCAGAACCACTTCCTAGGCAAGGCGAAGTCGCGGCGGATGTTTCGGGCGATCCTGTCGAACCGGAAGAAGGAGTGGCAGTTCAACACGCATCCGCTGTTTGCCGAGTTCCTGATGGGCAAGCGCGATTTCGAGTGCACGCCCTGGGGCATGCCGACCTATTCGATCTTTGGCTGGCAAAAGCCTTGTTATCTGCTGCAGGACGGCTATGCGGACACCTTCCAGGAATTGCTGGACGCGACGGAGTGGGAGAATTACGGCGCGAAGAGCGGCAATCCGCGCTGCGCGAACTGCATGGTGCATTCGGGGCATGAGGCTTCGGCGGTGAACTACAGCTTCGGCTCGTTGAAGGGCTTGATCCAGACTGCAAAGGCGTTCCTGAACGGGAAGTATGAGGATGCGGGTGCCCAGATGCTGCTGAACGAGTGGCAACCCGAGGGGCATGTCCCGCTGGTTCAGATCACAAGCGGTGCGGCGGCGGCCAAGGGTACGCCCGTCGTGGTGACGACCTCGGTGGATAGCAAGTACAGCCAAGTGGCGGGGGACTGACCGATGGCCACAGCCGACCAGGAACACAAGAAGATCGAGCAGATGCAGCACGCCAACTTCGACGAGTTGGAACACGTGGAAGGCCGCGAGCGCGAGAACCTCGAGGGCTGGATTCCGGCGTTGGCGACGGGGTCAGAGGTGCGGGACGCGCTGGAGAAGGCTTTTGACTACCGCGGCGATGTGACGATCACGCGGAAGGATGGCAGCCTTGTGGAAGGCTACCTCTACGACCGGCGGACGGGGAAGACACTGGAGGATTCCGTGGTGCGGCTGATACCGACGCCGTCGAAAGGTGCGCCTGCGGGGACGGCGGTGCAGAGGGTGAACATTGCCTATGCCGATGTGGCAGCGCTGAAGTTTTCGGGTCGGGATACGGCGGCGGGGAAGACGTTTGAGGCGTGGGTGAAGAAATATTGGGAGAAGAAGGCCGCAGGGGAGACGAATATCGGGATTGAGTCGGAGAAGTTAGACTAGGGCGGGGAGTGTACCGTGGCAGCGCATCCGATCGTTTTGATCGATCATGGCAGGGTTGAGATTCCTGAAGAGCCTCAGAGTGAACCGCGCTCTCGGGATGGTGCAAGGCTCCAGCTTGTGCCGAGACCTACGACCTCGAACTCGGGCGCGGCCCTGGCGAAGGCTTGGGAAGACTTTTTGGGTTTCGGCGGCCCCCTAGCCCACTCCGATTACGATCCCCATGCTGAGTTGGACAAAGAGAAGCAGCGCGAGTTGGAGGAAGAGGATCGGTGGGCACGGAGTTAGTGCCTGAGTTGCTGGGTCTGGATTCCTGGCCTGTCCTGGAGTGGATTAAAGGGCGGGAGCCGGCGTTCTCCCTCTTTGTCTCTTTGGCAGAAGATGCAGTTGCCGCTCGCGTCAAGTTCCACACGTCGCGGATCAACGATGGTGAGGCGATCTACAGCCCTCATACGCCTCGGCTTTCGGATGTAAGAGACGCGCTTCGGCATCTGCGCTCGGCTCAAATTAACGTGCATACGGTGGACGAGGCTTTGGTCGACGAAGCGGTGGAACTGGAGTCAAAATATCCGTTTTCCTACGCCGATGCATTTGCGGCGGCCCGGGGTTTACGGCTTCGAGCGCCACTGGTGACCGGCGACCTCGACTTTCGTAAGCTCGAAGCAGAGGGTTTGCTTCGGCTTCACTGGGTGGGCGATTGAGGCTGTTTCTCACTGGCGCGACCGGGTTTGTGGGGGCGCATGTAGCGCGGGCGGCAGTTGCGGCCGGGGCGGAGCTTCGGGTGTTGGTGCGGGCTTCGTCGAACAGAGCGCATCTGCCCGCCGGGGTGGAACAGGTGGTGGGGGACCTGCGGCAGCCGGAGGGGTTTGCGGCAGCGTTGTGGGGGTGCGACGCGCTGATTCATGTGGCGGCGGATTACCGGTTGTGGGTGCCGGATCCGGCGGAGATGTACAGGGCCAATGTCGAGGGCACGCGGGAGTTGTTGCGGCTGGCGCGAGAAGCCGGCGTGTCGCGGGTGGTGTACACGTCGAGCGTGGCTACGATGGGATTTCGCAAGGATGCCGCCCTTGTTGATGAAGATTCGCCCGTGAGTGAGGCGGATATGATCGGCCACTACAAGCGGTCCAAGTGGATGGCGGAACAGGTAGCAATCGAAGCGGCACGGGCGGGGCAGCACGTGATGGTGCTGAACCCAACAACGCCGGTTGGAGCGCTCGACACGAAGCCCACGCCCACGGGACGGATCGTGGTCGACTTCCTGAACCGAAATTTCCCGGCCTATGTTGAGACGGGCTTGAACCTGGTGGATGTGCGCGAGGTGGCGCGCATGCATCTGCGGGCGCTGGAGGTCGGTCGACCCGGCGAGCGGTACATCCTGGGTGGTGAGAACCTTACGCTCAAGCAAATCCTCGATAAGCTGGGTGCGATGACCGGGTTGCCCTCGCCGAAGAGGAAGGTGCCGCATGGGGTGGCGATGGCCTTTGCCTTCTTCGACCAGACGATCACGGGGAAGCTGCGCGGCAAGGAGCCGAGGGCGACCGTGGAGGCGGTGCGGATGGGCAAGAAGTTGATGTTTGCGAGCTCGGCGAAGGCGGAGCGGGAGCTTGGGTGGCGCGTGTTGCCGGTCGAGGACGCGTTGCGGGAGGCTTGCCGCTGGTTTGTGGCGAATGGGTATGCGCCTGCGCCTTCGGTGCAGCCGTGAGGCGGCGCATTGCCATTTTGGCGGCATTGCCGAGTGAGTTGAAGGCTCTCGTTCGCGGGTGGAAGCGAGAGGCAGGTTCCAGGCCGGTCTCGTTGTGGACGCATGTTGATCGCGATGGGGATGAACTGGTGGCGGTGTGTGCGGGGATGGGCGCGCATGCTGTGCGGCGGGCATTTGGCGTGGCGGAGAGCCGGGGAGCACTGGACTTGGTGTTGAGTGTGGGGCTGGTGGGCTCGACGGAAACTGACCTGGAATTAGGCGAAGTAAGCAGCGTGAGCGAGGTGATCGACGTTCAGACGGGGGAGCGTTTTTTGCTGACGGACGGACCGCGCAAGCTGCGGCTGGCGACGGTGGCGCAGACAGCGGACGCTGCCGAAAAGGCTCGTCTGGCTGCGACGTACGGGGCCGCGTTGGTGGATATGGAAGCCGCTACCGTGGCGCGTCTTGCGACGATGCGGAGTCTGCCGATGTGTGCCTTTAAGGCCGTCTCTGATACGGCCGATGCGATGCTGCCGGACATCGACCGTTTTGTGACCAGCGAGGGGCAGCTGCAAACCCGGCGCTTTGTGGCGCATGTGGTGCTGCGGCCGCGGTACTGGGGTGCGGTTGCGGCGCTGGCGCGGGGAAGCAAGTTAGGGTCGACTGCGCTGGCTGAGAAGCTGCATTTGTTTCTCCAGCACAAGGACTGGGAGTACACCAATCGCACCGGAAGCTTCGACAAGTAGGCTTAGGCGTTGCTTCGCTAGACCGATGGCCTGCGATGTGGCGTCCAAGCTAGTTGCGGCCACAAACAAGGGCAGCAAGAGGTGAGGGTTTGGCTTGGTTTGCGGTGCTGATGTCTGTGTTGGCTGGGGCGGCGAATCCATTTCAGTCGGCTACCAATGGTGAGTTGAACAAGCAGTTACAACAGCCGGTTTGGGCAGGAATCGCGGTGTACGCGACAGGGCTGTTGGGCATGCTTGTGATTGAGGGGTTGGTACGCCAGCGGTTTCCGGGGGCGAACGGTGGGCGGGTGACGTGGAGGGGG
>CAXUNH010000039.1:0-24563 GCA_964252405.1 uncultured Acidobacteriaceae bacterium | reverse complement strand
GAAGTAATCAGCCCGCAGGCTGGTTGGGGCGGCGTACGGGGTTAGAAGGGGATGTCCTCGTCCGTGATGCCCTGGTGGGCGTAGTCGTTGGCCGGAGTCTGCGGGGCGTAGCCTCCGGAACCCGTGTTGGCGCGGGCGCCGGCGTAGTTGCCGCCGGAGCCGTAGCCGCCCGACTGCGAGCCGGAGTTGGCGTAGCTTGAGCGCTCGCCGCCGCCCCCGCCTTCGGCGCCGCCACGGCCGCCCAGAAGGCTCATGTCGTTAACGAGGATTTCGGTGCGGTATTTTTTTTGGCCGGACTCCTTGTCGTCCCAGGAGCGGGTCTGAATCTTGCCTTCGACGAAGAGCTGTGTACCTTTTTTGACGTAATCGCGGACGATTTCGGCGGTACGACCGAAGGCGACGAGGTTATGCCACTCGGTCTTGTCGGTCCATTGGCCGGTCTGATCCTTCTGGCGGTCGGCGGTGGCCAGCGTGAAGCTGGCGATGGTCATGCCGCCCTGCGAGGCGCGGATCTCGGGATCCTTGCCGACGTTGCCGAGAAGAAGAACTTTGTTGACGCCCTTAGCCATGACCTTGCGCTCCGTTTCAGAGGGAAGGATAGCAGAGGGCGGGGTCTCGGCTTGAGGATTCCCTGGACCGTCTGGACGCGAGTGAGATCCCGAGGATGCACAACTCAACAGCTAGCCAAAGCGACCCAGCGACAGTTGTGAGTAAGCCAAGAAGCGAGAGGGAGAGGCCGGCGAGATTAGGCCAGGTACTGAAGTTCCAATCCCAGTCCCCGAAAAGAGCGCTTGCAAATAGAGATCCACACGCAAATGGTGATGCTTGCAGTTCTGAGGCGGCCCTTGACTTGCGAATGAGGTTAGCCCCTGGTGCGTTCGCCGATCAACTTTGCCAGGCCGAGCGCGCTGACGAGCAGGCCCATGGGCAGACAGCCGAGCGCGAGCACGAGCATCAGCCAGCCGCCGTTCGTGTGTGGGCCCTGACGGGTGGCGCCGCCGAACAAGCCGAAGAGCAGGAGGATGCAGAGGATCCCGGCTCCGAGGATGAGGGCGCCGGTGGTGAGGAACTTGCGGGTGTCTTGTTGCATTTTGGTTGCTGGTTGCTGGTTGCTGGTTGCTGGTTGCTGTGGTGGTCGGTTGCTAGTAGGCGGTTGCTTGTGGGTCGATCTGTTTGTGTCGGGCTGCCGTACTTGGGGGTTAGCGGTAGGCGGCGAGCATAGCGTAGACGACGACGCCGGAGACCGAGACGTAGAGCCAGATCGGGAAGGTCCAGCGGGCGACCTTGCGGTGGACAGGAAAGCGGCCCGTAAGGGAGAGGAAAAAGGTGATCAGGATCAGCGGGAGGCAGATGATTGCGGCGGCGATGTGAGGCAAGAGGAGGACGTAAAGGTACACCGCGCGGGCCGTAGGGTGGTCAAGCGGGAACTTCATGTCGCCGTGCAGAACGTGGTTGACGATGTACGCGACCAGGAAGACGGACGAGACGATGAAGGCGCCAAACATGGCGTTGCGGTGCTTGACAATCTCGCGGCGGCGAATATGGCGGAAGCCGATGAGCAAGAACACGGTGCAAAGGGCATTGAGAACCGCGTTGAGTGCGGGAAGGAAGGCGAGGTGCGTGCCGGCGACATCGGTGGGCGGGTGGTAGTAGACCAGCCAGGCGAGAAAGAGCGACGCGACGGCGGAGACCGCGAGGATGCCCCAGATGATGGAGGCAGGGGTGCGGAGATTGGGGTTCTGAGTGGCGGTCAGCGTAGGCATGCTGGATTTAGTTTAGCGGGCGGTGGCGTGAGCGTTGTCATGGGACGGGCGAACCGCAGATTCCCTTCGGGAATGACAACAAGAAAGCAAAGGCAGCGGGGAAGGCACGAAGAAAGGAACGGAACAGAGCGGGAGAGCGCATTCCGCGACTAAAGTTTTCGGCCAGGTTGCCGATTAGAAGAGCAGGCGGCCTTGGGCGTTCAAGACCATGGCGAGCAGGAGGAGGGGGAGGTAGAGGACGGAGGCCTTGAGGAGGCCGCGGGCGAGTGCCCGGTTGCCCGGGGCGCCGGGATCCCGGGTGATGCGGGCAAAACGGACTGTAGCGTAGAGATAGAAGGCGTCCAGGGCGAGCGCGATCGCGGCGTACGTCAGGCCGGTAGTGTGGAGCCAGGTGGGCCACAAGCTGACCGGGATCATCAGGACCGCCCAGAAGAGGGCCTGGACGGCGGAGGAGCGGGCGGCTTCGCGGGCGTCGGGTGTTGTGGCGGTCAGGCGGATGCCGGCGTTGGCGTAGTCGTGGCGATAAAGCCAGCCGATGGCCATGAAGTGCGGGAACTGCCAGACGAAGAGGATGGCGAAGAGCGCCACCGCGGGCCACTCGATGAGGCCGCGGGCGGCGGTCCAGCCGATCAGTGGGGGAAGCGCGCCGGGAAAGGCGCCGATAAAGGTGTTGAGAGGCGTGATGCGCTTGAGGGGGGTGTAGATCGCGACGTAACCGACGGCTGTGAGCAGGGTGAGGGTGCCGGTGATGAGATTGGTCGTGAGCGCGAGATAGGTGGAGCCGATTGCAACCAGGGCAAAGCCAATCAGCAGGCCGTGGAAGAGGCCGATGCGGTGCTGCGCCATGGGGCGCTGGGCGGTGCGGGGCATGCGGCGGTCACTCGAGCGTTCCAGTGCCTGGTTCAGGGTGGAGGAGCCTGCGGTGACCAGCGCGATGCCGAACAGTGCCTTGATCAAACCCAGGTGGAAGGGACTGATGCCCGAGGCAAGCGAGCCGAGGTAGAAGCCGCCCGCTGCCGTGAGCAGGACCATGAACGAGACGCGGGGTTTGCCGAGGATCAGGTAGTCGGAGAGGAGCACGCCAGCGCGGGAGCGTGTATGGGTACGCTCATGGCGGGGAACGGCCGGGGATGTGGCGGCAACGGGCACGCACCTATCAGGATAGCGCGGGAGGGTGGGTGGTTGCTTCGGCGGATGAATGCGGCGGTTCGAGAGGCCAGCAGGATCCGGCTCTTCCCGAGGAGCACCCTTTCCTGGAGTGTCCCGCCGGCACGGAGGCCTGGCCGGTGTGCCCTGCAGCTTGCATCGCATGCATTCCGGTGTCTCCGTCCCCTACCCTCGACCTCGGGGAGGCCTGGTTCCCCCGGGGAGGCCTGGTTACGTTTCCGCAACGTGGCTAAGCCTCGGGCCAAGCAGACACCGCGGTTTGTAGCAACTCCATCAACGCTTGCTGACCCGCGCCGTCCCGGGGAGTCGCCCTTCGTGGATGTCACGCTTTGCCCTCTCACAAAGGGCCTTCCGGTCCGGCCTCACCGACGTTCTTGAGAGCGGTTCGCACCCGGTGTGCGTGGGCGGATCCGCTGGACGCGGCACTTGCTACCCAACACCCGGCAGGAGCGTTCTGCTGGGTGAACCACCGCGCGGCACCCTCGAGCAGTCGCTGGGCTGCCTGCCGGGCCGAAGGGGACTCCGCAATCAGCTCAGGAGTACTCTTCGGTCCCGGATTAGCATACTTCTCCAGGCACTCCAAGGAGAGGGCTTCCTTGTCGCCGAAGGCGGCGATCGGCGATCTCGGCAGCGCTGAGGAGACGGCTGAGGTGGCGAAGGTATCGCTTTCAGCCTTCGATGGAATCGACGAGAGGATGACCTCACAGGGGCAGGCATACGACTTCGGCACGTTCGAGCAGTTCTACGTGCAGCAAACCCGTTTGCCGGTGGGAAGAATCGGCGCGCCTACGGATGTTGCGAACATGGTCGCGTATCTAGCCAGTCCGCTGGCAGACTTCATCACCGGCGCCAATGTGCGAGTCGACGGGGGCATGATGCCAACGACGAACTGAGACAAGAAGGGCTGCCAGGGGACGCAGCCCCTCTTCCAGTCCCTGAAGCCGGCATGGGATGTGATCCGGCTCAGAGGACCGAAGAACCCCTGGCGCGGTACCGACGTCCGCGAGCGGCGCATGGGTGATAGGTGCCATTTGCCGGCCAGCACGCTGTCCAGGGTGGCGCGTTAGATGATGGTCTTCACCACCGGTATGCGAATGAGGACCTGTGCGACAAGCCAGCTCGATGCGACGGTGGCGACGAAGACAACAGCCGCTTTGATTCCTGCGTGCACAGGCAAAGGCATCAGCAGTTTCTGGGTCCAAGTGATGAATACGTAGTGCACCAGATACATCACATAGGCGCTTCGGCTAAGAGAATTCATCCAGCGCGATGGCCGCATCTCCAGCCCCCGGAAGATGGCAAGAAACGCGAAGCAGCTTGCGACGCAACTGAAGACCCACAGCATTGCCTCTACTGCCTTGGCGTCTGCAGGAGTGACGCCTCCATGCACCAGAGACCTTGGCAGACTCGACAAGGCCGCATAGGCGAGGACGCAGAGGATCGCCCAACCCTTCCAGTTACGCGCCAGAGAACCAGACCTGGACAGCAAACCGTTCGAAAGGCCGGGAACGCCGACCACAACGCCGGTCAAGAACCACAACGCGTACAGGGCGATGCGTGCTTGTTGAAACGCAAAGGGACTGGTGAAGAGAACGGTCCAAGCCGAGAATCCGTAGCGCGAGAGCAGCGGGAGGTAGACCAGTCCAGAGAGCACCAACATTGCGGTGAACGCGATGATGCTATGCGTCTGCAGTTTCCGGGTGAACGTACCACTCGAGACTAGCCACTGCTGGCCAGGGTACAGAAGGATCGCAAGAATTAGGTCGAAGAGCAGCAATACCCAGATGAACCAGGGCGGACCAACCTGGAATCCGAGGTGGGCCAGATGCGTATAGAACGAAGCAAAGCCACTGGGGTGACTTCCGAGTGTCCAGGAAGGATAAAGAGCAAGCGGCATGAAGCCGCAGACGGCGACTGCAAACGGCAGTCCAAGCCGAAGAAGTCTGTCCCGGGAAAAGCTGATCGCTCCATGTCTGCGGACCGCGGGGTACGCGAAAAGACCGGAAATGAAGAACATCAGGGACATGAAGAAAACATCGTTGAAGTTCTCAGCGTAGTTCAGGACGATCCACCGGGAGTTGTCGACGATCGGTGCTGTTGAGCGGAAGACCTGCTCCCGGTTAAAGGACGCCCAAGTCGTATACGCGAGCATGCTGTGGTGTGCCACCACCAACAGAGTCAACGTGGTACGCAGGTAGTCAATCGACAGGTCACGCCCCTTGGCTTCACCCCCTGTGACGGGAATGGAGCGCGAGACAACAACAGCAGGGCCTGCCCCGCGAGACAGAGAACCGGGCGTTGTTGCAACGTTAGGAGCCATTTCAGAAGACCTGGTCAGGTCAATTGAGGTACGCCCAAATGATAGACCTAGACCTGCTTCGGTCCAATCAGCGGCGAATCGGTCCTGAAAAGGCAGCACTTCCGTTGGACGACACCCCCGGTGCGTGTAGCTGGGGCTCGTCGCTTTTATGCCTCGGCCAAGAGGGATCTAGTGAGGACCTGCTTGCTACAGCTCGACGCGCAGAAGCTTCGCTGGGCGCACGCTGCCATCAGGCGGAGGCGATGCGGTGCCGCCGTCGGAGAGAAAGAAGGCAACTTTGCCATACTCTCCCGGGATCCGGCTCCAGGCGCCGCTGGAAGGTCCGATAAGCTCTTCATTGAATGGGTCGCCGGCTACGCACTGCGTGAATCCGCTGTTCTCGGCAGGATTCATCGAGACGCGGTCGATGGTGTTTTGGCGGTGGGTTGCCAAGTAGATGACGCCGGCATCCTCGTCGATGCAGAAGTCATCTCCCATCCTTCCAGCGGCGACAAGCTCGGGCTCTCCGGCAGGATCGTGCGTGTCCGGATCGACGGGTATACGCATGAAGAGCTTCTTGGCCGTGGCCGTGTAGTAGAGATAATTCGTCTTCGCCGCGAAACGTACACCGTTGACACCCGGCTGCTCGGGCTTAAGTTGGCCAGGATAGTAGCCCATGCTCTCGTGCTTGATCCAAACACGAGCCGTCGGGGTGTCCCCGCCAGGCGGCAGATCGATGCGCCAGATCAGGCTCGCGAAAGAATCTGCTATCAGCAGGACATCAGGCGCGATCAGGCAACTGCCATTCAAACCGCGGGCCTCCGGGGGCAGGCGCAGCACCATCTCCGGATGCACCGGCGTACCAACGCGCCAATGGCGCAAGTCCAAACGATGCAGATACGCCTCATGTGTTGTGTAGAAGTTTCCCGTCGCGATGTAGAAGACGTCCGGCTCCACTTCTGTGATGCCGCACGCCACTTCACCAAAGGTAAACAACAACACCGGCTTGACTGTTTGCTCTCCAGTCACCGGTGGAACAAACCATAATTCATGATGATTCGCCACCGTAACCAGGATCGAGTTGTCCTGGCGAACCGCGAGATTCTCTAGAAAGTACTTTTCGGGAAAAAGAGCGGCTGTGAAGAGCTTAGCTTCCTTTATCTTTTCAGGCGGCACTCTGAGCATCTCCTTGTAGCGACAGCAAACATCAGTGATGGGATGCCCCCGGCAGTGATGACGCCAGGCGACCACTGTAGCGTCAGCGCAATTCCGTTTTGCTCTGCGTCAGCGTGTAGGGGGATCGCCAGCGCATCTATTCCCTATGCTTGCTCTCACCCAAGAGCACGGTATGTGCATCAACAGCCTGTGAAGGTCAGGGCTGATCTTGGCTGATCTTATGGGTACTTTGGTGAAGATTAAGGAGAATGCATGGCAGAAACCACTGACTTCGGTACGTTCGGCCGTTTTCAAGAAACGCCGGTGGGCGAGATGTCTCCGGACATGAAAGACGCCTACGACTTCACGATGAAGCTTCGCGGTGTCGTGCCCGGTCCCCATAAGATATGGCTGTCGAACCCGAAGTTGTCCAAGACGATCGTTCCAACCGGCTACTACTACCAGAAAAAGTCCACTCTCACCAAGGCTGAGATCGAGATTGTGACGAACATCATTAATGGTCAGTGGCGTGCGGCGTACGGCAACTATGAACATGAACAGATCGGCGAGAAGCAAGGCCACCTCGAACCCAAGGCTGTCGAGGCTCTTATTGCCGGCCTGCCCACATCTTTTTCGGATTCACGCGAGCAATCTATCTACGAACTCGCTCTAGCCCTGGCCAATCACCGCGTTGTTCCAACCGGACTGTACAAGCGGTGCAAGGAGCTCTTAGGCGACGCCGGCATTGTCGATGTCACGGTGCTGATGGGTTGGTTCACCATGGTTTCTCTGACTCTGATGGCCTTCGATGTGCCATCAAACGCTATCGGTCTCGATCAGTAAGGGGAGGGCGAATGTCCAACACGAAGGACGATCTCGGTGGCCGAATTGCCTTGTCAGAGCCGGCGGCGTTAACTGTCAGCCAGCAAACCCTCTACAAAGTCATCAGCGAAACTGCTGTTCCCTGGGCCAAGGCTTCCGGTTTTGTGGCGCAGATAGAGGACGGGCGGCTCATCGGACCTTTCAACATTGTGTTAGAAAGCCCAGATCTTGGAGGTGCTTTTTTGCAGTTTCAGCATGCAGAGGAAAAGATGACAAGCTTGACGGAGCGAGTGCGTCAGGTGGTAATCCTCAGCGTTGGATCTGTCTGGAAAGCGCCCTACGAACTGTATGCTCACGCTGCTGTCGCGCGGACCGCAGGGCTTCCGGAGGAGGCGGTGAAGGCGCTTACAACGGGTGAGGCTGCGACCGGTCTTTCGAGCGAAGAACAGATGGCACAGCAGTTCACAAGACAGCTCGCGCTGGAGCGCACCGTCTCACGAGAGCTGTTTCATCAAGCCAAGGATGTGTTCGGAGTGCGAGGGCTGGTCGATATGGTCTTCCTTACGGGGTGCTATGAGACCGTATGCTCCTTGCTGAACACGTTCGCTGTTCCAGCGCCCCCACAGTGAGCCGCGCAAGAAACTCACACGGCACAGCGTGCCGCAAAGTGACACCACTGCGCAGGACACATTCGTCATGAAACCTGGCCATGCCAGGCCCGTAGCTTTCTTCCGTACGCGATTGTTCGGCCGAGGGCAGTCGGAGATCCGTCCAGCCGTGAGCGAGGTCTTCGCCAGCAGATTGGAGACGGGCACCTTGCACGTCGAGGGGGTCTCTATGAGTTTTCCATCACCAAGGAGAGAGGGTCATGAGAATCGCGTTGGAAGAACATTTTGTGATGAACGAGCCCGAGCACATTGACCGTTGGAGGAGCTTGATTCCTACCGTCCCGGCTTCCATCACCGGTAAGATCCTGAAGCCTCTGGTGGACCTCGGCGAAGAGCGTCTAGAAGCTATGGCAAAGAGCGGCATCGACCTCGCGGTGCTATCAGACGCCGGTATCGTGCAGAACGTACTGGACCCAACGCCTGCTCTTCGGCTAGCCAGAAGATCCAATGACTATTTAGCAGCAGCGGTGCAGCGACAACCAAAGCATTACGCCGGCTTTGCGGCCGTTCCACTAGTCGACCCGAAAGCGGGAGCCGATGAGTTCGAGCGAGCGGTGACACAACTCGGCTTCAAAGGTGCGCTTATTAACGGTCAGACGAACGGTCATTACCTTGACGATGACCGTTATTCCGTCTTCTGGGAGCGCGTCGAGGCACTCGGCAAGCCTATCTACCTTCACGCGTCTGATCCTTTGGTGCCTCCGGTCACCTACGACGGATGCCCGCAACTGACCGGAGCCGTTTGGAGTTGGACGGCTGAAACCGCCGCTCATGCTCTTCGTCTTATTTTCAACGGCACCTTCACAAAATATTCCAAGGTTAAGTTGATCCTGGGCCACATGGGAGAGACACTGCCCTTTCTCCTGTGGCGGATCGACCGACGGACGAAAGCCTTTGCGACCGGCCCGGCACTCACTCCAAGCGACATCATCAAGAAGAACATTGTGATTACAACATCCGGGGTTTTTGCCGACCCTCCCTTGCTGTGCGCGCTTTCTGAACTTGGCGACGATCGCATTCTTTACTCCGTGGACCATCCTTTTGAGAGCATGCAGGAAGCCGCAGACTGGTTCGACAAGGCACCCATTGCTGCAGAAACCAGGGAGAAACTCTCTTGGCAGAACGCCGCACATCTTTTGGGCCTGTGACTCGTAGCCATCGTAGGGCAGCGGCCCGTATAGCACCATTCACGTAGCGGATCGTCGATGTAGTGCAAGCGTGTTGTTGTCAGGAATTGCTCCGTCGTGACGCGCTATTTGTGCGAACAACTATTGCGAGAGCGCTGCGGCGACGGATTGTTGCAGCGGCGTCGTAGCCCGGCCGATCAGGTTGCTGAGGTCATGCGAACTGGTATAGAGTTCTCTGCGGCTTGCGCCCGCATCCGCGTCGGCAATGGCATGGGCAAGTCCTTCCGGAACGCCGAGGCCCGCGAGAGCCTTGGCATACTCCTCCTGCGGGAGAGCCTTGTAGAGTAGAGGCTTGTTTGTCTGCCGTGCAGCTTCAGCGGCAAGCTCGGTGAGCTTATAAGGTTCGTCGCCGCCTAGTTCGTACACCTTGTTTTCGTGGCCGTACCCCGTAAGCACAGCAACCGCGGCAGCGGCGTAGTCTGCACGAGTGGCCGTGGCGAAGCGACCATCGTGTGCCGCTCCCAGAACAGCTCCACGTTCCACCGCAGCCGCCAGCGAGCCCGTGTGATTTTCCGTGTACCAGCCATTCCGAAGGAAGGTGAATGGCAGACCAGACGCGCGAATGTAGGCCTCGGTGGGCTGATGTTCCCTGGCTAAGAGGAGCGTTGAGGTGTCGGCATCAAGGCCTGCTGGTGTAGGCAAGCAGTTTCACGCCGGATGCCCTCGCTGCGTCGGTGACGTTAGGACCTGTCTCAGCCAGGGAAGTACGAACGAATTGGAGCATACAGTAGTAAGCTTACTTGAGGTAAGTATATACACCCGTGTAAGCTGCCGACATGCTGAAGAAGATTCATTCCGCGCGCCTTCCCAAACGGAAGCAAACCGGCAATCTGTGTGCAGTGGATTGCCCTTCCCGCATCATCCTCGATCACATCTCGACACGCTGGAGTTCCCTCATCATGGTCTTGCTTCTGGAGAAGACCCATCGTTTCAGTGAACTGACGCGTCGCATCGGGGGAGTAAGTGAACGCATGCTCGCCCACTCGCTTCAGGCGCTTGAGTCAGACGGTTTCGTCCTGCGTGTGGTCTATCCGACCAAGCCGCCCAAGGTGGAATACAGCCTCACACCGCTTGGCCGTGAGCTCGCGACCCATGTGCAGGCGCTCACGCGATGGGTGGAGAACAATGTCTCGCGCGTGATGGAGTTTCGTCAGGCGGCATCCCAGTAGACAAGAGTCAGGTGCCTCAAGCGGAGCCATTGGCTACGCTTTTCAGTGTTGGGGTACAGACCCGACACGGCCTTTCTGTGACGACTATCCCAAGTCGAACCACGGGCACGGTGACTGCTGCGCCGGCCCAGGCGCTCCATGGTCCGTGCTAGCAAGGAAGCAAGCGCTATGTGCGTGGGGCCCAAAGAAGGGCGACCTCACTCACCAGGGGTTCTGTTCGATGGAAGCGGCCAGGGCTCCGAGATATTTGAGGTCAGCTGGAACGAGATTTATGAAGGAGCGCGCGGTCTTGTTGCGATCAGCGGCGGCTGCGACTGGATCCACTCTCAAGAAGAGTAGCTTCGGTTTTATCCTCACGCTCTAACACGACTTACCGAACTCAGTATGCTTTGTCTTCCGTGCATGAGAGTCGCCGTCTCGAGGACTGGATCGTGTGTCCCTCTGCATGGGTCGGGGTTGGCAACCAAGGGTCTAGATCAATTTGTCCATTGTGATCGGCAGGTCTCTCACGCGAACACCAGTGGCGTTGTAGATGGCATTGCCTATGGCTGCGGCTACGCCGACGAGGCCGATCTCTCCCAGACCTTTGGCTCCAATCGGGTTCACGATGGAGTCTTCCTCCCGAACAAAGATGACCTCGATATCGTGGATATCCGCATTGACCGGCACATGGTATTCGCCAAGGCTGTGATTCATGACACGGCCCAACTGGTGATCCGTCACGGCTTGCTCTTGCAGTGCCATGCCGATCCCCCAGACGATACCGCCCATGATCTGGCTGCGAGCTGCTTCGTGGTTGATGATGCGTCCACCGGCAATTGTGCTAACGATACGGCACACTGAAACGGTGCCGAAGTCCTCATCCACTTCAACCTCGGCGAACACCGCGGAATGGGTGAAGCTCTTGTAGTCATGCTGTTTCAGCAGATTGGGGCCAGTCTTAGCGGTTTCGGCTATAGGCTTCCCGTCGCCCGCGGCGAGCGCTGCCCCGAGAGAAACAAACTTCGAGGGAGCCTTGCGCAGTGCAACGCGCTCGTTGGCGAACTCCACATCTTCGAATGACGCACCCTTAAGCGGTGAATCGTCGAGGCTGGCTGCTAATTTGAGCACCTTCTTGGCGACTGCCTGACAAGCCTCCGTGACCGCTGTGCCCACGGAAGAGATGGTCCACGAGCCACCTTCAAGGGGAGCCGTCGGTAGCTCCGTGTCGGCCAGGTTGACCGTGATTCGGTCCAGCGGCAATCCAAGTGCCTCGCCCGCGAGGATCGCCATGGCAGTGTAGGTGCCGGTACCGATGTCCGATGTCCCACTCGCAACCGTCAGTGTTCCATCGGGTGCCAGACTGGCTTTCGCGGCAGCGGGCTGCTGCGGTGACTCCCACACCCCGCCGGCCATGCCATGTCCTACCAGTGCGGTTCCGCGTCGATTGCTGCGCGGTGTAGCTTTGCGCTCACTCCAGTCAAAACGTTCGGCTCCTTGCCGGTAGCACTCTTTCAGCTCTTTACTGGAGTACTTCTTATCGTGGTTCTGATCCCTCTCTGCATAGTTCTGCAGCCGAAGAGCGATAGGATCGCGTCCAGTTTCGACAGCAAGTTCATCCATGGCTGTTTCGATCGCCCACACGCCCTGGGCCGCGCCGGGGGCACGCATGTCTCCCGGCGTCGCTGTATCCATCGCCACCGTTCTTTCTTCCATGGTGACGTCTTCACACAGGTAACTGAGGCCGCTCCAGTTCGCGATCACTTCGAAGTAGTTCTCATACCGGGACGTAGCTTGGAGCGTTTCTGAATGAATTGCCTGTAGGTTACCGTTGACGTCCGCTCCGATGCGGAGTGCTTGAAGAGTTTCAGGACGGTGACCAATCGTGAACATCTGGTCGCGCGTAAGCGTCACACGAACGGAACGCTTGAGCGCCTTGGCCGCAAGTGTTGCAAAGAAGAGCTGGTACTGCGGCCGAAGCGCTGAGCCGAAGCCGCCGCCCACGAAAGGGGATTCAACACGCACCTCATCTTTGGAATAGCCGAAGACCTTGGTGACATACAGCTGACTGTTGGACACACTTTGGGTCTTGTCGTAGATAGTAAGCGTGTCGTCGGCGTGGTAAATCACGGTCGTGGCGAACATTTCCAAGGGATTGTGCGTCTCGGTGGGGGAGTGGTACTCCTTATTGAGCTTGATGGCTGCTCTAGTGTAGGCCTCGGCAGAGTTACCGCGAGCCTTCGGCGGAGCCTCAATGCCCTCCCGGTTCGTCTTGGTAACTCTTTCGGCTTCCTGAATCGCGACCGCCATGTCGGTCTGGTGCGTTAGAGCCTTATATTCCACATGGATCAGCGTTGCCATCAAGCGCGCTGCTTCGAAGGTTTCCGCAACGGCAAGCGCGATGGGTTGACCGCTGTGATGGATGCGGGCGTCATAGAGAGGACGCAGTGGACTTCCATCTTGGGGTGCGTCTTCGTCCCGGTACGATCGGTCGAACCATGGAAGGTGCGGGCGGTCTTTGTGGGTGAAGACTTTGACGGCTCCGGGCACGGCCATGGCGTCAGTCACACTGATCGCGGTGATCTCGCCGTGCGCGATGGATCCAGAAACGACAACAGCGTAGAGCATGTCCGGCGCAAAGAACTCGCCGGCATACTTTGCGGCGCCCGAGACCTTGGCGGGGCCGTCAATCCGGTTTACGTCCGTGCCGATCAGATGCGTATTCATACCGTGTCCCCCTCATGGGCAGCCTGCTCCAACGCGCGCACAATCGTGACGGGTGCGAGCTTGAGTTTGAAGTCGTTCTCCCCGAAGCCCTGCGCGCCCGCGAGCAATGCCACCTGAAAGTCATGCCAGGTGTTGCGGTTTGCGGGTTTGCCGATGAGCAATTCCTGCTCGAGTTCTGCCTTGCGCCATGGCTTCTGGGCGACTCCGCCCAAAGCAACGCCGGCATCGGCGATGAGGCCGTCCTCGATGCGTAACCCGGCGGCCACAGAGATCAGGGCGAAGGCATACGACTGCCGGTCCCGAATTTTGATGTACGCGGAGTTGCCGGCAAAGCCGATCGCGGGGAGGTCCACCGACGTAATGACTTCGTCTTCGGCGAGAACAGTTTCGATCTCCGGATGTTCCCCCGGCAAAAGGTGGAAGTCTGCGAATGGAATGCTACGTTGTCCGGAGGAGCTGCTCACCTGAATCACTGCACCCAACGCGGCCATGGCGACACACATGTCGGAGGGATGAGTCGCAATGCACTGAACGCTGGTACCCAAAATAGCGAGGATACGGTTCGCACCCGCTTTGGCCGGACAGCCTGTGCCGGGTTCGCGCTTGTTACAGGGCACAGCCGTGTCGTAGAAGTACATGCAACGCGTGCGCTGCAACAGATTGCCGCCCGTTGTCGCTTTATTACGTAACTGCGGGCTGGCACCGGCGAGGATGGCACGGGAAAGGACCGGGTAGCGCGCTGAAATCACTGGGTGATAGGCGAGATCGCTGTTGGTCACGAGAGCTCCGATGCGCACACCGCCGTCCGGCAAGTCGGAGATCCTGTGCAGATCCAGGCGGTTAAGGTCGACCAGCGCAGTGGGATGCACGACCGCATACTTCATCAAGTCGACAAGATTGGTACCGCCCGCGATGAACTTGGCACCCCCGCGGGCAGCTACAGCCTGTGACGCTCCGCTTAGATCGGCAGCACGAAGGTAGTCGAAGTTGTTCATTGTGTACTTTCCCCGCTTGCAGCTGCCGCGGACATCACGTGCTTCACTGCCGCAACGATGTTCGGGTAGGCACCGCAACGGCAAATGTTACCGCTCAGTTGCTCGCGGATGTCGGCCTCTGTCTTTGCGTGACCCTCGCGTAGCATGCCGACCGCGGAACAGATCTGTCCCGGCGTGCAGTAGCCGCACTGGTAGCCGTCATGATCGACAAAGGCCTGCTGCATCGGAGAAAGGCTGCCCTCACCACCCAGACCCTCTATGGTCGTCACTTCCGCACCATCATGCATGACAGCGAGACAAAGGCAGCTGTTCACGCGAACACCGTCAAGCAGGACGGTGCAAGCGCCACACTGGCCATGGTCGCAGCCCTTTTTGCTACCGGTAAGCTTCAAGGTCTCGCGAAGGAGATCCAGCAGGGATGTCCATGGCTCGATGAACAATGAATGCACCTGATCATTGACAACTAGCCGCGTTTCAATTGCACGTGAGGGGTGCAGCCTTTCGTCTTCATGAACCATGATTTCCTCGCTATTGGTTCCCAGCATTAAGAGCCGCGTATTGTGGTCCAGTCGGTCAGGTGTCCGCTCTCGAATGACCGTACACTGCAGCTTGGAGTAGAACACCCGGTTGGCCGTCTGACCAGGACAGCGGGCGGGTATTGGTCGCCCTCTTAGCTGGACTGTAAGACGAGGCGCTGCACCAAACACAGTATGTGCTACATAGAGCCGGCAGAACTGACCTTTCATCATGGAACTCTGCCCCGGTGGGGAAAGTTTCCGAAGTAAGCCATACCGCAGAGCTTCACCTGGAAGCCTTGCTTGAGGCGACCTTCACTCGGGGGCTTTCTACTTTGTGGCCCACAGCACGCCTCATTTCCGAAGTGAGGTTTCCTGGGGTTGTTCCGTTCATCGAAGGGATCGCGAGTCAGCCATTCCGTATAGGATGACGTGCCGCGTCGATCCAGTACGCGAGTTCGCCGCAAAGACGTGCCTAAACCGATCAACGTGCCAGTCGCTTCACCACCTCTGAAACGCGACCAAAGCAGCTTTGGGCGCTACGCAGCAACGAGATCCTTTACTGGGCCGTAACGCTGCTGCTATTTGGGCCCGGGCACGTTGGGCGCCTTCGCAGAAGCCTTCGCAAACGGCTCGGCCAGTGTCGTCAAGATCATGCTCGCGCTCGGCTTTCCGCTATACCTAATGAAGATTCTAGGTGTTCTGCCTAGACCAACGACCACGGCGTTGATAGGACCGACATCTCCCGACGACTCGGGCAGGGCTCCTTACGGGTGCGGAGACGCAAGGTGCCGGGCAGCTCTCACCACGCAAGCCCGGCGCAGGCGTCGCTCCTTTGAAGCACTTCCATCTGAGCCTGTGACCATGCGCGCCAGCTGGGGTACGGCAAACCACCATGCGGCCAGCCCAATCAGCAGAAACAACAGCTTGGCGGGATCAAGGTCGTCACTCAGTGTGCCGTCCCGTTGTGCTTGGGCGAACCTCACGACCGTGCGTTGATAGTGAGCCCTGCGGACCGCCTCGTTTACCGCTGGACCCTCGGCCAGACCCTCCCAGAGCAAAAGCCGGACCAGATGAGGGTGCGCGGCATGGTAGTCGAAGATGCAGCCGGTGTATTCCCCAATATCCCCAAGGCCGGGAGCGTTCATTCCTAGGGAGATGGCGAGCTCTTCCAGTTCCTCGATCAGCACCGTTTCAAAGAGCTGTCGTTTGTCCCCGAAGTAGTTGTAGAGCCGCTCCTTGTTGATTCCCGCGAGAGCTGCGATCCGTGCCATGGTCGTACCGTCCGGACCATGTGCCGTGAACTCTGCGCACGCTGCTTGTTGAAGACGACGACGTGTTTCCTGCGTATCCCAGGCCATCCGCCGATGATATTTGAATCTCCAACGGCAAGGTTGGAATCCTATGTAGTATCCAACTGGAACGTTGGAAAACCATCGCCTTTTTAGGAGACGAAGTATGTCGGGAAGAGTTGAGAACAAGATTGCGTTGGTTACGGGCGGAACGAGCGGCATCGGACTGGCGACAGCCAAACTGCTCGCAACGGAGGGAGCCAAGGTTTTCGTAACAGGGCGGAGGCGTTTAGAACTCGCAACGGCGATCGAGCAGATCGGTCATGGCGCTGTGGGCATCCAGGGCGACGTTTCCAAGCTGGAGGATCTCGACCGACTGTTCACGGCGGTGAGAGAGCAAGCCGGCCGGCTGGACATCCTTTTTGCGAATGCTGGGACGGCTGAACACCTCACGCTTGAACAGGTATCTGAAAGTCAGTTCGAAGCCGGCTTTTCCGCGAATGTCAAAGGGGTGTTCTTCTGCATGCAGAAGGCTTTACCGTTGATGCCCGATGGAGCGGCCGTTGTTCTGAATGCTTCCATGTGGACGATAAAAGGAATACCTGGTTTCGGTATCTTGAGCGCAAGTAAAGCCGCGGTGCGGAGCTTTGCGCGGACGTGGGCGAACGAACTCAGGGAGCGGCGAATACGCGTAAACGTCGTCAGCCCCGGCCCAGTACATACGCCTTCGATTGAGCGGGCGACAGGTGGCAGGGACAATGCCGAGCGACTTTTGTCGGAACTGTCGAAGGACATCCCTCTCGGTCGCCCCGGTACGCCGGACGAGATTGCAAGAGTGGTGATGTTTCTCGCCTCAGATGATGCGAGCTATGTGAACGGCGCTGAACTGTTCGTCGATGGTGGGATGGTTCAGATTTAGTGACGATGCGATCTACGAAGTGCGTGCCCACTTCTCCTGGGTTGGCTTTCGGCAGCAACCACCCGGAGCGCTCTCAACGGACGAGAACAGACCAATGGACGTTTCCAACCGGTAGCGACTGGAAACGCGCATTGGCCCGGTTGGCAAAAGTAAGAGAACCAAAGCCGAAGCGGTCTGTCGATGAAAAGCGTGTTGCGTCGTTTTGTGCGCTTTTTCTCTGCGCGTGCATCTTCGCCCACTCGAGCAGGTAGCCAGAGATGGCAGCTTTCGCTCCCTTCCATACTAAGATGGTTGGTACCGGTTTGTTAAAGATGCTGACTAATGCTGTTCACTGAACCGAGTGCATCCCAAATGACGCGATGGCGACCTGCTGCACGATAACCCGAGACGAGTTGGACCGACGGTTTTGCCGACCAGCGGTCTACCGATGTAGGCCGTTACCGATTGCCGGTATCGCATCAGCGCACGTTGCTCCCGATCTCAGGATGGGAAGCCCTGGACTTTGTTGGTCTGAAAACCTTCTCAATCTCTCCCTGAGGTCTACACGTCATATCGTCAGGCAACACAAGTAACGCACTGCGCATAGGATGGAGTGTGCGTTGTTCTTGCACGCGAGTTCGTCGTAAAGACTTGCCTAGGGCAATCAAGATCGGGGAGCTTCATGGCGCATGACGAACTGGAACGACAGCGACTGCTGCGGGAAATTACGGACGCTTTACGTGCCTTCACAGACAAAACGGCGGTGCGACCCCTTGACGGCTACTACGACACACCTGCGCAGGGTCTCGTTGTACTGAGATCCGATCGCACTCTGAGGCCGATCCACCGCATATCAAAGTCGGCGCTCTGGATCTCCGTGCAGGGACTGAAGTGGGCGGTCGTCGGAAAACAGCGCTTCGACTACGGCGCAGGGCAAGCGCTGCTTACGACCGTGGAGATTCCTTGTCATTGCACAATTCCGCTGGCTACACCCCGGGAGCCTTTTCTTGGTCTTACGATCGAACTGGATCGAACCGCTTTTCAGGAGATCGGGGAGGCGCTGAACAGCAAACAAGATCAGATCGCAAGTGAGCCGGTCCGCGGCGCTATGAGGATTACCCTGAACCGGCAAGTGCTGGACTGCATCTTGCGTGCTGTTCGGCTCCTGGAGACGCCCGCCGCCATTCCGCTTCTCTACCCCAGTATTCTGCGGGAGATGAGCTACTGGCTCCTGAGTGGTGAGTACGGACCTCAGGCGATGAACATCGCAATGGCTCGTGGTCAGGAACGGCGAATGGTTCAGGCCATCCGCCAGTTACGAGAGGACTTTAGAAAGGCAATCCGCATCGAGGATCGTGCAAAGGCTGCCGGCATGAGCATAGCCACCTTCCACCGCCAGTTCCGCTCGGTGACTTCGCTGTCTCCGGTTCAGTACCAAAAGCAGCTCCGTCTGCTGGAGGCAAGAAGGATCATCATGACGAGTCACCCTACTGTAGGTGAGACCGCGTACCACGTCGGCTATGCGAGCGCGTCACAGTTCAGCCGGGAGTACACACGTATGTTTGGCAATTCGCCTCGGGCCGACCTTGCCGTGTGACTTGAGCCCCGGTTGGGAATACCTCTCTCGGAACGACGAGAATACCGAGCCCCCTAAGGGCAGTTGCGATTTCGACGGCTCCTATCGCTGTGTCCTCTTTTGAAGGCATCGCCGACGAGAGTCGCTGCCTTTCAGCCATTTGCCGATCCAAGAGCCTGCATTGCAGCAGTACGCTGGAAGCGGACGCTTCTGCGTGTGAGGTGCGCTCCTGCGTGGAGCTTCGTGAGCTTGATCATGCATCGCAATTTCTCCGTTGCGGGCCAGATATCGTTCACCCACCTGCCGTCTCAAAGATGGAGCACATCGCTTTGTTCGAGTTCTGCGAGGAGCTTCTGGTGCGTCGGCAGCCAGCCGAGGCGCTCCTGTGTCAGCTTGCTGGACGCGGGATTGTCGATGCCGATGAAGGATGCAGCTAAGCCGAAGTGCTTGGCAACTTCGCCGGGCTGCTTGGATGTCACCGGTACTTTCAGGCGCCGTCCGATCACTTCTGCGATCTCCCTTAAGGGGATGCCTTCTTCGGCGACTCCGTGATAAGTGCTTCCGGCAGGACCTTTCTCCAGCGCCAGGCGGAAGAGTCGAGCAGCATCCAGGTAGTGAACCGCCGGCCAGCGGTTCCCACCGGCTCCGACGTACGCGGACTGCTTCTTCTTGCGCGCGGTTGGAAGGGTTAGGGAGATTAGGCCGAAGGCTTTTGGTCCGTGAACAACGGGCGCCAACCTGATGGCGGAGGTACGGACGCCGCGGGCGACGAAGCTCTTCAGAACGTCCTCTGTTCTGGCGCGCAGAAAGTTGATTGCGGCGGGATCATGGTTGTAGGGTTCATCCTCGGTCGCGAGCTGCCCATGTTTCATTCCCATGGTGCCGAAGGTCGCAACGAAGGCACTCCCCTCCTGCAAGGCTTCGCCCATGGCCACGATCGCCTTACGGTCAGCGTCAACTCCGGCTTCCATAAACCGCGCGAAGATGCCTTTAGGCGCTCCGCCCATCAGCACGCGAAGACGGGTCGTCAGCGGCATGTGTGAGAGTTGATGGTAGAAGGCGGTGTGGACGACACCGTCCGCGGCCGATGCTCCTTGGCGCAGGATGGCCAAATTCTCCATCGTGCCGAGCAGAGGGCGCGCGCCGGCCTCCGTCAGCTTTTTCGCGGAAGCGGTGGATCGAACAAGCCCAGTGACCTCGTGCCCTGCCGCTAAGAGCTCTTTCACGACCGCAAACCCAATCAGACCTGTGGCCCCCGTTACGAAAACACGCATGCGCCTACGCCTTTCTTTGAAGAATGTTTGTTGTTACGCGCGGAGTATCGGTCTGCCTGCCATGGCCTGGCGAAACATCAACCACACGACGGTCGTGTAGACGGCGGTCCCTGCCACGACTCCGCCAATTTGCAGGCCTTCGTTCAGACGGGTGTGAGTGAGAAGCAAGCCAAGGAGCGGGAACGCCTGCAGCGAGTGCACGCCGAAGAAATGGGCAACCCGCAAGTCCCCAAAGGCTTTGCTCCAGTTCAGGAACGGTAGCCCGGGAACGCCGTCCGGGGCGCCGACCGTATGACCGCCATTGTTCACCATGGGCTGTCCTTCCGCGCTGCCTGCAAGGAACAACACCAATCCGAGGCGGACCCCCCACGTCACAGCTGGCGGCCAGATGAAATGGCCAAGGAACGCGAGGATTACAAGCGAGACTGCGGCTAGCACGAAAACGCCCAATCCCACACCCATCGCTGCCCAAATCCGCGCGTCGAGTGGTGTGTCCTTGTTCATGTGGGAGCGCGTTCCGCGAGCAGCCTGGAGGGAGATGAGCACATTCTCCGCTGAAAGTGAGATCGAAATGGCGGCCGCAATCCAGTTGCGGGCAGTCGCATGGCCTTCGATGCCGGTGAGGATCGCGGCCATCGTCACAAACACAATCAGGATCGATAGGTCGAACTTCAGCGGTTTGAACCAAGGATTGATGCCGAGGATCTTACGCTTGTCGAAGGGCATGGCTACAAGAGCTGAGAGCGCCAACCCGACTTGTAGCCATACCCCATACGCTAAGATCGGGTACGCCGCGAGCCACCCCATAATCGTTGTCAGCATAGGTTCCTTTCCTTGTTATCGGTTCACGCACCAGACGGCGAATCACGTTCATGGCCGGTCCTGGAGGAACCGGGAGGTTGTCAACGGAACTCGACTTGAGCTCTTGCCCTTGTTTTCGCGACGTGTCAAGGCAAAGGAGTGTGTCCGTCGCCTGGGATCACATCACTTCATCCGCGGCGCCGAACGAACGGCGTAGCGTGAGTTTCAGTAGAAGGTACAGAGCCAGCCCCGCCGGCCCGAAGAAGAGTGTTAGAAGGAGGCAGGGTGCTACGAGCCATTGCGAGATCCCCACCCGCTTTGCGTCGCGCGCCTGCCATGCGCCGGTAAAGAGATCGAAGGCGGTGTAATGGATCCATCCTGCGAGCAGTGCAAAGGGCGATTGGAACAGGATGCTTACCTGCGAGAGCGAGCCGAACCCGGATCCGGGCGGTGTCTTGTGCGAGACCAACAGCAGAACGTATGCGGTTGCGATGAGTAGCGGCGCGACAAAGGTCGCCAGGAGCTGGCTCACACGCCATCGTGGAGCGACGAGCAAGAGCAACCAGCATGGCAGAGCAACGGCGCCACTCAGGCTGAACAGCACCGATAGCCGCACTCCGTACAGTGTCTCGGTTCCCACGTTCCCTCCGCTCTCGTTACGGGTTAAGCCGGTCACCTCGTGCCCGGTCGCAACGAGTTCTTTCGCGACTGCGAGCCGGGTCAGTCTTGTTGCGCCGGTACGACGACGCGCACTCAACAATGACCTCTGTGTCGAGGCTAGGGCAATTTCGGCGTATGATCTATGCCATGAACACCGGATTTGTATCGAGATCGTCCAGGGCAGTGATGGACCCGTTGTCGGATGTTCTCTCTCTGTTGAAGCCACATGCCTTCAAGTCCGTTGGACTCGATGCGGGCCGTGATTGGGCTTTTCGGCTGGAACAGTCTGACAGCTTTATGTGCCTCGCGCTGGCCTCGGGGACATGTTGGATCACCGTGGATGGGGCTCCTGCCCCTATCCGTCTCAATGCTGGGGACTTTGCCGTCTTTCCGAAAGCACCGGGCTTTTGCATCGCCAGTCATCTTAGCGTGCCTGCTGTCCCACTCTCATCGGCGATTGCGCATTGGCCACAAGGTGGTGTGGTCACATGGCAGGATGGTGGAGAGTGCCTTTTGCTCAGTGCGCTCTTCACGTTTGCGAGCGAGCACTCCAATGTCTTACTCGAAGTGCTTCCACCGTTGCTCCATCTGGACAACTCGGTTGATTGCACCGCTTTGCAGTGGTGCTTGCAGCGCATGATGGCGGTGCTTCGCGACCCGCAGCCGGGCAGTGTGCTCCAGGGGGAATACCTGGCGCAGTTGATGTTGCTTGAGGTCCTTCGTTTGCACGCGACAGGAGGGTTGAGCCCTCAAGCCGGTTGGCTGTCCGCGCTCGCTAACCCGCAGTTAGGTGCCGCTATCACCGCGATGCACCAACGTCCGGGACATCGGTGGACTGTACGTGAATTGGCCCAACGCGCGCGCATGTCACGATCCGCATTTGCCGAACGCTTTAAGGAAAAGGCAGGGACTTCGGTGATGGCATACCTTGCCCGCTGGCGCATGCTGCTAGCAGCAGACCGACTGGCCACTTCCTCTGAGCCAGTTGCGTCCATTGCGCTTTCACTCGGTTACGAGTCCGAAAGTGCCTTTGGATTTGCATTCAAGCGAGAGATGGGATGCTCGCCGCGACGATACTTCAGAAAGGCAGACTTCCATGACCGTGAGCATGCCTCCGGATAAGGTTTCCCCTGCGTAATCGGCCGGACGCCGCTGAGGATCTACGATAGCCCATGAGCGCCGCCGTTTTCCTGGTGTTTTCAGAAGCTCGCGAAGGACAGAGCGCAAGCACAGCGAAGTTTTGCCACCGAGTCATGATGGGCAAGGCTTGGGGCTGTGCAGTAAAGACGCACAAAGCTTGTTAAGGCACGATGGAGGGCTCGCTATGTGTCGGCTCGCTTTCTCTCCGACTGCGTATGCCACCGCTGCGAGTGCGACCTTGAAGAGCGCGCTGTTGGGATTTGCAGGATAGCGTTGAAGTTTTGAAGATCCTTACGGCTGATGCGGAGGCGCAGGTTACATAAGCGATGGAATGGCGCGCCGTGCGGGTGCCGCGTGCGCAAAGTGCTCGTTCAACACCTCACGGCGCCGAAAGTACCCTAAGCTTTCGAGAACAAGGATACGGCCCGATGCAAGCGTCGATGAAGCAGCAAGGACAGTAGGTACTCGGCGAACCGCGCCAATGCCAAAGCCGGTCCTCTGTTACGCCGATCGGAGATTGGAGATCGCCAGGACTCACAGAGATGGTGGGCACAGCAGGATTCGAACCTACGACTTCCACCGTGTGAAGGTGGCACTCTACCGCTGAGTTATGCGCCCTGACCTTTCACTGGCGTGAGGTACGCCGCGTGCGGGATCTCCATGATTTTAGCATTGGCCGGAGGTGTTTTTGAGCCTACCTTTCAGGCGCGGCCTGGGCGAGGGGCCAGTCGGTGGGGTCTTCAGGATGAGCATAGGGTCTTCCGGGTACAATATCGCCCTGATGGACCTTGACCCGACTGCTCCCGGGCCCTCCGCTCGGCCCGCTGAGCAAGATTTGCGTGAGCCCGCGCAACCTCCTGCCCAGACGCGGGTTGAGGACAGTATGGGCACCCTGGCGCTCCATCCCGGATTGTTTGGCGGCGAGGTCTCCTACGCTTCCGCTGACCGCCCCGCCCCGGACGTCGACCTGACCCCGGAAGGGGCGCAGCGACGGGCGGCAGCGATGGCTCGCGGCGAGGCGGCGAGCCTCTCAGACGCCGAAGTCATGCTGGAGCTGAAGGCCGGCAACATGGCGGCCTTCGACATTCTGCTGGCAAAGTATCGTAAGCCGATCATCCACTTCATGTTCCGGATGGTGCACAACCAGGCGGTAGCCGAGGAGCTTGCCCAGGAGGTTTTCCTTCGGGTGTACCGCTCGCGGGAGACGTACCGGGCGGAAGCGCGCTTCAGCACCTGGCTGTACCGGATCGCGACCAACCTGGGCGTGAATCATGCCCGGGATACCCGAAATGAGCGCACGGCGCAGACCGTCCAACTGGACGAGCCCGATCCGGAGACGGGCACCACGCCGGATGTGGCCGACAGTACGCCCACCGTGGAGGCGCAGATGCTTCGGCGGGAGCGCATGAACGCCATCCGGCAGCACGTGATGGCGCTGCCGGAGCGGCAAAGGATGGCGGTGCTGATGCACAAGTATGAGGGCCTCGACTACAAGAGCATCGGTGAGGTGCTCAAACTATCGGAGTCCGCCACAAAATCATTGCTTTTCCGGGCGTACCAGACGCTCCGGGAAAAGCTGAAGGAGTTCGTGTAGCCGTGAACCGCCGGAGGCCAGACCGCACAACAGGTGTGCCTTCCTCATTGAATGCGGGAAGTGCACGGAGCCGTGAACAACAAGACACCTCAACAAGGAGAGCCGCCATACAGAGGGGGCCAGTATGAAGAAGATCGATTGCACGACCTGCCGCACCTTCCTCCCCGCACTTCTGCAGGACGGTCCGGCCGCAACGCCGGACCTTTCGGCGCATCTCGCTGTGTGCGAGGGCTGCCGTCAGGAGTGGAACGACCTGCGCGCCACATGGGCGCTGATGGATGAGTGGACCGCACCTGAGCCTTCAGCGTACTTCGATGCGCGGCTGCATGCCCGCCTGCGAGAAGCGCAGGCAGCTGCGCCGGAGGGGCTGTGGGAGCGGATGTCCAGCTTTCTGCAGTTCAGCACCGGACGGGCGCTGCGGCCTGCTCTGGCCGGGGCACTGGCTGTAGCCGTGCTGCTGGGCGGAGGAACGACCGCCACGTTGCTGACGCACCACGGCGCGGGCCCTGTTGCGTCCCCTACGGTAAACGATTTGAAGATCTACGATAACAACGCGCAGGCTCTGCAACAGATGGATCTTCTGGACGAATCGGGCTCGGATCCTGCACCACAAAGCTGACCGGAGGGCGAAATCTAACGCTTCGGTATGATGATCCCTCACAAGGATCTGCAATACCCAGCTACCTGAGAGAACTGCAGACTGAAGCGGCGACCAGGTAAGCAGGGGACGGAGAGAGATGAAGTGCCGCGTTCCAACCCGAGTCTTCCGGAGGGTCCGCTCCTTTGTCGTCGCGGGCATGCTGGGGGGCGTGTGCGCGGGGACGGGCTGGGGATGGACCGGGGCGACTGCCCGGCAGCAGTCCCCGGCTCCCATCGAGCGCC
>CAXUNH010000038.1:3428-25059 GCA_964252405.1 uncultured Acidobacteriaceae bacterium | reverse complement strand
GGTTGGCAACTTCGTGGGTCGGCGGATCACCAAGTCGGCGGATCAGCAAGTCGGCGGGTCAGTGAGCAAGGGAGCCAGCGAACGAGCAGGCGGTAACGCGCTACTCTCAATCTGATTGCAAGCCACTTAGCTTGCGTTGATGCCGATTGCCAACTGCCAGCTGCGAATTGCCTCGCAACCCACACCGCTGCAGAAGGTTGCGCGCAACACGATTTGTACGAGTGCGTTTACTCCAATGCGCGGCAGATTCTCAGGAGGCCCGCAGGAGGCAGGATCATGAAGCTATCCGATGTGTTTGCGAAGCTTACAGGCGGCAGAGCGAAGGTGCTGGGTGGATTGCTGGTGGCAGGCGCGGCGTTGACGGCAGCGGCACCGGCGGCGAAGGCCCAGGTGGCGTTCGGTGTGACGGTGGGCGGACCCCGGTACTATGCGCCGGTTCCACGGCCCGTGTACCGGCCCTATGCTTATGGCTATGTGGCTCCTGCGTACCCGGTCTACGGCTACGCTGCTCCGGCGTATGGATGGGATCGCCGGCGCTATGAGGAGTGGCGGGCGCATGAGTACTGGGAGCACCGCGACTTTGACCGTCGCTATGACCGGGATGGATGGCGGCGGTAGTCCATTGGGTAAGTCGAAAGGAGCCCATTTCCGGTGATCCGGAGGTGGGCTCTTTTGTTGTGTCGTACTTCGAGGCGGTGTGAACGTTGGTAACAGAAGATTCGGTGCGGGAATGACGATAAGAAGGGCAAAGGCAGCCGCAGATTCCCTCCGGGAATGACAACAAGAAAGGCAAAGGCAACGGCAACTGCAAATTCCCTTGCGGGAATGACAACAAGAAAGGCAAAGGCAACGGCAACCGCAGATTCCTTGCGGGAATCGACAACAAGAAAGGCAACGGCAACGGCAACCGCAGATTCGCTCTGGAAATACGACAACAAAGGCGAAGGCAACAGCAGAAGCAGATTCCCTGCGGGGATGCGAACAGGAAAGGCGAAGGCAGCTGCAAGCGCCACGCAGGATTCAACGGCAGCTTCACTTCTGGAGTGACAACAGGGAGGCGAAAGCAATCGCGAGGGCGCACGGAACAGCGACAGTCGGAGGACTAGGCGCTTTGGAGCGGTTGGTAGTAGAGGTCTCCGGGGTGGGCGCAGGGGAGGCAGAGGCGTTGGCCGTTGCGGTCTTCAAAGCGGTCGAAGTTGATGCCCTCGCCGCATTGGGCGCAGAGGGTGTGGTCGCCTTTGTAGCCGGGAAAGTCGCTGGGGCCGAGCGGAACCTGGACCCATTGTTCGGTGAAAAGTTGGTCGTCGTAGAGCTCGCGGTAGGCACGCATCTGCTGCTCGTTCCTGGGGAGGTCGGGGAAGAGCTCGCGGGCGCGGTCCTTCGAGGTTTCGAGCGCTGTGACTCTGAGGCCTTTGTAGAGATCGGGGCCGAGTTTTGCGTCGAGATCGACGAAGGTGGCGGCCATCTTGCCCCAGTCGCGGAGCTTCAGCGCCCGCTTGCCGACGCGCGCGCCGGTGACGACGGCGATCGCATCCGTGGCACAGCGATCAATCTCAACGAAGACGACGGGACGCTTGCGGTCGGGGTTGAGCTCGCCGTTGTCGAGGAACTTGCGGCGGGGCTCATAGATGCCGAGACGGCGCAAAGCGAGTTGAGCCATGCGCACGCCCAGGACCTGGCCCGCGCAAAGATGACCATGGGCGCGTTCTGCTTCCGCGAGCAGCTCCTGCAGTTCGCCGCTGACGGATTGAGCATGTTCACCGGCGTCTTTCGATGTCATAACCCCATGCTACGCCGCTTGCATCCTAGCGCGCATGGCCGATAGCGAGTTCGCCGGTGCGCAGTGGTGGCAGACCGGAGTCATTTACCAGATCTATCCACGGTCGTTTCAGGACAGCAACGGGGACGGTGTGGGCGACCTGAACGGCATTACGGCGCGGCTGGAGTACCTTGTGGCGCTGGGCGTTGAGGCAATCTGGATTTCGCCGATCTACCCGTCGCCGATGGCAGATTTCGGCTATGACGTTTCCGATTACACCGGCGTGGATCCGCTCTTTGGGACGATGCAGGACTTCGACTCGCTGCTGGCCGCGGCGCACGGGAGGGGGCTGCGGGTCATTTTGGACTTTGTGCCGAATCACAGCTCCGATCAGCATCCCTGGTTCCTTCAGTCGCGCTCTTCGCGGTCGGACCCCAAGCGCGACTGGTACCTGTGGCGGGATCCTGCGGAGCCAAACGGACCTAAGGACCGGCGACTTGCCCGGGAGCGCTACCCGAACAACTGGACCTCGCACTTTGGCGGACCGAGTTGGGCTTGGGACGAGAAAACGCAGCAGTTTTACCTGCACTCCTTCCTCAGCGCGCAGCCTGACCTGAACTGGCGCAATCCGGAGGTACGTGCCGCGATCTACGAAGCCATGCGCTTCTGGCTGGACAAGGGCGTGGATGGCTTTCGGATGGATGTGCTCTGGTTGCTGATCAAGGATGAACACTTCCGCGATAACCCGGTGAACCTGGAGTACAGCTCGGGCATGCACGACAACGCCAAGACACTGCCGCTGTACAACGCCGACCAGCCGGGTACCCACCGCATTGTGGCGGCGATGCGTGCGCTGATGGACAGCTACGGGCCTACGCTGCCCGGCGATGCCCAGAGCGCGGGACTGTTGGATCCGGAGACGCTGGCGCCCATGGCGGTCTCGAACCGGGTGTTGATCGGGGAGATCTACCTGCCCCTGCCGGAGCTGGTGCGGTACTACTTTGGGCGCGAATCCCAGAAGGGGGGAACGGAGGGGACGTCGCCGGAGATTCCAGAGCTGCGCGGGGCAAATCTGCCGTTCAACTTCCATCTGATCCAGACGGAATGGAGCGCGTCCGCCATTGCCGAGATCATCCAGTCGTACGAGCTGTTACTGCCTGCCGGCGCGTGGCCGAACTATGTGCTCGGCAACCACGATCAGCCGCGGCTGGCTTCGCGGGTCGGCGCGGGACAGGCAAGGGCGGCCGCGATGCTGCTGCTGACGCTGCGGGGGACGCCGACCCTGTACTACGGCGACGAACTGGGGATGGAGGACGTGCCGATCGCGCCGGACCAGGTGCAGGACCCGGCGGAGAAGAACGAGCCGGGCAAGGGACGCGGGCGCGATCCGGAACGGTCGCCGATGCTCTGGGTGGACGCTCCGCATGCGGGCTTCACCTCGCCCGAGGCGACCCCGTGGCTGCCGCTACAGGGGGACTGGCCGACGATCAACGCTAAAGTTCAGAGCGGGCAGGAGCGGTCGATGCTGAACCTGTACCGTCGCCTGTTGGCGCTGCGGCGGCAGCACCCGGCCCTGCAAGGTGGCCCCCTCTCGGATGTGACCACGGAGGGGACTGTCCTGCGGTTCTGCCGGGAGATGGTTGCGGGGAGCGAGGGTGCCGGGGAGAGATTCCAGATCCTGCTCAACCTTGGTGATGCGCCGGCGACGGCCCACTCGCCGCGAGGGCGGATTGTGCTGACGACGCTGATGGATGGCGAGGGTGGGCGCGTGAACGGGCCGGTTACCTTGGAGCCGGGTGAGGGTCTGTTGATTCAAGTGGGCGGCGAGGGAAACTGACCGGTGCCGGCGGGGGGAACAGGCGTTATGCTGTGAGCCAGAGAGCCGTTGAACCGAACGCGCTGCAATCTCGTACCTAGACTGAATAGAGGCCTGCCGGCTGGCCGGGAGGCGGATTGCTTATGACCTACCGCGTCGCACGGAGCGGGCAAACTTTCGGACCGTACACCGATGCCGAGATCCGGCAGTACATCGCCTCGGGGAATATCGGCATGGCGGATATGGTGCAGGCGGAGGGCTCGTTCGAGTGGGTGCCGGTGCTGCATCTGTTCCCGTTGGTGACAATGCCTCCCATGCCTGCCCCCGAGGTAACCGGGCCGAGGGTGCTGTATCCCGATCCGCCGGATTTTCCCTGGTGGGGCGCGCTGCTGCTGGGAATGGTGACGGGCGGTTTGTTCTTTGTGGTGTGGGACATTGTGGAGGCCAGCTGGCTGAAGCGGATTGAGAAGACTTCCACGGCGTTTCTGCTGTATATCGCCATTGCGGTGTTGTACCTGTTCAAGCTCCCGGGGATGTGGTCCACGATGAACTACAACATGTTCGGCGGACCGAATGTGCATAACCACGGCGGAACGCTGGGGGGCGTAAGCCTGATCCTGATGGTGGTGGCGCGGTACATCTTTCGCCGCGAGCTGCTGGACCACTTCAATCTGCGCGAAGGGATTGCGCTGCGGTTGAGCGGGTTCTGGACGCTGGTGCTGGGCGGGCTCTACTTTCAGTATCACTTCAACAAGATCAACGAGATGAAGCGGGCGACCAACCGGAGCGTGCCCGCGGTTTGACAGGCAGGGCACAGGGTTTAAGGATCAGGATTTAGGGAGTTTGCTGCGGGACCTGACAGCAAGGAAGGGAAGAAAAGAGCCCCGGCGTTGACCGGGGCTCTTTGAGGTGTAGGGGGGCGGTGGACCTAGCTTGGCACGCCCACGGGCTCGGGCTTGGTGTCCGCGGCGGGGGTGCCGGCCTTGGCGGGCTCGTTGGCGCCGGGCTTGCGGATGTCGATGCCGCCCTTGAAGAAGGCGCCGTCTTCGATGGAGATGCGCGCGGCGATGACGTCGCCGGTGAGCGAGCCTTCGGAGCGAATGTCGACGCGGTCGGAGGCCTGGCAGTTGCCGCGGACCTTGCCGAGCACGACGATTTCGCGGGCGGAGATGTTGGCAGCTACCTGGCCGTTGCGCCCGATGGTAACGCGGTTGCCGGGGAGAGTGATGGCACCTTCGACCTTGCCGTCGATGTAGAGGGACTCCGAACCGGTGAGCTCGCCCTTGATGACGAGGCTCTTGCCGATGGTGGCCTGCTCACCGGTGGCGGTGGCGCCTGGGGCGCCGGCCGCGGTGGGCCGGGGTGCGTCGAAGGTGGTGGTGCTGTTAGTGCCGGCTGCGCCCGGGCGTGCGGGTTCGGGGGTTGAGGGCGTCTGATTGCCAGCCTGATTCGGTTTCCACATAATCCGTTTTGCTCCCTTTAATGGAGGATCTGCCGCCGGGTCCGCCGCTACCCTGGCCGCCACGCAATGAGGGCGTGATTCCAGCGCGACTGTCCGTGCTTTGACCACGATACTACTTCGGCAACAGGTGTGTGCGGGGCGGGAGCCAGCCAAGGCACCGGTACCGGGCAGATTCCCTGCAGGTTTTCCGCAGCGCTTCTATTCTTCTTCGCCTTCTCCCTCCTCGATCAGCGAACTGGTGCCCGCCACATCGAACGTAAGGGGTTGGCCGCCCGTGAGGGAGAGTGTGGCACGCATGGGAGTACGCCCCCATTGGGCGGCGGTGCAGACCGGGTGGGCGGGATTTTCCAGCGGCCAGGAAGCCAGCGTGTGCTGCGCAACGGCCTTGTGCCCGCCGAGCTGAGCGACGACAGCAACCACACCGCCTTTGAGGGTGGGGATCAGGCCGCAGTAGGCGGCGTAGTCGCGGAACCAGACAACCTCTGAGATCTGCGGGTCGAAGTTGGGCAGGTGCAACGGGGTGATGTGACCGGTGGTGCGGTCCACCTGCAGCCAGGGGCCGGGCTGCCACGTCCAGCGCGAAGGCTCGCCGGGGAGGGAATCGTTGATGCGGAACGCGCGGCGGATGACGAAGGTGCGGTCGGTCACCTCATGGAGATCGCCGACGGTCCACTCGCGGGGTTTGTCGTCAACGATGAGGGGGCGGATGCGAAGCGTGGTCGCCTCTTCGGACTTGCTGTCCGCCGTGGCTTCCGGGGGCGTGTAGGGAACCTTGCGTACGGGGCCGAGTGTGACGGTGTGCATCCTTCCGGCGATGACGGGCGCCGGAACCAGGAACACCAGGAGAGCCAGCAGTGGCTGAGCAGCCGAGCGAAGTACCTGCATGACAGCAAGGCTAGCAAGGAATGGTGCGTCTGGCTGTACCGCTTTGGTTGCGTTATTTCGTCGCGATCTGCCCGGATTTGGGCGCCCGAGAGGCCGGAAGGGACGCAGAAGGAGCTCCGAGACCTGAGAGTAACAACAAAGAGATTACCGGTTGATGTGTCTATCGGGGCAATCAGCGCCGGGCTCCCGCGTCGAACGTGTGATGCCAGGGCCGCCGAAAGTGGAAGTGGCAATTACCGTCCGTCCTGCCATGATGCTTTCGGAGTCGCTGTGAAGCGTAAGCACGCGGAACACGGGAACGAGAGCAGATGTCGCTCGCGTGGGTTTTTTGCTCTTCCGCCTGAGCTGTCGAACATGCTGCTCCAGCAATCGCCCGCTTTCCAAAATCGTTATTTACTGAAGCTTACTTTGAGGTTAGTCATGCCCTTCGCTCGTACCTGTGCCGTTCTCGTCGCTTCGTTGATTTCCTTTCCCGCTCTTGCTCAGTCCACGGGCGCTCCTGCCCAGGCGGACTCCACAACCTCCGGCATGGCGCCGTCCGGGTCCTACGCTTCGCTCCGCGATACGCTTGCCAGCCAGACCGATGTGCTGACGGGCGACGTGACCGCCCAGCGCGCGGTGCTCCGGAAGAATCAGCAGCTGCTGAAAGAGGCGCAGCGGCTGGATGCCGCGAACAAAAGGCTGCAGGCGGAGAAGCAGCGGATGGCGCAACAGAACGCTGAACTGGAGCGGCAACGTGCGGCGTTGGCCCAGACCCAAGCGCAGGCTGCAGCGCAGACCGCCAGCCAGCCAGCAACCCAGCCCTCAAGCCAGCCGGCGGCTCAGATTACGACCCAGAGCCAATCGCAAGCGTCTGCACCTGCGCACGATGTGACGATCGCCAAGGCTTCGACCGGGGACACGAAATAACGAGGTGGTAGCCGAGGGCGGCATGTTCCGGGTGTCCGGGTTCGAGAGGGATCTTTCGAACCCGGGCTCCGCGCGCGACGGCTACTCCTCGCCTGCTCCGGAATGTCCAGCCAGTCGGTCCGGCATGTCGGCGAGGATGTAGGTCATCACCGCGAGCGAGGCGACATTTTTGCGGAAGTCTTGCGGGTCGACCTTGTCGAGGGTGTCGGCTTCGGTGTGGTGCCAGTCGAAGTAGTGGGCTCCGGTGGTCATCTCGCCGAGGCCGGGGACGCCTGCATTCATGAGGGGGGAGATGTCGGAACCCCCGCCGCCGGCTTTGACGGTAGTGGCGCCGATGGAGCCCAGCAGGCTGGCGATTCGCTGAAGCTGGGCCAACGAGTGTTGTTCGGCCTGGGTGAGCTTCGGTTGGGGTGGGGGTCCGTTCGGCGTGGCGCGGAAGCTGAAACCGCTGGCGCCGTAGCCGTAGCCGGTGGGCTGCTCTGCGCCGCCGTCCATTTCGATGGCGGCGACGTGGTTTTTGACCCCTTCGCCGAGGCTGGCGAGATAAGCTTTGCCGCCGGCACCGCCGTTTTCTTCATTAACCCAGAAGACGACGCGGATTGTGCGTTTGGGGTGGAGATCCAGCTTGTGGATGAGGTTGACGGCGGCGAGGGCGGCGGTGATGCCTGAGCCATCATCCTGGGCGCCCTGACCGACGTCCCAGGAGTCGATGTGGCCGCCGACGTCAACGATCTGTTCGGGGTGCTCGGAGCCGGGGAGGTCGCCGTAGACGTTGAAGCTCGGGGCGTCGGGGAGTTGCTGGGCGGCCATTTCAAGGTGAACGGTGATCGGGCCGCCTTTCGCGTTCTGCCCGGCGAGGCGGTCGAGGAGGAGCGCGTCTTCGATGGAGATGGCGGCGGCAGGGATCTTGGGCTGTTTGGGATCGTAGACGGTGGTGCCGGTGTGGGGCGTTTGCATCGCCAGCGGGGTGATGGAGCGGACGAGGACGGCGACGGCGCCGAGCGCGGCGGCGCGGGATGGGCCCGCAGTGCGGTACATGACGGTCTGGCCGTAGCCCTTGTATGGGGCGTTGAAGACGACGATTTTTCCCTGGACGGCGTCGTGGCCGAGTCTTGCCAGCGCGGCGAAGTCGGGGACGACGACAACCGGCGCGGTGATGCCGCCGGGGGGTGTGCCGACGCTCATGCCGAGGCCGAGCATATGGAGGGGCTTGGTGACCGGGGCGGTGATGGAGGCCGACTCGGCGCCGCGAACCCAATGGGGGACCATGACGGGCTGCATGGTGACGTTTTGGAGGCCGGCGTCCCGCATGGCCTCCGCGGCCCAGGCGGTGGCCCGGGTGAGGGGTGCGGAGCCGGAGAGACGCTTGCCGATGTGATCGGTGAGGAAGGCGAGGCGGGCGTAGCCGTCGGTGTCGGCGAGGGCGGCGGCGATGAGCCGGTCGGCGGTGGGCTTGTACTGCACGGCGAGGTTGGGCTGCTGGGCCTGAAGGGGAGCGGACGCTAGGAGGGTGAGGGCTGCGGACACTGCGACGAGGGCGCGCTTGGGGCTCATGGAGGTCCTTTAAGTGCTGTGGGGTAGTCTCCTCAGCATACGGCAGTGGGGCGGGAAGTGCGGTGCTGGTGGGTGCCGTTTCTGTTGCGGCCGGACCCGGTGCGGGCGAAGCGGTAGCGGGTTTCTTCGGGCGGACGCAGGCATTGTTGGCGAGCGGCATGGGATGCTGCCGAATACGCTGCATGTGGTGTTGCACTAGCGACGCTGGCTGGGGTTGTTCCCCTGCTTTGCGCCCGGTGACGGCGATCGGCCACAGCGGATGGCCGATGTGCATGGTGTGCGCTACGGTATCCGGTATGCGCAGATTGGGATGTTTGCTGCTGTTGCTGATCCTGGCGCCGCGTTGCCGGGCACAAGCGGAGGACGCCTTACAGGGGGCGTTGTTCGCGAAGGTGCAGCAGTTTATGACGGATTGGCAGAGGCAGGACATGAAGGCGGTGGGAGCGCTGCTTGATCCTGGGTTTTTTGTATGTGAGTCCGGGGGGCGTGGGGACGCGCGAGTCTGTGCTGCGAGACCTGGGCGGGTCCTGCAGGTTGGCGAGCTACACGCTGGGAGACCCGAGATTGCTGCGGACCGGAGTGGATGCGGCGGTGCTGATCTACACCATTCATCAGGAAGTCACGTGTTTCGGGCATCCCAGTGTGCCGGATGTGCTGAACACGGACACGTTTGTACGACGGGACGGGCAGTGGCTGTTCGCGATGACGACGACCGCGGATGTGGCAAAGCACTGAATGCGACGCCTCCCGCGGGCGATGCGCGCCTGCAGCCCGGAACCTACAGCGTGGAGGAGGGACTACGGCTGGCTGGATGATGGCAGGGGTGGGATGAAGAAGGCGCCGGGGATGCGCTGGTCGAGGGTGGCCAGGAGAGCTTTGTGCGTTGCGGCGAGCTGCAGGAGGTGGCCGTCGGTGACCTGTTTTGGGCCGGTAACCCAGGCGGGGAGGCGGGAGATGTCGTTGGCGTCGGGCAGGAAGGTGTGGGCAAGATCCTGCCTTGTCCGGAGGTGCAGCAAGAGATCGCGCGCTTGCGAAACCTCGACAGTGTAGGTACCGGGTTGCGAAAGGACGCGGATCAGGCCCAGTTCGGGGACGGAACAGGTTGCGACTGCGGGCGTGTCCATAGACCTGAGCCAAGTGTTTACGCGCTGATGGAACTGGTGTCGCAAGAGGGAGAGCGCGATGAGGGCGTTCAGATCCAGGAGGTAGGTCATGCGAACTTCGCGAGGATTTCCTCTACGTAACGGCTGGTGAGAACTGGGATCGGGTGATCTGGATCGACGTTTTGAAAGGTGAGAACCGGCCACCCGGTTACCGGGTCGTCAATGATCACCGCGGCAGGCTTTGTCCTGCGCTCCGGCGTGAGAATGACGTGGGCGTGATCGGGATCGACGGTAGTTTGGAGTGCGTCGCCCATTTGGATGCCGAGCTCCCGTCGAACTTCCTTGGGCAGAACGATTTGACCTTTGCTGGAGACGCGGGTCTGCATGGGAAGACGATACCGCCGGCTGCAGGAAGAGCTTCAGCGTTCAGGACGCTTCCCATTAGCGGCCGCATGCGGTAGACTTGCATTTGGTGCGTGATCCTTCCGCAGGCTCCGTGCGCCCGGTTTCGGTATTTCCGGGGCGGAGACATCAGAAGCCCGCGATCAGGTGGTTTGGCTGTATATCAGAAGGGTTCAGGCCAAAGCCTGGGTCCTGAAGGAGAGCGTTTGTCGAAGGAAGATGCAATTGAGGTCATGGCAACGGTCGTGGAGATCCTGCCCAATGCGCTGTTCAAGGTGGAATTGGAGAACAAGCACCAGGTGCTGGCGCATGTTTCCGGCCGTATGCGCAAGAACTTCATCCGCATTCTCACCGGAGACCGCGTGGCCATCGAGCTCAGCCCGTATGACCTGAACCGTGGACGGATTGTGTACCGCTACAAATAAGGTTGCTAGTGCTTGGTTGCTGGTTCAGGACCCCAACGAGCAACCAGGAACCAACAACCAGTAACTGGAGTATCGAGATGAAGGTTCGTGCATCAGTAAAGCCGATTTGCGACAAGTGCAAGGTGATTCACCGCAAGGGTGTTGTGCGGGTGATCTGCTCGGCGAGCGCAAAGCATAAGCAACGGCAGGGATAAGGGGGAGGGAGCAGGGAGTAGGGGTGAGTTCCTGCGCTCCGCGCCGGTTGTCTTCGTCCCTGCCCCCCTCATTCCTAGCCCCTGTTTCTACGCGGCCCCACCGGGCGAGTTCGCCGAAGTCAAGGCGTGCGATGAACCCGGAGGAGGCAGGAGCCATCAGCCACGGCTGGTGGTTCAGGTCAGCCGCTCCACGATCAATCCCGCTTCACGACAGAGGTCGTGTGAGCCCCAACGAAAGGTAGCCTTATGGCTCGTATTGCCGGCGTCGACCTGCCTGGAAACAAGCAGACTCGTATCGCCCTGACGTATATCTACGGCATCGGGAACCCCCGTGCGCTGTCGATTCTTGCGAAGGCGGGCATTGACCCTTATGTCAAGCTCGCGACGCTGGATGAGGATCAGTTGAACAAGATCCGCCAGGTCATTGAGCAGGAAGGCGGCATCGAGGGCGATCTCCGCAAGGAAGTTTCGCTCAACATCAAGCGCCTGATTGAAATCCAGAGCTTCCGTGGCCTGCGCCACCGCCGCAACCTGCCGGTTCGCGGCCAGCGCACCCACACGAACGCCCGTACCCGGAAGGGCCCGCGCAAGGGCACCGTTGCCGGCAAGAAGAAAGCGACCAAGTAAGCCATGGCGAAGACTGCACAGAAGACCGCCGGCAACAAGGCCGGCAAGGGTAAGAAGTTTAAGAAGCGGGAACGGAAAAATGTTCCATTTGGTCTGGTGTTTATCCAGGCGAGCTTTAACAACACCATCGTGACGATCACCGACCAGCAGGGCAACACGTTGTCCTGGAAGTCGTCTGGATCCCTCGGCTTCCGCGGCTCGCGTAAGGGAACTCCCTTTGCGGCGCAGCAGGCTGCGGTGAACGCTGCCAATGCTGCTCGGGATCACGGTCTGCGTTCGGTGGACGTGCGGGTTTCGGGGCCTGGGTCCGGTCGTGAGAGCGCGATTCGTGCGCTGGCTGCGGCTGGGGTTGAGGTTCGCTCGATCCGTGACGTGACGCCGATGCCGCACAACGGCTGCCGTCCGCCGAAACGCCGCCGCGTGTGATTTGCGGAGGGCTCAATGTCACAGGCTTTCCATGGTAGCTATGTGAGATTGAGCCTTCGCTTGTTGAGCTTCGCGATCGTCGCCGGTATCCTCTGGTTCGACTATAGGCGAGGCGGCTTCCGCGACCTGCTGACTGGCTTGGTTGCCATAGTGGCAGCTTGGTTCTTCAATTGGTCTCTCGGCGATAGCAAGAAGATCGCGGACCGCAACATGCGGAAGTATGGTTTAGATCCGGATCGTGACGAAGGGCGTAGCCGCCTGTAAAGCGATCGACAACCGAAGTTTGGAGAAGAGAAATGGCTCGTTATACAGGACCCGTTTGCCGCATGTGCCGGCGCGATGGCGTCAAGTTGTTCCTTAAGGGACCCAAGTGCTTTACGGACAAGTGCCCGGTGGAGAAGCGGAACTTCCCCCCGGGACAGCATGGACAGTCCAAGAAGCAGAAGAAGGTGGTTGGCTACGGCTTGCAGCTTCGTGAGAAGCAGAAGGCCAAGCGCATCTACTTCACGCTGGAGACCCAGTTCCGTGCGTACTACGAGAACGCGGCGAACCGTACCGGCGTGACTGGCGACCTGCTGCTGCAGCAGCTTGAGACTCGCCTGGACAACGTGGCGTACCGTCTTGGCTTTGCGCTTTCGCGGCGCCAGGCGCGGCAGATTGTGCGGCACGGCCATGTGTCGGTGAACGGTCGCAAGGTCAACATCCCGAGCTATCAGTGCAAGGTGGGCGATGTGGTTGCGATCCGCGACAGGGCCAAGGAGATGACCATTCTGGCGACCGCGAAGGACTTCATCTCGGGCCAGACGCGTGTGCGCTGGATCGATGCGAACCCGGACGGGTTGACGGGCAAGATTATCGCTCTGCCGCAGCGGGAAGATATCCAGCTGCCGGTGAATGAGCAGCAGATCGTCGAACTGTACTCGAAGTAAGGTTTTGGCGGCTGGCCTTCAGCCTCCCGTTGGGTTCCGGTGATTCGTTTTGGGTCGCTGGGTCGTCCAATCAGGAGGGTTGGAGGCTTGCCGCCTTGCCCTGTTTTCCCGCTTCACCATTGAAAGAACAACCGCAGTACCGTTAGCCGTGCAGAGTGCTTCGCGCGGTGACGAAGAAAGGACCCACCCATGCTTTGGAGAGGTTTCCAGAAGCCCAAGCGCCTGGCCGTCGACCAGGAGTCCCTGACCAACACCTACGGCAAATTTTCCGCGCAGCCGTTTGAGCGCGGCTTCGGTACGACCATCGGCAATGCGCTGCGGCGTACGCTGTTGAGCTCGATTGAAGGCGCGGCTGTTACGGCGGTCAAGATCGAGGGCGTGCTGCACGAGTTCCAGTCGATCACCGGTGTGGTGGAGGATGCGACCGACATCATCCTCAACCTGAAGCAGATCCCGTTCAAGCTGCACGGCGATGGCCCGAAGGCGCTGTATCTGCATGTCGATCAGCCCGGCGTGGTGACCTCCGGCATGATTGAGGCCGACGGTGACGTCGAGATCCTTGATCCTGAGGTGTACATCTGCACGGTCTCCGAGGGCGGCCGGATCGACATGGAAATGCGGTTGAAGCGTGGCCGCGGCTATGTTTCGGCCGACAAGAACTTCGACGGCGACCTGGGTCTCGGCTTCATCCCGATCGACTCGGTCCATTCGCCGGTGCGCAAGGTGAATTTCATCGTTGAGGCGGCACGTCTTGGTCAGATCACTGACTACGACAAGCTGACGCTGGAGATCTGGACCAACGGCACCGTACAGCCAGCCGACGCGTTGGGCCTTTCGGCGAAGCTGCTGAAGGATCACATGACGATCTTCATCAACTTCGAGGAGGAGATGGAGTCGGGTGCGCATGCGGACCATGATGGGCCGGGGATCCGGAACGAGAATCTCAACCGTTCGGTGGAGGAACTCGAGCTTTCGGTGCGCAGCTACAACTGCCTGAAGAATGCCAACATCGCGACCATCGGTGAGCTGATCCAGAAGACCGAAGCCGAGATGCTGAAGACGAAGAACTTTGGCCGCAAGAGCCTGAACGAGATCAAGGAAATCCTGGCGCAGATGGGTCTCTCGCTCGGCATGAAGATCGACGAGCAGGGCAACCCGGTTCCGGGACCGACCTCGGTGCTGCCGGCGCAGGCGTTGGCGCAGAGCTATGCGGCGTTCGATGACGATGAGGATGAGGACGAGGACGAGGATGTCGACCTGGATCTCGCCCCCGAACAAGAGACGTTCTAACAAGGGCTCGAAACGCGGCGGATGAGCAGTCCGCTGCGTTTCCTAACCGCTTCGCTTTTGTGAAGCACACCGGTCGACAGGCAGCGCCTGGACCGAAGGAGACGAAGTATGCGCCATCGCGTAGGTGGATTTAAGTTAGGCAGAAACACAAGTCACAGAAGGGCGCTGCTTCGCAATCTGGTGACCAGCGCCATTCTGAACGATCGGATCCACACCACCGTGACCAAGGCGAAAGCCGCACGGCCGCTGGTGGAAAAGATGATCACGCTGGGCAAGAACGGCAGCGTGCATGCGCGGCGGCAGGCTTTGGCGTACATGATGACGCCGGAGTCGGTGGACCGCTTATTTGCCACGGTGGCCCCGCGGTACGCACAGCGGAACGGTGGCTACACGCGGATCGTGCGTACGGGCCAGCGTCAGGGGGATGCCGCGGAGACGGCGTTTCTGGAGCTGCTGGGCGCGGAGCAGGAGCTGAACGAAAAGGCGCAGAAGCGGGCGGAAGTTCGCCGGAAGCGGCAAGAAGAGTTCCAGCGTCAGCTGGAAGAGCAGAATGCGGCCGAGGGAACAGAGCCTGGCGCTCAGTCGTAGGCTTTCTTCAAAGTGTTCCAGAAGCGGGAGTCGGGTCTCCGACTTCCGCTTTCTTGTGTGCGGTCAAGTGGACGACTGCAAAGTGGGCCCTGGTCTTCGAGGGAGGTTCCGTGCTGCGCTTTGGTCAGGTGGTCCAACGGGCAGGTGGCCTCTACACGTGTTCTGGCCCAAGATCGGACAGTTCCTGGGACGTATGTGGTATGCGGGGCTGGCGCAGCCCTGCGCTACACTAGGCTGAAACCAAGATGCCGATTGTAGCGCTTCAGAATGTTCGCAAGGTGTACGACACCAAGGTCGCGGTGGACGGGCTGTCGCTGACCATTGAGCCGGGAACGATGTTCGGGCTGCTGGGACCGAACGGGTCGGGCAAGACCAGCTCTATCCGCATGATGATCGGCATGACGGTGCCGGATTCGGGCACGGTGGAGTTGTTTGGCAGGCCGTTCGAGCGTGCGGCCTTGCACCGGATCGGGTACCTGCCGGAAGAGCGCGGGCTTTACAAGAAGATGAATGTGACGGAACAGCTCATCTTCCTGGGTCAGTTGCATGGGTTGAATGAGGCGACGGCCCGCAAGCGGGCGCTGCTCTGGTGTGAGCGGTTGCAGATTACCGAAGCGCTGCCCAAGAAGACCGAAGAGCTGAGCAAGGGCATGCAGCAGAAGATCCAGTTCATCGCGGCGCTGCTGCATGAGCCGGAGCTGATCATCATGGACGAGCCGTTCAGCGGGCTGGACCCGGTGAATGCAGGGCTGTTGCAGGACACGCTGGTGGATCTGCGGCGCGAAGGCAAGGCGATCCTGTTTTCGACGCACCGGATGGATCAGGTGGAGAAGCTTTGCGATGCGATCGCGATCATTTACCAGGGCAAGCTGGTGCTGAGCGGAACCATGCGCGAGGTGAAGAGCCGGTATCCGCGGAACCGGGTGCAGATGGTGTTCTCAGGGCCAGATCGCTTTCTGGGGCATCCCGGCGTATTGGAGGCCAAGAACTATGCCGGCATTGCGGAGATCACCTTGCAGTCGCCGGAGTACGCACAACCGTTGCTGGCCGAGGCTATGGCGAACGGTGCGGCGATCACGCGGTTTGAGGTGATGGAGCCGACTCTGGAAGAGATCTTCATTGAGTCAGTGAAGGGCACGCCGGAGTTCGTTGCGGCAGGGGGGCTGGTGCATGCCTAGTTCCCCCAAGAATGTGTTCCTGATTGCGCGGCGCGAGTACCTGGAGCGGGTGCGGGCGAAGAGCTTTCTGATTATGACGGTGCTGATCCCGGCACTGATGGGAATGGTCATCTTCTTCATGGGGATGATGGGCCGCAGCATGGGTTCCGGGCAGCACATCGCGGTGCTTACGGACAGTCCCCGATTTGCGGAGGATCTCAAGGCGGAGTTCACCAACAGCCCGGGAACGAAGCAGCCGGTGGTGGACGTGTATTCGCCGTCAGAGCCTGGTGTTCGAGCCCGTTTGGACGACGAGTTGAAGAGCAAGAGCGCCAATCTGGACGGCTATCTTGCCGTCACGTCCGCGCCGGACGGCGTTGGCCGGCCCGGTTTTGAGTGGGTGCCGAAGGTGCAGTCCGACGTGATCACGCGGAGCCGCGTTGCGGATGCCGCCAGAACAGCGCTGACGCGCGAGCAGTTATCGAAGTCGGGGATGTTGCCGAACCAGGTGGACGCGTTGCTGAAGCCGGTGGAGCTGGCTTCGGGGAATGGCAAGGCGGACCATGCCGGGGCGGCGGTCGCCAGCGCGTATGGCATGTACTTCCTGATGTACTTCGTCATTCTGTTCTACGGAATGAACGTGGCGCGGTCGATCATTGAGGAGAAGACCTCGCGTGTCTTCGAGGTGTTGCTGGCAACGATCAAGCCAACGGAGATGCTGGCGGGCAAGGTCATCGGCGTAGGGGCAGTAGGGCTGACGCAGGTCGGCATCTGGATTGCTTTGGCGATCGGGGCCCTGAAGTTCGGGACCATGGGCGCGGACGTGCATGTGCTGCCGAGCCCCGGCCAGACCGTGCTCTTTGTGGTGTTTTTCCTTCTTGGGTATCTGCTGTACTCCTCCGTCGCGGCGGCGCTGGGCGCAATGACGAACTCCGAGCAGGAACTGCAGCAGATGCAGATCTTCCTCATGTTGCCGCTGATTGTGAGTTCGCTGGTGATCTGGATTGTGATCACAAATCCCGATGGCGCGATCTCGAAGGGCTTCTCGTTTTTCCCGTTTACGACGCCGTTGATCATGTACTCGCGGGTGATCGTGGGGCACCCGGGGTGGCTGCAGATTGTGGGCTCGATTGCGGAGCTGATGGTGACGATTGCGATTGTGCTCTGGCTGGCGAGCCGGATCTATCGTGTAGGCATCCTGATGTACGGCAAGAAGCCGAACCTGCCGGAGATTGTGCGCTGGCTGCGGTACAGCTAGCGGCTGACAACTTGTGAATCCATGGAGACTGATCTCGGGCAAGCCGATGGCGATCTTACTGGGCTTGCCGCGAGGCTCAGGTCGCGGGTGTGCGTTGTGGGTGGGGGGATCGCCGGGCTGATCCTGGCGGACCGCTTGCTGCAGCTTGGCCACACGGTGACGTTGCTGGAAGCGGGTGGGCGGGTTCCGTCGGCGAGCGAGGCAGCGGATCCGTTCGGGGCGGAGTTGTGCGGCACTTGCCACGAGGGCACGCACAGCGGGCGGGTCCGCGCACTGGGTGGGTGCTCCCTGACATGGGGTGGTCAGTTGTTGCCCTTGCCCGACGACGCGCAATGGCCTGTGCCGCTGCCGGAGATCCGGGCTTTTGAGACGAACTGGAGGCCCCCGTATCGTGCGGGGGCTTTCTTTGCGGAGCAACGGGCCGAGCTGCCCGCCTTGCTCGAAACGATGCCTGAGCTTACGCCGCGGCTGTCGCAGTTCCTGCCGTTTCGGCTCCGCAACCTGGCCGGGACGTTGGGTCAGAGCCTGCGGGCGTCGCTGAAGGTGCAGACCGTGCTGCGTGCGACTGTGTCGGAGCTCCTGCTCGGGCCCGAGCGCGACCGCATCGTAGGCGTGGAGGTGCGGACTCCCACGGGTAAGAGACTGCGGGTGCAGGCGGATCAGTTTGTGGTGGCTGCCGGCACGGTGGAGACCTGCCGGTTGCTGCTGGCGTCACGTTCGGTGGCGGCGGAGGGGGTCGGCAACGCGTTTGGGCAGGTGGGTCTGAACTTCCACGACCACCTCACGCTGTCCGCGGCGGAGTTTTGCGGCGAAGCCCGTGCCCGGGTGCTGGCTGAGCTGCGACCGTGGGTGTTTCGACCGCGGCAGGGGCGCCGCGCGGTCTACAGCTTGAAGCTGGAAACATCCCGGGCTCTGCGAGAGCGGCTGGGCATGCATCCGGCGTTGGCCCATTTGACGATCGAGGAGCCTGACGAGGCAGGTGTGGGGGTGCTGCGGCGTGTGTTGGGAGCGGGGCAGTGCGGCTCGCTCACCGTGGCGTTGCGTGAGGGAGCGAAGTGGGCGCCGGGGGTGGTAGGGACGGGACTGCACCTCGGCTGGGAGGCATGGGTGAACCGGCGCCGCTATGTGTCGCCGGGCGCGCGTGTGTATCTGCGGGTGAATGTCGCGCAGGATGCCCCGTCCTCTTCGCGGATACGGCTGAGCGAGGCGAAGGACGCGTTCGGCATGCCGAAGGCCGTCGTGGAGTGGCGGGTGAGCGCGGGGGAGCTCGCGACTTTTCGGCGGTTTGCGGGCTATCTGCGGGAGCGCCTGGCCGCGGGTGGGGTCGGCGAGGGGACACGCTGGGTGCCGGCGCTGTGGGAGGAGAGTGCGGCGAGTGATGACGCGCTGCTGGCGATCATCGAGGACGCTCGCCATGCCATGGGCGGCGCGGTGATGGGAACGGACCCGCGCTCGAGCGTGGTGGACACGGAGCTGAGTGTGCATGGGGTGGCGAACCTGAGCCTGGCGAGCGCCGCGGTGTTTCCGGACGGCAGCCCTCAACTGCCGACGCTGACGTTGAGCGCGCTCTGCCTTCGCCTGGCCGAACGGCTGCACCGGCAGCTCACGTGAAGTCATGGGCGCCGCTTACACTCGGACGGGGATGCCTGGTTTCAGCCGTAAACAGAGACTGTTGTTGGCCGTGGTGCCGCCCCTCGCGGCGGGGCTGATTCGTGTACTGGGGTCCACGTGGCGGGTGCGGGATGTGCAGGCTCCGGGGACGCCGGTTGGGCACACGGTGCCGGGACCAACGGTGTTTGCGTTCTGGCATGAGGGGCTGTTGAGCTGTGCGTGGCGGTTTCGCGGGTTGGGGATCGCGATTCTAATCTCGCGCTCGTTCGACGGCGAGTTGATTGCGCGGACGGTGGAGCGGCTGGGGTTTGTGGCGGTGCGGGGATCGAGCTCCCGGGGCGGCGCCGTGGGCCTTCGGGGCATGGCGGAGGCCCATCGTGCGGGGCGAATCTGTGCCTTCACGGCCGACGGTCCAAAGGGGCCGCGGCGAGTGGCGAAGGCCGGGGCGGTGCAGTTGGCCGAGGCTACGGGAGCTCCGTGGGTGGGGTGTTTTCATGCGGAGCCGAGGCGGGCCTGGCGCCTGCGGTCGTGGGACCGGTTTGCGATTCCGAAGCCGTTCGCGACCGTGCACTTTGGCTGGGCGGCGCATGTGCGGCCGGACGCTGCGGCGGTGCAGCGCGCCATGGACGAGGCGGTTGCTTTGAGCGAGCAAGGAATGGAAAGGGGATGAGGGCTGGGGATGCTGGTTTCGGAGTTTGACTTTGAGTTGCCGCCGGAGCTGATCGCACAACGGCCGCCCGCAGAGCGTGGGGCGAGCCGGATGCTGCTGTTGGACCGGAATACCGGGGCGTGGGAGGACCGGTGGTTTCGCGATCTCCCTGAGTTGCTCGTCCCGGGTGATCTGCTGGTGCTGAACGATACGCGTGTGCTGCCGGCCAGACTGTTTGCCACGCGCTCCGGTTCCCGCACACAGAAAGGTTCCCCCTTGCCGGCGGGGATGGTCGAGGTGCTGCTGACGGAGCAGGTCGATGCGGGTGGGGGAGAGAACGTGTGGCGGGCGTTGGTGAAGCCTGCAAAGAAGGTCCCGGTGGGCGAGCGGCTGCACTTCGGGGCGGTGCCTGGAGGAGACCCACTCCTGCGGGCTGAGGTTGTCAGTGCCGGCGAATTTGGCGAGCGGACGCTGCGCTTCGAGCCCCTGCGCAACTTCCATGCGGTGCTGGAGCGGATTGGACGCCTGCCGCTGCCGCCGTACATCCATCGCGACCGGGCCGAGCCGAACACAGCGGAGGACCGGGAGCGCTATCAGACGGTGTACAGTGTGCCGTTCCGGCAGAGGGCGCAGGGTTCAGCGCCCAGCGTTCCGGAAGACGAAAGGGCACCCGCGGCTGTGCATGAGCACCCGTCTGGGCCCCGGGCTCTGGACCCCCCTTCCTCCGTTGCCGGATCGGCGGCCGCGCCTACCGCGGGGCTGCACTTTACGCCGGAGGTGCTGCGGAGGCTAGGGGAGCGCGGGGTCCAGGTCGCGCGGGTGACGCTGCATGTGGGTTTAGGGACGTTTCAGCCCGTGCGTGTGGAGCGGACCGAGGACATTCGGCTGCACGCCGAGCCCTACACGTTGAGCGCGGAGACGGCCCAGGCGTTGAACCGGGCATGGGCCGAGGGTCGCCGCATTATCGCTGTGGGAACCACGACAACGCGAACGCTGGAGCATGCCGCCCGGCAGTTTGATGGGCGTTTCGGCGCCTTGTCGGCGGCCAATCCGCTTCGTTTGGAAGGGCACTCCGGGTCTACGGGACTGTTTCTTTCGCCCGGGCCGGACGGGGATGACCGGTTTCGGCTGGTCCGCGGCTTGCTGACGAACTTTCATCTGCCGCAGTCCACGTTGCTGATGCTGGTGAGCGCCTTTGCGGGGCGGGAGCGGGTGCTCCGCGCCTACGCGCATGCTGTGGAGGAGCGATACCGGTTCTTCAGCTATGGGGATTGCACCCTGACCTTGTAGGGGATGGCGGACGACAGCGCGCGTTATATGGGCTCCGGCCGAGCAGGGCCGAAGGTAATCCGCTCCTGTGTCTATTGTTCCGGCAGCAGATCTCCAAAGAATGCCCGGTCCATAGCCCATCTGTCATAGACTGCTGTAACGCTGGTTTTGCAGCAGAGATAGAGAAAGCATCGCGCATGCGCGTCGCGCGGACAAGGCGTCTGTATGGGTCTTCGCGAGAGCCTGAAAGAGAAGGTCGGGTCCGTTGTGCACCAGTCGGGTGCGGTCCGGCTTGTGCAGAAGCTGAATCAGAAGGGCGTGCGGATCCTGATGTATCACCGGTTCCCGCGGCAGGACGCGGCGAACTTCGACCGGCAGTGCCGGTACCTGGCGGGGAACTATGAAGTGGTGCCGTTAGCGGAGGCCGTGGATCGGCTGAAGCACGGCGCTGCCACCGAAGATCTTGCGGTGATCACCGCGGACGACGGTTATGCCGACATGCACGACGTAGCTTTCCCGATCCTGCGGAGGTACCGCCTGCCCGCAACACTGTTTGTGACGAGCGGCTTCATCGACCGAAGTTGCTGGATGCCGGGTGACCGGGTGCGATACCACTTTTCCCAAACAGGCGAGGAGTCGGTGAGGGTCAAGGACGACGCGGAACTCGAACACGTGTTCCGGACAGACGATCCCCGCGGCCCGGACGGCCTGAGGGCTTTGTTGAAACGGGTACCGCATGCGACCAGATTGCGTATTCTCGCGGGGCTGCGCGGCGGCGAGGCGCCGTCGGAGGCCGTGGCGAGCCAAGAGGAGTTCCGCCCGTGCACCTGGAGCCAGCTGCGGGAGATGGCCGATGCCGGGATCTCGATCGGGGCGCATACCGTGACGCACGCGGTCTTGTCGCGTCTGTCGACCGGGGAAGAGAAGCGGCGCGAGATCCTGGATTCGAAGACACGCATCGAGCGGGAACTCCAGCGCGAGGTGGATCTGTTTGCCTACCCCAACGGGCTGCCGAGAGACGTCGATGATGTGAGTGTGGAGTGTGTGCGCGGGAACTTCCGGGGGGCGGTGATGGCGAGCTTCGGCTTGAATGCACCTGGAGCCGATGTCTTCCAATTGCGGCGTCTTGGCTGTGAGCCTGGGATGCCGGTGGCGGTGGTGGCGCGCATGCTGGCCGGGCCGCTGCGCCGGAGTGGCGCGCCGGCGGCCATTGCGGAGCGGAAGTGATCCCGGGGATGCCGGCTGGGCGAGGGTGCCGATGAGGAACTACGACGTCGCGGTGCTCGGCGCCGGACCGAGCGGTCTGACCGCCGCCTAT
>CAXUNH010000038.1:0-3418 GCA_964252405.1 uncultured Acidobacteriaceae bacterium | reverse complement strand
GCCTGGCCAAAGCGGGCGCGCGGGTGGCGGTGCTGGAGCGCGCGCCGCACTGCGGCGGGCTGATGCGGGGCGTGCGGAAGGGCGACTTTGTCTTCGACCTGGGCCGCAAGGAGCTGTATGCGCGGTTTCCGGAGGTGCACCAGCTTTGGACAGAGCTGCTGGGGGACGACTATCGCGAGTACCCGCACCGCGTGGGGCTGCTCTACGGCGGGCGCATCCTGGAGAAGGATGGGAGGTATAAGGGCCGGCTCCGTGGGATGTCCCCGGCGCAGGCCGCGCGGCTGGGAGCGTCCTATGTCGGGAGCCAGATCAGGCCGGGATCTCGCGTGGCGCGATCCGTGGAGCAATTCTACTTGCTGCGTTATGGGCGCGCCTATTACGACTTCTTTGTTCATGGCTATCACCTGAAGTTTGAGGGCCGGTCGCCGGCAGAGATGCCGCTCCCGGAGGGCGAGGGGGAGGTGCCTCGCTTTGCCTTTCTGCGCCGGGAGCGGAGCGGCGAGGTGGGGGAACCGGACCCGCTGTTCGCCGGGCAGCCCACGTGGCGTCACCCGGCCCGGGGAACGCAGCAGATCGTGGACCGGTTGGAGGAAGGTGGCCGGAGACATGGCGTGGAGTTCCTGCTGGACACGGAGGTGCGTGCAATTGCCTGCGAGCGCGAGGCTCGCTACCGGGTGCGCTACCGGCCCCGGGACGCCGCGGAGGCGGAGCTGTCCGCGCCGTGTGTGGTGAGCAGTGTGCCCATACCCCTGTTGACCGGTCTGTTGCAGCCGGCCTTGCCTGAAAGTCTGCGGACGCCCCCACCCGAGGAGATGCTGTTCAAGAAGTCGACCGCGCTGGTGTACCTGATGGCGGACGGCGACTCGCTGTTCCCCCACAACTGGCTGGAAGTGAACGATCGTGGCTGCCAGATGGGCCGGGTGGTGAACTATGCTGCGTGGAACGGAGACATGATCCCCAGGGGCAAGACGGGGCTCTGCGTGGAGTACTTCGCGGTGGAAGGGGATCCGGTGATGAATCTGGGCAAGGATGGCCTGCTGCAGCTTGCGATAAGGGAAGCGTCGGCGAACGGCCTGATCGACCCGGCGCGGATTGAGGATCACCTGGTGCTGCAACTGCCCAAGGCGAATGCCAGTACGGTGATCGGTGACCGGAAGCAGGTCTGGCTTCGCGGGGTTTCGGCGTATCTGGCCGGACTGCCCCGCTTCTTTGAGACAAGCCGCCCAGGGATGGACAGGGCGACGCTGGCGGGGATCGATGCGGCGCAGGCATGGGTGACGGGTGGCGCGATGCACGGGCGCAGCCTGGCAGCGTCTTCGGCGGAGTTGTAGGGGCGTGTGGACGCTCGACGAGGAGACACGGCGGCGCTACGTGCGTGGGATGACGCAGTTGAGCGTGTGGTACGTGCGCGTGTTGCTGGAGCGGGGCGAGATCCGCGCGGAGGATGTTCCCGCCGCGCTGTGCAGGCGGGTGGATCTTTACCGGATGACGGACTTCTGGGATGGGCACAGCGCTTCGAGCGACGGAATGGGCGACGTCCGTTGGATGGAGACGGTGGACCAGATTGCGGGGTGGATTCGCGCGAGCCCTCCCGCGGAGACGGACGGGCTGGAACAGCGTGTCCTGGCGATCCTGGAGCCGTCCCTGGAGGCGCGGCTGCCCCGGGACGTAGGGCCACCCCCGGTGCGGCCGTTCGGGTGCTGGACCTATGATCTGGGCTGGGCTGGGCTGGCCGACGGGCGTGGCCTACTCGGAAAGCTGACCAACCGGTCGCACCTGACCGCCGTGCTGCGAAGCGGGCTGGGGCTGGCGCCGCTGCCGTCGCGCGATGTTGTGCTCCACATCATGAACGTGAGGGTGCCACGATCCCCGTTCGAGGACATGCCGGAACTTGCGTTGACTCTGCGCCGGCTGATCGCCGAGATAAGGGCCGAGCACCCGCAGGTGCGGGAGCTTTGGTGCAATACGTGGCTCAACGAGCACCCGAAGTTCCGCGATTTGTTCCCGGAGACGTGGTTCCGGAGCGGGACGGTGTCGCCCCCGGGAAACTACCGGAACTGGTGGGGCCAGTTCGCGCGGCGCGATGGAGACTTCAACGAGCGGCTGGCGCTCCGCTTTCGGGAGAGCCGCGGCGTGTTTCCCTTTCGGGCACTTCTTTGCCACGCGGGGATCAAGGAGATTGAGGCCCATCTGGCTGCAAGATCCGGGACGTAAGCCGGGGGAAACCCCGGCGCGAAGGCCGCGGGCGGCGGCGGCATCCTAAGCTAGAGAGCGTATGCCAGATAAGCACAGCAAGACCCAGAAGCCGCCCGTTTACCTGCTCGACACGATGGCATTTATCTTTCGCGCGTACCACGCGATGCAGCGGTCGCGGCCGATGTCGACGCGAACGGGGATCCCGACCGCCGCGACGTACGTGTTTGTGAACATGCTGAACAAGCTGCGCGAGGACTTCAACCCCGTGTACCTGGCCGCGGTGTATGACGTGGGCCGGCCCGTGCACCGCAATGAGCTTGCGGGGCAGATGAAGGACGTACAGAAGTTCAACATCAAGACGCAGCAGTTCGAGACGATCGAGTACGGCGGGTACAAGGCCAATCGCGTGGAGACGCCGCCGGACCTGATCCAGCAGCAGCCGTATATCCGGCGGGCGCTGGAGGCGTTTCGGATCCCGATCGTGTTCTACGAGGGGTTCGAGGCCGACGACGTGATTGGCACTCTCAGTTGCCAACTCAGTTCGATGGGGCACCACGTGTACGTCGTTTCGAGCGACAAGGACATGATGCAGCTGGTAAATGACAGCGTGTCGATCCTGAACCCGACCAAGGACAACCTAATTCTGGACCCGGCGAAGGTCGAGGAGAACCTGGGCGTGCCGCCGGAGCGGGTCATCGACGTGATGGCGCTGCGGGGCGACTCGATCGACAACATTCCGGGGGCGCCGGGCATTGGCGATAAGGGGTCGGTGGAGCTGATCCAGCAGTTTGGGACGGTGGAGGCGGCCATCGAAGCGGCGACGGTGACGCCGGAGGCGATCAAGCGCAAGACGTACCGTGAGTCGCTAGCGGGGAACAAGGACAACATCATGCTCTCCAAAGAGCTGGTGACGATCCATACGTCGGTGCCGATTGAGGCGGACCTGGAGTTGATGAAGACGCCGCCGCCGGATACGGAGGCGCTGCGCAAGCTGTACACCGAGCTGGAGTTTACGACGCTGCTGAAGAACCTGGCGCCGGATGTGGAAGAGGTGGTGCCGGAGTATGTGGCCCGGGCGTCTGCGGAGGGTTTGGCGCGCTTATTAGGGGAGGCGCGGGAGACGGGGCACCTGGCGGTTGCGCTGAAGGAGACCTCGCAGGCGGTGAGCGAGGAGGTGGCCGCGGAGGCGGGCGATGCGGGGGCGGATGCCGAGGTGGAAGGG
>CAXUNH010000037.1:0-25421 GCA_964252405.1 uncultured Acidobacteriaceae bacterium | reverse complement strand
GGTTAGCGCTGGGCTTGACTCGTAGTATTCCTCTCGCCCGATGAACTGGCCCGGCTCTGCGGCACCTCACCGATGACGAAGCTGCAGTCTCCGTCGGTGCACGTGTAACTGGAACCATCGGAGGTCTTCACCAGCGCCAGCCGCTCGCAAAGGTCCTCGTCTCGAGAGCATCCTGGCTCGTTATCCCTGAACCGTTTATCATCCTGGCTTTGGTCCTTGTGCGGCAGGGGATCGTCATAGAAGCCCACACTTCCCGACGGGTTGATGACGCTAAGTTTGACGCTGGTGATCTTGCTTCCGGCGCCTCCGTTTGCGGGCGCTTGGCAGTCGGACGATGCGAAGATCTCAAGTCTAAGGCCGTGGCTGCTGGCAGTCGCCGCACCCGGAGCATGACCGTACATGAGCAAGGGGCCAGCATACTGAACCGTGCCATCGTTGTGGTCGAATCCACCAAAGGTGATGGTAGGTGTGGCGGAAAGGACGCTGGCGTCGAAACGAGCGCACCATGATGTAGGGTCGTCCTTCACCTTGTTCCACTTGCGCTGGCTGTAAAGCGTGAAGGCCCCGCCTCCGCCTTTGATCGGGGTATTCGCGCTGTCAAGGACAAACGTGGGACAGTTCCCTTTCTTGGTTTCCTTGTCATACCGGCAGCCTACGACCAGCAACGCCAAGCCGGTACAAAGAAGGGCAAGCAGTCTGGGCTTACTCTGAGTGAAGAGGCTCATCCGGTTTCAGTCCTTTTTGGCTCCGCGTAGGCTGAAAGCCTCGCGTAAGAGTTGGTGAATATCTGGCCTGGAGGCGTAGGTACTGAAGGTGGGAACGCCCCAACTCTCTTGCAGCTGGTTCCACATGTCAAGGGATTTCTGGCTAAGAACGACAGCCGAGGCAGAATCGCCCATGGCAGAGTCGATCTTTGCTTGCAGCAACAGCGCCTCAGCGGCTGAGGGACGCATGTTCTTGGAAACGAAGAAGCTTGTCGCAGCTTCCGCTTCTTCCTTCGCATGCTGGAATTCCCGATTGTCGAGGGCAATGCGAGCCTGGAGAAGCCTTAGAAGGTTAGCCCGCCAGGCATTTCCCGCTATATACGGCGAAACGGCTAGTTGCCTGGCTTCCTCCTTCGCCTCGGCCCGTCGGCTTAGGCGCAAAAGGGAGTTCGCTCTTGCGTACATCAGGTCGAAATCATCCGTCCTGAGCTTAGGGAACCTCCGTAGGGCTGCATCAGACATCATGAGCGCAAGCTGCTCGTTTCCCTGGCTATGTTGTATCTGCGCCTCCAGGGACAGCATGGAGGAGCCGATATCTTCACGGGCCCGCATGTCGCGAGAGATAGCCGCTAACTGAGCTTTTGCTTCGGGGTAACGCCCTAAGCGCCAGAGCGTCTCCGCGCAATGGATGAGGTGGTACGCGGGATTCCGCCCCTGACTCTGCCTTACTTGCAGCGCGTGTTGGAAGTGAAACAACGCCGGCGGGTACTGCTCCATGGAGAGCAGAACACCGCCCGTCGCTTCTTCGCCCAGCGCGATGAACTCGCTGCTCCCCGCGCGGGTCGCGGTCGCGAGGAGTTGCTCATCCGTTGCGAGCGCCTTCTCATAACTGCCTGTTGCATACTCGCCCCTGGAGATCAACACAAGGGCTTTGTCGGCGGAGTCCAGGAAGCCGTAATCCTGGTAGTACTGCAGAGCGCCTAGGGCAGCGCTCACCTGTTCGCTCCTTTGGCCCCGCTGGTCATAGAGACTCGCAAGTCCGAGGTTTGCTAGAGCTTCCAAACGAGGATGACCTTCACGGTGAGCTTCACTTAAAGCGGCTTGTAGCGATGCTTGTGCCTCGGCGAACTTCTCCTCGCCGAGGTAAGCGTTTCCAAGTCGAATCAGACTATCTGTTTTCCAGAAACCAAGACCGTTCTCGGTCGCGACAGCGGAAGCCTGGCGCGCGTACTCCAATGCCTGTTCCTCCTGATCCTCGTTGTCCGCCACGCTGCTCAGCTGAGACAGGCTTCTGGCTTCGAGTTGCGGACTCGGGATCTGATGGGCTGTGGAGAGCGAGCTTTCGAGAAACGTCCGGGCCTCTTTAAACTTCCCCGCTACGTTCGCCGCGTAGCCACGCTGGTAAGCGACTTCAGCCAGGCCTTCAAGATCGGATTCGGCGCGATAGAGCTGTTCTGCTCGATCAAAGGCGCGGGTGGCCCGCTGTGGGTCGCGGAGACGGCTTCGAAGGATGCCAAGGTGCAGGAAGGGTGCCGGGTCATCGGGATTGAGTTGCGCCGCCTTCTCATAGGCGCTGACTGTCTGATTGATTTTGGCGGCTTTTTCGTAGATGCGGCCAAGGTCAACGTACCCGTCTGCTTTCCGGTCAGCGGGGTCCTTTTCAAGGATCGCTTCGTAGTCCTGGGCAGCGGCAGAGTAGTCGCGAATGAGCGTATTGCGAACCGCATCCACATAGCGACGATCGGGCTCCGTGAGCCGGGTCTGCTCCGCGGGCGCCGTGGCGCGCAGCATCTCCCGTTCCGCAGCGTCAGTGAAGTCGAGCTCCGCCCAGGCATCCGCGAGGGCTGCGTGCGCAACGGGGTACTTGGGGTCAAGGTCCGTTACCATCGTCAGCAGCCGCGTGGCCTTCATGTACGAGCCTTCCCGTAGCGCCGTCATGCCCAGTGTGTTCCAGTGTGCCGCCTCCGTGGGAAGGGCGCGCGCCGGAACGCTCCGCACGAACAGAAGGATCGTGGCGGCGCACAGCAGCGGAAGCGCGATACACACTGCGATCAGGAGGCGCCGGGAGATGCTGATCCGGCGGCTCTTGCCCACGCGCCAAACGATCCGCTTGGGATGCTTGAGCGCGTTATGAACCTCGGCGGCGGACTGCAAACGGGCCGCCGGGTCGTACTGAAGGCAGCGTGTAATCACTTCGTCCCAGGCTGCCGGAAGATCGGAGCGCACCACCGAGGCCGTTGCTGGCGCCTTTGCGCGGCGCACCGCCGCCGCCAGCGGTGTGTGGGCCGCAAACGGCTGTACCCCGGTGGCCAACTCATAGAGGATGAGGCCGAGCGCGTAGATGTCGGTCGCGGTGCTGACCTCGCCGCCCTCGAATTGCTCCGGCGCCATGTAGCTGGGTGTGCCCACGATCATGCCGGGGCCGCCCATGCTGACACCCGTCAGATCCGGCGTGCCTGCGGCGGCGCGCGCCAGACCGAAGTCCATCACCACGGCCCGTTCTGCGCCGTGGTGGGGAACCAGCATGACGTTGCGGGGCTTCAGGTCCCGATGGATGATGCCCGCCTCATGGATGCAGCCGAGAGCGGCACAAAGCTGCTCGGCGATGGCGCGAATCTCAGGTACGGGTAAGGGACTGGACTGGGCGATCCGGTCGTGCAGTGTGACGCCTTCCAGCAACTCCATGGTGAGGAATGCCGCACAGTGCGCGTCTTCCGACGAGCTGGTCAAATAGAGCTCGTGGATACGGCATACGTTGGGCCCGGTGACCTGGCGGGCGAGGCGCACCTCGTCCTTGAAGCGGGCGAGTGCGGCAGGATCGCCGGCAATCGCCGGGCGGACTGTCTTCAGGGCGATGCGGCCCTGCTCCATCTGGAGGTCAAGTGCTTCATAGACGTCGCCCATGCCGCCTGAACCGAGGTGGCGCACGATGCGGAACCTTCCCGCGAGGACTGTGCCTGGCGTGAGGATCGTGGGACGTGGCTGGAGGAAATGAGATACCTCGTGGAACGGGGGGGCGAGCGTGTTGGCGCCGCTGTGGTCGGCGGAGAGCAGCGCGATCAGTTCGCGGGCAAGCTCCGGATCGCGACCGCACATCTGCTCCACATACCCGGAGCGTCCTTCTTTGGGCAGGTCCAGGGCTGCGTTGTACAGGGGCTTCAAGCGCTGCCATAGCTCGGGAGTCATGCTCGCTCAGCAAGTTCTGTGCGGAGCCACGCGCGTGCCATGCTCCACTCGCGCTTCACGGTCCGCTCAGAGAGGTTGAGCACCAGGGCAATCTCTTCAAAGGTGAGCCCGCCAAAGAAGTGCAGCTCCACCACGCGCCCTTGCCGCGCGTCGAACTCAGAAAGCCGCTCCAGCGCCTGGTGGATGGAAAGAATATCGACGGTGCGGTCCACGGACGGCAGAAGAACTTCGTCCAGCGTGATCTGGTGCTGAACCCCGCCGCGCTTTTCTGCCCGCTTGGAGCGCGCGTGATCCACTAAGATATGCCGCATCACCTGGGCGGCGGTGGCGAGGAAGTGAGCTCGATTGTGCCAGTGCTGTTGCGGATGGTCCACCAGATGGGCGTAGGCCTCGTGCACCAGGGCCGTGGGCTGCAGGGTGTGATCCTGGCGCTCACGGCGCATATAGCCCGCTGCCAGACGGCGAAGTTCGGTGTAGACCTGCGGAATCAGGCGTGCTTCTGCCTCGCGGTTGCCTGCGCTGAGCTGGGTAAGCAACGCGGTGACCGAGGTGTCGGAGACGTGCGGCGCTTTGTCGGGCACAGTCATCGGCGAGCTCCAGTTTGGGCGCGATTTTACCGCACCGCGCAGCGCGAACCTACTGAAATCCTGAGAAGGAGAGCGGCGAAGCTGGTAGGCTGAGTGTGCTGCAGAGCGCCCGCACCGCCCGCGGAGGGATGTGTGAGTGGTTGAAACAGGCGGTCTTGAAAACCGCTTTGCCTTAACGGGCAACGGGGGTTCGAATCCCTCTCCCTCCGCCATCTATCCTCCAGAGCGATCTAGGAGAGTTGCGATCCAGGGCAGCGGTGATGAACGGTGAGATCCTCCCCAAGCTTCTACGCTGCAGGCCCAAGCCTGGTCACTCGCAGAAAGAGCCCTGGCGATGGCCAGGGCTCCTCTATGCGGAGTTCGGGGGGCTTATGCCTGCAGCCGCCGCCGGGTCAAGCCTGCCAGCCCGGCCAGTCCTGTGCCCAGCAGGGCGATGCTTCCGGGCTCAGGCGTAACGGCCGTGCCCGATCCCGGGTCGCCCGTACCTGGGTTGCAGTTTACCCGGAAGCTGTACACATCCGCAGTGATGCCGGCGTCGGCCAAGACCTTGATCGTGTTTCCGACCACCGAGCTCGTGATCCCGGTGCCGTCCACCTGCAGAACGTTATCCAGCGTAGCGCCCGCGAACGCGGTATCGGTAAAGTCCATTTCGAAGTTGCCCAGACTTACCGGATCAGCAACAGAGATAGTCAAGTTATCCCCGACGAAGGTGGCCGTTAGCGCATCGGTGCTTATGATGGGCGTGTTGACGACCGGCAAATAACCCACGACAAAAGACTGCGTGTAGCCGATGACGCTTGCACCTGTGCCGATTGTTACCGCGGCGCCGCTGCCGTTTGCGTCACCAGCAGGCGCATGACCGTTGGCTGGATCGAAGTAATTCACGCTGGTATTTCCACCCAGGTAAAGAGCGCTGTTCACCGTGCTTCCGATCGCATCGGCAAACATTGGCTTAGAAGGGACAAATAGAGTGGCACAGACGCAGGCAAGAGCAAGCTTCTTCACGGTACACCTCAGAGGTTCAGAATTGCTCAGCGGAACACTGGGTTTCTCTACTAGCTCACTACAACTCAGGTGTTACCGGGTGAGTGAGGCAACAGTAGGCGCGTCAAATCGAGGCTGTAAACATCACGGTAGTCACCTGCACCAGAAACCAAGGTGACGTAAATCCAAGGTCGCCCGGGATGCGTACCGCTAAGTGGGAGGTCCTGCGCAGCAGTACGAAAGTTAGCCTTAGTAACAGTACTAACACCTCCGCGCGGCACTGTCCTACCCCTAGGGCATAGCCGTTCGGGAAAAAAGGGATCTACTTTTGCAGCTCAGAGCACAAACGGACTGGCTTGTAAAGCTCTGCCCACCCCGGCCCGCTGTAACTTCAAAGTAGCTTTTGCACACAATCTCTTACGTTCCACACCTGCAGAGACTTAAAGGAAGGTAACCGCAATGTCCACTTACACCCAACCCGTTACATGGGGCAGAGTAGCCCTTTGTCTTTCCGCCGTACTCACCTGCCTGTCTGCTTCCGGTCAGGGGAAGCTTTCCCCTGATCTGCAAAATCTCCAAAATGCTCAGCAGGTTACGGTCGTGGTCCAGTACAAACAGCTGCCACAAGCGTCCTCAGTGCAGCTGATGCAAGCGGCAGGCGGCGTGCTCAGGAAAACCCTGAGTTCTGTGCTCGATGCCGTCTACACCGTTCCCGTCTCGGCGCTGCCCAGCCTTGTGAAGGACCCCGATGTGGTCTACATCTCTCCTGACCGTCCCCTGAAGGCCTCGGCCATGGAGACACCATCGCAGGGCAGCGGTCTGGATTACCACCGCGAATCGATCAATCTAGCGCCGAACATCCTGCTGGATGGGTATGGGATTGGGATTGCTCTGATCGACAGCGGGCTCGCACCCACCACGGCGCTCAACGTTAATGGCAGACCCGTCGGTCTCTCCAACGAGGGCGTGTCCCCGGTCTCCGATCTACCCTCACTCAGGGTGGCCTACAATCAGGATTTCACCGGTTCCAGTAGCACGGTGGACCAGTACGGTCATGGCACGTTCGTTGCCGGCATTCTCGCCGGCAACGGTTCTGCTTCGACGGGACCACAGTACGGCTACACGATCAGAGGTATCGCGCCAGAAGTGAGCCTGGTGAACCTGCGAGTTCTCGATGCCTCTGGCACGGGTACGGACTCCATGGTGATTGAGGCCATCGATCAAGCGATTGCCCTGAAAACCCGCTTCAACATCCGAGTGATCAACCTTTCTCTGGGTCGCCCGATCTTCGAAAGCTATGCACTCGATCCGCTTTGTCAGGCTGTGGAGAAGGCCTGGAAAGCGGGAATCGTGGTGGTTGACGCCGCCGGCAACTACGGCCGTGAAGACGCGCTCAGCAACAACGGCTATTTCACGACGGCCTCTCCAGCCAATGATCCCTACGTCATCACCGTAGGCGCTATGAACACACAAGGCTCAGCCTCCGTGCGTTCCGTCATTCCAACCTCCTATACCTCCAAGGGACCAAGCTGGGGGGACTGGGTCGTCAAACCCGATCTGACAGCGCCCGGGAACCTTATCATTTCGCTTTATGCGCAGGGCCAAGCCCTGGCAGCGAACGACAGCTCCAACATAGTACCCAGCAGGACCTACCAGAGGGTTGGTGGCGAAAGTGCTTCGCCGGCATACATTGCTTTGAGCGGAACGAGCGTCGCAGCTCCTATGGTTACGGGGACCGTCGCCCTCCTGCTGCAGCAGGAGCCGCATCTGTCTCCTGATCAGGTGAAGTTGCGCCTCATGAGCACGGCGAACAAGCAGTTGCAGCAGTTCAGCACCATGACGGACAAGACCAACGGCCAGGTCTTCCACGAAGAGGCTGATTTGTTTACAGTGGGTGCCGGCTATTTGGATGCCGGTGCAGCCCTGGGCAGCAAGATACCGGCTTCCACAGCGATCGGAGCCGCGAAGTCACCGGAAGTCGGTGTGAACGGTGCGGGACAAGTTGTCTTGGTGAACGGAACGCCTTCCCTGTATGGACCGCGAGCCTTTTCCGGCGTAGACAGTTACGGTTCGGCGTTGGTCGCGGGGAGCCACACGCAGCAACTTGCGACGTATCTGCCGTCCCTAAGCTACCTCAATGGCAGCGCTTCCAACGCTGACCCGGTATACGGGTCGACAGTGATCTGGGGCAGCACGGTGATCTGGGGCAGCACGGTCATCTGGGGCAGCACGGTCATCTGGGGCAGTACGGTTATCTGGGGCAGTACGGGCCAGAGTGACGTCATGTAGTGGTTTGGACAGGACAGCTTGAGCTGTCCTGTCCAGCTCCGAATCGATGTTTGCCTTTCCCGAACGTCGAAGGGCATAGCCTGCTGAAGGGGCCCTCTATTTGCGGAGGTCCAAGATGGCAGGGAAAGACGCGAGGTTAAGATGCCTTTCCGAGGATCGCAGCGACAGTGATCGCCAAAATGCAGGGCAGCAATGCCTGACGCGGGAAGAAGCGGCTACATACCCCGCCAAAGAGCGCGCCTGACGCGAAGAAGAGGCAGATTGCGCCTGTGGCCAGGAAGTTGCTCCGGTTTTGCTCGGGATCTTTGCCCGCGCGCCAAAGTACGAAGGCCTTCAGCGTGGCTCTTATATTGCCGGTGGTCACGGCGGAGTTGAACTTCCACGTGCTAACTGCCTGAAAGCTGGTGATCTGTACCGCGGCAACGAGGGCAATCGACGGCACAACAAGCGAGTTCGGCACTCTTGCGCCGAGGAGGAGGAGCGCAGTCAGGACCGTGATTTCGATGCACGCGCCTACGGTGCGGAGCTGTGCCGCCTGGAGACTTCTGCGCTCGTGAAGCCAAAGCGTACCTAACACGCCCGCTGTGAACGTCAGCAGAGGAGGCAAGTGGCTGAGGGCAGCACGAAGATCGCCGCCAGCCAGATCAAGGCCAAGTAAAACGATGTTGCCGGTCTGGGCATTTGCAAAGACGTGGCCGTGCAGAACGTAGCAGAAGGCGTCCAGATAGCCGCCATTGAACGTGTAGAGGAAGGCAGCTCCATACAATTTTCGCTCGGACCCGCTTTTGATCATCGATCGGCTCGCTGCTGGTTCCAGAGTAGTCAGAAATCGACCTTTGTGTGTATGCCGAAAACAGAGACGTTCGCCAGGGTGACCCCGGAGTGGATGTAGTACTGCGCCCACGGGCTGGATCAGGATGCCGCGCGGTAACTCGAGAAGCAAGTTGATCTCCATGCCATGCTCGGCGGTCTGGGGTGGCAATGGTTCCGTCAGCGTGATGCCCCGGCCAATGCGCGTGCGGACCCAGGCCAGACCGATCGTGTTGTGCAGATGGGCCGGCAATGGTCATTCAGGCGCAAACCGACGTCGGTTAACTGATTTGTCCGGTTGCGGTCCGATGGGCTCCAGTCCACGCCCGATGTGAGATCGAGGCCACGGCTGGACTCACGGCTGGTCCGGTAGACGGCCTGATTGAGCATGCCGTAGAGGAGGTAATTGCCGCTCACCTGGGCGGATGTGCTGGACGAGCGAAACGCGCCAGGAGTGACCACAACGCCGAACTTGTACAGGCCTGCAAAGCCGGTGCGGTCTTCAACACTGTCCTGCGGCAAGAGCCTGTAGGCGCGTCTGCCGGGTGCCCAGCCGATTTCCGATGCGGAGGAAGCCGCTCCGCGGAAGTCGGGAACAAGCCCTTTGCGATTGTGAGCGTAGGGCAAGCGGTCCGCGGCATAGACCATGGACTTTATGTAGAAATGTTCGGCGGGGATGAAGCGAAGCTCCGCCGCCGAGGTCGATGGCGGGTCGGACGTTTCATAGGTTTCGTTCAGGTTGTCGAGGGCGTATTGCAGCGGCTCGAAGATGAACGATGGGCCGAAGAGCTGATTGCCGTAGAAGTCGGCTGCGGCAAATTGGCCGAACCGAACGTACACGCGATTTGGCCGGAGGGCTTTATCGACCCACCAGGAATCGAGACGGAAGCTGTTCTGGCTGGCCAGGCCGCTTGGGCCGGCAAACTGACCCAAGTAGTTGCCAAGATTGCCTCCGCCCTGCCACACAGCCGTGATGTGCAGTCTCAAGCCCGGCGTTCTGGTCAGGGTTGCAAAGTTGATGTCGACGCTTCCGCGTCCGCGCGTGAAAGCGGCAGAGCGCGTGGCACGCGGGCTCCGGACGTTCCACAGCAAGTCACCTTCGTACTGAAGGTCAAAGTTGATTCCTTTTGTAAGCAGTTCCGGCCGTCTCCGCCCCAGTTGCCGAAGAAGTGCTCCTGGCGGGTAGGATCGTGCTGATTCAGGTCACCGCCGCTGAGTGTGTTCTCGGGCCGCTCCGCCTGATTGGGTAGCAGCGCTTGAGCGGTTGCCCGTGTACCAAGCAGCGCCGTCGAGAGAAGTACAGACCAGCGCATGATCGCGTATGCGTCCATTTTGAACCCCGACGCTGGGATCCGCAAAGCTCTACGATGCGCGTTCATGACTCCGCCATTCGAAGCAAGTCCTTCCGTCCAGAGCGCATACAGAGACTGCAGAGGACATGTGCTCCGGTGAACGGCTCCAATGGCCTAAGAATTGAAAAAGGTCCGCAGTTCCGCAAGCACCAGGTCTGGTTGTTCCTCCGGGAGAAGATGGCCACAGGGAAGCGCCTTGCCGGTGACAGGACCAACCGCCTTAGGCGTCCAGGTGGCGATCACATCCCAGAGATGGCCCACGGTGCCCTTTGCGCCCCACAACGCCAGCACGGGCGCCTGGATCTTGTGGCCGGCTGCGTCGTCGGCGCGGTCCATGTCGAGATCAATCCCGGCGGCGGCCCGGTAATCTTCGCAAACGGCACGTATGGTTCCCTTACAGCAGTAGCAGCGTATGTACTCGGCCATCGCCTCCGGCGTCACCGCGCCCGGCGTCTTACCCTGCACGAAGAGATGATCGCGCAGGTAGTACACCGGATCGAGACTGATGATGTGCTCCGGCATGGGGGCCGGCTGAATCTGTAAGAACCACCAGACATACTTTGTCGCAAATTCTTTGCTTGTGTCGTTGTACATGGTCAGCGTCGGCGCGACATCCATAAGCACGACCTTCTTCACGGCCTCCGGGTGATCGAGGCAGAGCCGGTGCGCTACCCGTGCGCCCCGGTCGTGCCCGGCCAGAAAGAAGTGGCGGTGACCAAGTTGTTGCATCACCTCGACCTGGTCCTGGGCCATAAGACGGAAGGAATAGTTGCTGTTGGCTTCGCTGTAGGGAGGCTTGCTGGAGTCGCCATACCCTCGCAGATCCGTAACGACAACAGTGTACTGGCCAGCCAGCGCCGGAGCGATCTTATGCCAGGTGACATGCGTCTCCGGGTGCCCATGCAGTAGCAGCAGGGGCGGACCATCGCCCTTCGTCAGGACCCGGATCGTTGCTCCCGAGGTCTTCAGGAACCTCGACTGGAAACCAGGAAACAGCTTTTCGCTCGCTGCATCCGACGGGGGCGACGGTAGCTCAGGCAATTCTGAACAACCGCCCGGTCCTGGTATCGGACTCGGAAGCGCCCTGGCTAAGTGATCAGGCGTAGGCTCTTGCGGAACTTGAGCGGATGCGGAGCCTATGAAGGCTGCCGCTGCCGCGCCTACCCCAAGGGTGTTGAAGTGTCTTCGACTTACGCTTCCAACGCTGAGTACGTTGCTTCTTTCCATGGGCGGTGCTTCCTTTCTGAGCGCAGGCGCTTAGTCGGCGACGGACGGAGTTCCGGTCCCTCGGCATTCGGGTGGGGGTTTGACGAGGTGGATTTGTGCCAGTTGATGAGGTCGGTGGATGCCGTTCAGGGTCTTGTGTGCACGCCGGTTAAACCCCAACGATGCCGGGCCGCTCCCAAATCACAGACTTTCCCGATGTAACAAGAGTGTGCTTGCAGAACGTGCCTGGGAGGCGCGCATCCCGTTCTTACTCGCAGCTCGCGACATGCGGTTCACAGACCGATGAGGTCCAGTCCAGACTCCGGATCTACCTGCTTTTGCAGGTGATATACCTTTTCGGTAAGGACCAATTCGCAGGTAGGACGGACATATGCTTCCTGCAGATGACCGCCATGAGCGGAGCCGTCAGACTTAGCGACCACCACATGCGCGTGCACCTGGGGTTGACCGTGCTTCAGAGCAATGTCTCCGATGAGGGAGACTAACTCCGTTTGCTCCTCAAGCGTAACGGACGTGTCATACTTCTTACTCTTCCAGTTGAACCAGCCCAGCTTCACGGACGAGAGCGCACCGATGGCCTTGAAACTGCTGGAAGCCAGCTTGAGCTCGGACGCGAGCTGCTTTGATCCCGTAGCAAGTTCGTCACCTGTTTCAAAGACGACCACGTAAGTTTTAGGTTCTTTCGCTATCTCCTTGTAGCGCATCACCGGCTCCTTATCGTGCTTTGTCTATCGCAACTCACCTTGACGGAACAAGGTCCGGGCTCTCCTTCCAAGCTTAAGATCCCGCTATCTTAGGGTAGGTGGAAAGACGTTCCGTGTGATCAGGCCCGAAGGACTTCAATCTGTTGATGATCGTGGGGTGAGCTGTAGTTGCCTTTACCGAAAGCAAAACTGGACTGGAGAACCGCGCCTAATTCGGGAGACGGAGCGCTCTTCTGCTCGGCGTCTCGCTCCTCTGCCCGAGATGCGGAGATCGCGTCGTTTGCGTGGGTGTGTGTTCAATCTCAGATCAGCGGGGGTATTTGGACAGTAACCAGATTTCCGAACACTGTTTGCCGACCGCTATGCAGCAGCGTAGTTTAGTCGACGTATCGACAATGGACGTACCGGCAGTTGGTGCTGCGTGATGCGCTGACTGACCCTGCTGAGCATCCCTCAGCTATGCGGAAGAAATTCTGCAACGCGCTACCTGCCCAGCAGCCAGGCGGCATCAAAAACTCTTGAGCACAGGGAAGGAATTCTTGAGCACAGGGAAGGAATTCTTGAGCACAGGGAAGGAATTCTTGAGCACAGGGAAGGGATTCTTGAGCACAGGGGAGTGTTTCATGAGCGACTTCAGCCTGCAAGCAAGCAGCACCGCACTGGTGATTATCGATGTCCAATATGGCCTCACCCTTTGCCGGTGCAGCCGCGAACGTTTGACGAAGTGGTTGGGCGCACCGCACACCTGGCTGAAGCCTTTCGCGCGAAACGAGCTCCCGTGATTTGGGTCCGTGTTGACCTGCACAACTTTCGTCAGCTCATTGTGGACATACCTATGATCGACCCGAACAGTCCGCCTCCTCTGCCGAAGTCCGTCGAAATCGTTGCAGAAGCGGGCAAGAAGGCGGACGAACTGCTCATCACCAAGCGCTTCTGGGGCGCCTTCGACAACACACCTCTCGAGGCCGAACTGCACAAGCGCGGCGTCACAACGATTGTCCTATGCGGAATTCCACGGACATTGGTGTGGAGACCACGGCCCGCTCGGCCGCGACACTTGGCTTCAACGTGGTGGTTGCCGAAGACGCGACCTCTGCATGCAGTGTGGAAGCTCACAAGAATGCGATCGAGCGAGTCTTCCCATTTCTCGGACGGGTGCGCTCGGCCGCTGAGATCGAAGCAGCTTTGGCGTAAAATGGCGATTCCGGGCTTCAGGAACAGCCGAGAACATCGACCGCACAGAAGCTATGCCGTAAAGTGTGGTAATCGCTTAGGGTGACGCGTGATAAACACCGCTGCTGGTGGCCAGCGTCCCGGGTAATCGGCTTACACCACTTGTGTCTTGCAGGAGATTCCCACGAGACTCAAGCTTCCACTTGGAAGCGAGCCGAGCACGGTCAAAAGCGGGTCAGACGATAAGCTTCAGCAGGCGGTCAGCGTTGCCATGCGTTAGCTTTGCCAGAGTGTCCGCATCGACTGGGATCTCTTCGAGGAAGGCACGGCCCCGCTCCAGGGATCCGAAGGGGTAATCCACGGAATACAGCAGGCGATCGGCCCCAAAGGCGTCGAGCGTCGCCATAAACGACGGCATGAAGAAGAAACCGCTCGTGCTTACCCAGACATGCTTGCGGAGGATCTCGCTGGGTATGCCGTCGAAGCCGCCGAATTGGTGAAATTGCTGGTCCAGGCGAGGCATCGTGATTTGGAGGCCCTCTTCCAGATGCCCGATGATGATCTTGAGGTTGGGATGGCGCCCAAGTGCTCCGGACAGCAGAAGGCGTAAGACGTGGACTGCCGTATCGGTGTGCCAGCCCCAACCGGAGACGGACATCCAGAAGCCGAGGTCGTCCGGCAGGCCGGCGTAGAGAGCCTCGCGCACGGGCTTGGGAGATGCCGCCGGATGCAGGTAGAGAGGCACGTCAAGCTGTTCTGCCCGGGCAAGGACAGGCTCGAAGGATCTGTGGTCGAGATAGCGACCGTCCGTGGCGCCGCTGACGAGCGCACCCTTGAAGCCGAGCTTCTTGACCGCCCGTTCCAACTCGTCGGCTGAGGCATCCGGATCGGTCAGCGGTAAGTGCGCAAACCCGGCATACCTTTGCGGATGAGCCGCGACGCGGCTTGCGATTTGATCGTTTACCTCCTGCCCAGCGAGAACCTTCTCTAGGAGAGAGCAGATCGGCGCCAGCGCTTGGAAGCGAAAGGATCTGGACGGTGAAGCCGACCGCATCCAGCTCCTTGAGGCGACCTTCGGTATCACCCATCTTGTCGCCCATGCTCCACTTGCCTTAGGGGCTGTTGCGAGAGAGATAGCCTCTCTCGGTTACGGCCTCTTCCGGCAATCGATCGGTTAGTTCAGGAAAGGTGACGTGTTCCTCAACGCCCACGATGCGGGACAGGGCTGCATCCTTTTCGCTCATGATTCTCTGCCTCCACTCGGCTGGCTTTTCACATTGAAGCGCGCGCAAGAGCCGCGGCACGACTGCTAACCAGTTCAGATGCTTCTTTCTTTCTTCCTGGTTGACGGGTATCGACTTGAGGAAACGCCGGGCACCCGCGAGGGTGAGCTAGGCCCTACCAAACGACTTGCGCCGGCCAGAGGAGACGCCCGTGTCCTCACTTCGAGCTGTACGGGTGCGCGACTCCAACGATTGTTGCCGCCGGACGCGAACTCATTTCGAGCACTAACGTGCCACCGCGCGCCACGTCCTCGTGACGAATACTGAGCTGCGACAAAGGTCGGCCATTCCAGGTGGCGCTTTGGATGTACACGTTTTCCGGGCTGTTGTCGCGAGCGACGATATGCAGATCGCCGCGTTCAAGGTGCATCGTCACCTGCGAGAACGCCGGTCCACTGATCTGGTAGCGTGGTTCCGCTGCGCAGCCGCCTTCCATATCGAACAGACCCACGCCAGCGAGTACGACGTAAGCTCCCATTTGCCCTTCGTCTTCCTCACCTGGCCAGCCAGTCAAAGCCGACGTGTCGAAAATATCACTGAAGACGGCACGTGCGTGCTTCTGCGAAAGGTCCGGTCTTCCGCTGTAGTTAAACAGCCACGGAGCCTGCAGGTTGGGTTCGTTGGTTAAGTCCACGTACCCCTTGGAGAAGCCTTCTTCCAAGCGCTCGTTGAACGTGTTCCGGCCAACAAAGGCGATAAGTCCGGGCACATCCTGTGGCACAAACCAGCTGTAGATCCAAGGAGTGCCTTCCAGAAAGCCTGGCCCTGCCCAACCTCCCACGGTGCCGAAGTGATGAACGTCGTTGGGTTCGAGAAACGTCCCATCCGCATGGCGCCGCTGAGCGTAGTGCGTCTCAGGCGACATGCTGTTCCGCCAATTCGCTGCCCTCTTGCGGAACAGGATCGCATCTGTCGTATGGCCCAGAGAGGCCGCCATCGTAGCGGCACACGCGTCGTCATAGGCGTATTCGAAGGTCGAAGAAGCAGGACCATCTTCCTCCGGCACAAACCCGCCTTTTAGGTAAGCGTCCATGTGGCGATCACCGGCGATACCTCCCGGATAGGTCCCGTTGCAGGTGTAGGGTGTTGATGGCTGGGTCAGTACTTTGCGCATGGCCTGGTACGCCGCTTCGCCGTCAAAGCCTCGCTCACCTTTCTGCCACGCGCCGGTCAGGAGTGCGATCTCATGATGCGCATCCATGATCGGTGCGTAGCGCATGTTCGGGGTTCCGCTTGGGAGCCAACCGCCGCGTTCGGCTTGCATCACGAGCGCCGCGCTGAAGGAGTTCATCAGCGCTGGATCGAGTAGCGCCCAAAGTGGGCCCAGATCCCACTGTGCTCCCCAGAGAGCGTCGCTGGAATAGACGTGGTGTCCCGGCCCGCTGGGTAGGTGCTGTACCGCGCCGCACGCGTCCCGGTAGGCGCCATCGGCGTCATCCAGCACAGCCTTGCCGGTGTAGGCACGATAGAGGTTCGTGTATAACTTCGTCCGGTCATCTGCGCTGCCACCCTGCACCTCAATGCGTCCCAGCACGCGGCTCCAGGTAGACGCGGCCGCGGCGGCGACATCGTCGAACCGGAACCCAAAAGGTGCTGCTTCGATTGCGAGATTGTGTTGTGCTTCCACCTCACTCACCAGGCTTATGCCGGTCCGGATTACCATTGGGCTCGCTGTTCCTTCGTTTAAATCGAGCCAGATGCCGCCGCTATCTTTTGAGTCGAACTCCTGCACATTCGCATGCAGCGTGCGAGGCCTTCGCCATTCTGTGCCGTAGTTCGTCTCGCTTCCGTGGTACGCGCCATTCTCAAACGAGTTCATGGCTCCCACTGGGTGGGAAAACTGCATGTCGAAGTACACCGTGAACTCGCCCGCATAGTGATTGCTTTGCGTGATGGAGCCGGTGACCTCGGTCGCAGACCGGCGTTGGACGTGAAGAGACTCCAGGGTGCCCGCTTCTTCTGCGGACAGGCCGAAGTCGAGGATCAGGTGCGCAGGGCCTTTGGTTGACGGGGTGAATCGCATCCAGCCGGTACGGTCCGTCGCGGTAAGCTCCACGCGAGTGTCCGCGTCCAGCAGCGTGACCGCGTAGTACCCCGGGTGCCCGGCTTCGGTCTTCTTGTCGATGCGTGAACGGTAGCCCGCCGTCCACATGGTGCCAAACGGACCATCGCTGCTTCCGGGGAACAGCTTCGGCTGTCCTGGCTCGTTTTCGATATTGCCCCGCAGCGGCATGATGCTGAAGCTGTTCAGGCCCAGCGTGTGAAGAAAGCTGAAGCCGCTGATGCTGCCGACCGTGTACTCATATCCGCCATCCCAAACATTGCCCTGGTTGTCTGGGCTGAACTTCACCATGCCCATCGGCGTAGTCGCGCCCGGAAAGAGCATCCAGCGCGAGTTTGAGGTTCCGGTGAAGACGTTGACAGCGCGCAAAGGATCGCCCGCAGTAGATCTCTGCGCATGAGCAGGCGAAAGAACCAGCTGCAGGATGGAGAGAGAAACCAGGGTTGCCAAGTGCTGCATACGCTCTCTCACCAACCTAGCTCCTTGCGCAACAAGGGTTCGAAGTCCTCGGCCATATGTTCGGCCTGCACCTGCGTCGGATGTCCGTCGCACGCGTTTCCAGGATAGTGCTTGCCGGGCGCCCAGACTATGCGGGAGTCGTTCATCTTTTTGACTGCTTGGCGAACGTATGTGCGAAGCAACGGATCGGTCACGATTGGCCCTTCTGTCGCCAGGATCACCGCATGGGGGTACTCCACGCGCAACCTCCGCAGCAGAAGGAGGTATTCGCCGACGAACGCTTCGGCAGCGAGTGGTTCGGTTTTCTGCAGGTTGAAGTCGTTTGTGCCTAGTTCCACCATGACGGCATCAGGAACCCATTGTCTTGCGTCCCATCGCTGGCGTGTTTCCGGCGCGTCCGTGGCAATCGCAAGGTCGAGAAACTCCGGGGCATTCACGATGCCATCGCTCCGCGTCATGCCGCGATAGTCCCGCTGCAGTCCGCGGCCCCCGTAACACACGAGCTCGACCTGCGCATCCAGCCTGCGGCCCAGCACCATGTCGAAGGCATGGTACGGATCTTCGTTCGGCTTTGCCGGATCGCAGGTGCACTTCACGTCTCGAGCTACGCCTGCGCCGCAGGTAACGGAATCGCCGAGGAACAGAATCTTGCGCACGGGCAGGGGAGGCGCCTGAAGCAACTCTGTCCCGGGCCCCGGCAGCAATGCCTCTAAGTCAATCAGCCCTTGCCAGGTTTCGCTGCGCTTGTATACCTGGACGAGGTGATCCTCTTCGTTCTCCGCTGATCCTTGCTCCACCAGCGGGACAACCTGCTCCCCTTTCGTCAACAGCAGCAGCTTGGGCTCGCCGTGATCGACTACAACGGTAAGTGCGTTTGCTCCGCTGCTGCTGCTCACGCGCAGAGCCAGCACGCCTCCGTGGAAAGAAACGACAAAGCCCGCGCCAGGATAGCCAATACGCACTCCGACAGATCCAGCGTGTTGACTGGATGGCATTGCGCCGTAACGGCCCACAAGGGCAATACGCGGATCGCGGATGGATAGGATCGAAGGCGTAGATGTCTGTTGAACCTGCTGGCCGACGCAGCTGACCACCATCGAGGCAGAATAAAGAGCAGTGGCTGCTAGGTGTCGAAGCAACGGCCTCTTCCTCCGGTTCGGGGCAGCCTCAGCGTATCGATTTATCTGCATGACGTCCAATCGGCGCAGCTCGAGGCTCACCCGGTTCCGATGCTTTGGCTCAACCTTTGCTGGCGAGGTAGAACGCACGGCAAATTTTTCGCATATCATCGTTTTCCAAGCCCATCCCAATCGGACCCTTCAAATTGGCAGAGAGGCGCCGTTCTATTTGGCACCTACATGCAAAGGAGACGGAAGTTCTCTCAAAGCACGCAGCGTACAAGTCTCTCCGGGTTGTCGTCTGGCACGTGAGACAGGCCCTCAGCCCGCTCGGAGGCCGGTAGACTCTCGCAAAATGAGGTCCGGAGCCACACAGATGTCCTTGGCCCCGTTGCCGGCGATGGTCTCGATGAGTCGAAGTGCAGCCTGGCGTCCCATCTCTCGCAGAGGCTGGCGAATGGTCGTGAGTGCTGGCTGCACAATGCGTCCCAGGGTGAGGTCGTCGAAGCCGATTACCGAGACATCCTGCGGCACGCGCAATCCCTCTGCCTGAAGCGCCCGTATGGCGCCGCACGCGGCCATGTCGTTGAAGGCGATGAGGGCCGTGAAACGTTTCCCCCTCGCGAGCAGCTGCTTGGTCGCGAGCTGACCCTCTTCGATTCCGGTCAGTCCTTCCTTTCCTAGGCGCTTGAGCTGAATCAGGAGTTCGGGGCGAAACGTGAGGCCCGCTCGCTTGAGCGCCAACTTGCCTCCTCGCATCCTCTCCTCTGTGTCGGAGGATCCGCGATGGCCCTTCAGGAAGGCGATGTCCCGATGGCCGAGTTCCACCAAATGATCGACGCAGAGGTGCATGGCATGCAGATTGTCGAGACGCACACGGGCCGTTCCGGCTCTCGTGGATGCCGCGCCGATGCTGACGCAAGGCGCGGAAAGGTCATGCGGCTCCGGCGTGTTCACCAGGATCAGTCCTTCCGCCCCGCGTTCAAGCAGCATGTGGACGCTCCGCGCGATGATGCCCTTCGACCAGAGATGGCTGGAGACGAAGTAGATGTAGCCCTGATCGAGGAATGGCCGTTCCATGCCGCTCAGCAGGATGGCATCGTAGCCGTCCCCAAAGTCCGGGGCGAGGACGCCGATCATCCGGCTGCGCTTCCCTGAAAGCGATCTCGCGAAAAAGTTGGGATGGTATCGGAGCGCCTTGGCCGCGTCCGTCACCCGCTTACGCGTTTGTACGGGGATCCGCTGCGCAAGCGGAGCGTCGTTGAGCACGAGGGACACGGTCGTTCGTGATAGGCCGAGATGCTCCGCAAGCTCTCGTAGGCTTACACGGCCTGCAGGGCTTTTTCTCTCTATAGCTGACGGTGTTTGGGTTTGTTTCGTCAACGGTGCTTCTCAGACTAGCACGGTGCTTGACAGACCTCCCCGCCGAAGCGTTAAATGCCGCTCCAATCCGGTAAACCGGTTTAACACGTGCACATGATAGGAGCGATCCCGCGACCAGCGTCCATCGCTCAAAACCAAGCCATCACCCCAGTCAGCAGGAGACACCATGCACTCGTACCCGCGGAGATTTGCACACGCCCTGTTTCATAGCTTGCTCTTACCGGCCCTTCTGGTCTTGTTCCAAACGGGTCTTCATGCGCAGAATCTGAACTTTCCTACGCCGACCTTGAGCCCCAATGTCGCCATGGGATCTGCTCCCTCGTTTGCGTCATTCAACGGCAAGTTGTATGCGGCTTTCCGGTCCAACGACAGTCGCAACATCTTGTACATCACGTCGTCAACGGACGGTGTCAACTTCCCGGCGGCCACCGGGTACCCGAACTTTCAGATGGGTTCCGCGCCCTCATTGGCGGTCTTTAACAACAAGCTCTATGTTGCGTTTCAAGCGAACGATCCCGGTCACGCACTGTACATCACGTCGTCCAGCGATGGCGCGAACTTCGCCGCCGCCACTGGGTACGGTAACATCACGATCGGCAGTGCCCCTTCGCTTGCCACGTACAACGGCAAACTCTACCTCGCTTTTCAGGCCAACGATTCGGGGCACGGCCTTTGGATCGGACAGTCCAGTGATGGTGTGAACTTCACGGTCAGCCTGGACTCCAGCGACCAGACGAACACCTCGCCCTCGCTCGCGGTCTTCAACAACACGCTCTATGTCGGCTTCCGTTCCAACGACAGCCGAAGCATCCTTTACGTCGCTTCCTCCACGAACGGCAGCTTTGGAGCAGCCACCGCGTACCCGAACATCGCCATGGGGACCTCCCCTACACTCGCCGCCTCGAATGGCGCGCTCTACATCAGCTTTCAGGCAAACGATTCCAGCCATTCTCTTTATGTGACGGCGTCCACCTCGGGAGCCAACTTCCCTGCGGCTACGAGCTTTGGCAGCACGACCGTTGGCGGTCCGACCGCAGCCGCGGCCTTTGGCAACGGACTCTCGATCGGCTTCCAGTCGAACGATTCAAGGAACGTTCTTTACACGACCACCAACGGGGGCGGCTCCTCGGGTGGGAACTTTAATTACACGATCTATCCGGGCTATATTGGCATCGACCTGAACAACAACACGAACGGCGCGTGGAGCGACGGCCAGATTTACGTGGAAGTGCTCGCCATCGACCCAAATAACAACACGTTTAGCTGGCTGCAGCCGAACGGCACCAAAACGCCTATCTCGTCTGCGGACAACAATGCCGCAAACCATCTGACGCACAACGGCACAAACTACCCGAATTACGCCTTCACCTTGGCACAGTCCAAGCTGTTGCTGTTGCCGCAGATGTACTCCGGGAGAATTTATATCTCTTACGGCTCCCCGATGTACATGACCTCCATTGGCTCCGGTACGGGCGCCGGGTACGCCGGCCCGAATGCCCAGAACTCTTCTGATCCCAATAACAACACGCACTACGACTGGTACGAGTTCACCTATAACAGCTCGGGTGTCTACATCAACACCACGCAGGTGAACCAATTCGGCCTGCCTCTCACCCTGGATGTGTACGGCAACAACCGGACCTTCCATCAGCAGACTGGCATTACGCAGAGCATCGCGCAGATTGATTCGGAATGGGGGTCGCAGCTGCCAAGCAATTTCACCTCGACTCCCATCACCAACTACCGCATCCTGTCCCCTGCGGAGACCAACTTTGGCGCGGGCCAGGCGAACGGCACCTACTTTGACAGCTACATCAGTCAGATTTGGAGCTACTACTCAGGCAACCCACTGACCGTGACGTTGGGCGCGCGAACCTTCACGGGCCGCACCAGCGGCAGCACGTTCACCTTCAACGAAGTGAATACAGGGAATGGAGCGTTCCAGGGGGGCACGGGCTATGTGATCGGGTATCCGAACACACAGCAGGTGTTGGTGTGCAATGGCGCCTTCGCTACCGGGGACGCGAGCAACTCGGATCGGAACAGTGTCGAGTTGGCCCTCGAAGCGCAATTGTGTGCTGCCATCAACCGTCACGTAGCGACCAATGTCAGTCAGTGGAACACGCCATCGGCGTACTATCAGGCTGCGCCGGCAAACTACTACGCGGCGTTCTGGCACCGCAACAGCATCAACAACCTCGCGTATGGCTTCTCGTACGACGACGTCAACGGCCAAAGCTCGACCATCACAACAGGTGTTCCAGAGCACATGGCCTTCGGCCTGGGTTGGTAGATCAACGAACAGGAAAGGTACGCCCCGCCTGCAACACGACAGGTGGGGCGTACCCATTCTCTATAGCTCTCATTAGGCCTTGGAGCTTCGTCAACTATGGAGCCCGGCTGACTCTGAATCAGAACTGCCGGCCGAAGCCGATGTTCTGATGTACACGACCACCCTGCGCGACTTCCTGAGCTTGAGGATTTTGGGCAGCATGGTGGCTATATGTCTGGACCAATCGCCTCGGCGCCAACAGGTGAGGGCCAGCGGCGCACCGGCGAACAGCTTTCGGTCCCCTCCATTTGCGGGCGGCAGAAAGGCAAAGGATACAGAATGCAAGATGCTCAGCTCGTGTGGTCATCGCCCTCCTGATGAGCTGGCGGAGTGTGTGTCAGCTGGGAGGGACTTGACTTCGATCTGTAGGGTGAAACCTAATAGGAGCAAGACACTATGCTTGTTATCAGGCCCTCTCCCGCGTTGGTAGGCTACCGTTAACGCCCCTGCGCGGTTTGATCGAGGAAAGCTTTGCCATGCGTGTTTAGACCGGGCCAACGAAGTCGGTGGCACCCTTGTGCGTCGAAAGCCTTCGTTGACGCCATGTCACAGTGGCTCCCCGCGGTCGTCCTTCTTCTTCTGCGAGTTCTTTGTGCGGGAGCACAGAGCACCGAGTCTTTCAGTCACCAGGCCTGGTCTACGGAAGAAGGCCTGCCGCAAGCGAGCGTACACAGCATCTTCCAGTCGCAGGATGGCTACCTGTGGGTTGCGACCGAGGGCGGCGTTGCGCGCTTTGACGGCTACGGCTTCACGCAGTTTGGGCAGGACACCAGCCCGGCGTTCACCAGCAATGACGTCAGTTCCATCACGGAGACGCCGAGGGGCGTGCTGTGGTTCGGGACCTCTGACGGGCTGGTCCGCGCCGCAGGGTCTGGGGTGCGGCGCTTTTCCACCCAAGATGGGCTGCCGTCAGCCGTCGTGTTGGCACTGGCTGCCGCAAAGGATGGCGGCTTGCTGATCCTCACGGAGGCTGGCCTAGTTCGGTTCGATGGGAGCCGCTTTGCCAGCGCTTCGGGAATCTTTCCCGGAGCGCAGAGTGGGCCCGGAGGCGCAGTCTGGTCGAGGTCCGCTGGCGCGGTCAGTGTTACGTCAGGCTCCTTTCACCGGACCTTCAACTTTGCGCAGGATGCGCCCGATGCCCGGGTAGAGTCGCTGCTGGTCGACCGGGACGGCGTTGCGTGGATCGGAACCACGCGCGGTCTCTTCACTGCGACAGCTTCCTTTGCTGCGCACCTGGAACGGGTCGACGCGCTGAGCACCGAATCAGTCCTGTCCCTATTTCAGGACCGCGAAGGAAACCATTGGGTGGGTACCGAGAGCTCAGGCCTGCACGTCCTGCGGCCGCGTAAATTCAGCGCAGAGCGGTCCACGCTGGGCCAAAGCACCACCTCGGTCGTGCAGACCAGCGACGGCGCCCTTTGCTACGGCACGCGCGACGATGGCGTGCATTGTGTGCGCGGCGGCCGAACGGAGCCTGCGGCTGCCGTGTCTTCGCTGACCAGCCCCGTCATTCTTTCGCTCGCGCCCGGTCTTCACGGCGATCTATGGGCAGGCACGCCGGATGGATTGAACCACATTGAGCGCGGCGCCGTACACACCTACACCTCTGCTGACGGTCTTCCGGACGAGTTCATTCGCTCCGTGCTGGTGGCGAAGAATGGCGTCGTCTGGATGGGCACTCGATTTGGGCTGGTCCAATTCAACGACGGCCGGTTCAGGACCTTCACGCAGCATGATGGCCTTCCCAGCAACTCCATCGGACCTTTGTTTGAGGGGAGTGTCCCGATCGTTAGGACATCTCTGCAGACCGTTGGCGCTAAATCCATTTTGTTGATCGGAACGGCCGCGGGTCTCTCCTCTTGGAACGGCAGTACGTTCCGAAACTTTGTGCAGAGAGGAAAGCCCGAAGCCAAGATTGTCACGGCGGTGACGCAGGACGGTTCAGGAGCCGTTTGGGTCGCTCTGCACAACGCCGGCGTGAGCCGGTTGACGAAAGGATACCTTCAAACCACCGGCGCGCAGGACCTACCTCAAGAGTTCGTGTCCCTCGCAGCGGATGCAGACGGCTTTCTCTGGCTTCGAGGCAAGCACGGCGTTTATCGGCAGTCTTTGCAGATGCTGAATGCATGTGCTGACTCCAACGCAACTTGCAGCTCAGGTGCCGGACAATATAACGCTGCCGACGGTCTGCCCAGTGATGAGCCCGCTGCGGAGGGATCGCCCACGCTATGGCAAGCGGGGTCCGGTGATCTTTGGATCGCAACGCGAAAGGGCTTGGCTGTGGCCCACCCTCTGCGTCTGCCCATCAATACGGTCGCGCCTCCCGTGGTGATCGAGCGCTTCGCCGTGGATGGTGCCCCGCAGTCTCTGGCGAATGAAGATTTGCGCATCGCTTCAGGGCATCGCAGCTTCACCTTTGACTACGCCGGGTTGAGCTACACGATGCCTTCCCGGACGAAGTACCGCTACAAACTCGAGGGCTTCGATCGCGACTGGGTTGATGCCGGCACCCGGCGTACGGCGTACTACACCAGTCTGCCAGGGCGAAGGTATCGCTTCCGGGTGCTTGCCTGCAACAACGATGGGGTTTGGAACAATGTGGGGGCGGAACTTCGGTTTGCTGTGCAGCCTCCGGTGTATCTGCGCTGGTGGTTTTTCGTCGCGCTTGCGATTCTGCTGTTTACTGGGGTCTACGCGGCCTTTCAGCTTCGCTTCCGAAGCGTGCAACGGCAGTTCGCGCTTGTGCTGAACGAGCGGAACCGTGTGGCGCGGGAGATCCACGATACGCTTGCGCAGGACTTCGTCAGCGTGTCGCTGCAGTTGGAGATCATCGCGCAAATGGTGCGCGCCAACAAGCTCTCGCAGGCTTCAGAGCAGTTACAGGCTACGCGCGCGCTGGTGAAGAAGGGCCTCGAAGCGGCACGGCAAAGCATCTGGGATTTGCGCGCGAACGTTACGCGGAACAGCCTTCCTGTGCGCGTGCGGCAAGCGGTGGAGCTCTTTGCGCAGCGTCATCCTGCAGCCCAGGTGAAAGTCGGTGGCGCGTACCGCAAGCTTGCTGAGGAGACAGAGGATCAGGTGTTGCGCATCGTTCAGGAGAGTCTGTCCAACGTGGATCGTCACGCTGCGGCAACGGAGGTCAGGGTTGAGCTACGCTACGAACGCGATCGGCTTGCGCTGACAGTCTGGGATAATGGGCGCGGCTTCTCTCCTGTACAGGCTCGTGAAATGAACGGACACTATGGCTTGCGCGGCATGGAAGAGCGTGCGGCCGTGCTGGGCGGGTCGCTCGTGGTGGCAAGTGATCCCGGGGAAGGCACGTCCGTTACGCTGGACGTGCCGCTGCGGCCCGGGGAGGAGGCGTAAGTATGGTGGAGCCGGTGCGCGTGATGGTCGTGGAGGATCATCATCTGGTCCGTCAGGGGCTGATTGCGTTGCTGAGTGGAGCGGAAGGGCTTGATGTGGTCGGGTCGGCGGCCAATGGGCAGCAGGCGATCGAGAGCTACCGATCCCTGCAGCCGGATGTGACGTTGATGGACCTGCAGATGCCTGGCGTTGGGGGCGTGGAAGCCATCCAGCGGATTCGTGCGGAGTTTCCGTCCGCGCGGTTCATCGTCCTCACCACCTTCGACGGCGATGAGGACATCTACCGCGCGCTGCAGGCGGGCGCGCGAGCCTATCTGTTGAAGGGCGCCGATATTGATGAGCTTACGGAGACGGTGCGCGCGGTGCATGCAGGTCGTGGGCGGATTTCGGGGCCGATTGCGG
>CAXUNH010000036.1:266-25536 GCA_964252405.1 uncultured Acidobacteriaceae bacterium | reverse complement strand
GATCAGGCGGCGGTCCAGCGTGTCGGGGAAGCTGTCGCCGATCCAGTTCAGGGACGGATTGCCGGACTTGTTCTCAAAGGGAAGAACGAGCACAACGCGGCCGGCGGGGGTGGCCGGTTCCTGGGCGCGGCTGGACGGGAAGAGGGTGAACGTCGCCGCGAGGGGGAGAGCGGACGCGGAGAGCTTTCGGCGGGACCACATGCCTCCATTATAAGTTTCTGGCTGAGGCCCCGGCGCCTGGGCTAGGACTGGAGCACACGCGTTCCGTCGTTTGCGCGCCTGATCAGCACAACGAGGGTCAGCACCGTCTGGACGGCGAGACTGAAGCCCATGAGGAGCACGTAGCCTTCGAGTTCAGCGCCGGCAAGGAGAGCACGAACGACGACGCTGACCAGAAACAGGAGAGGAAGGCAGCCGAGTGCCACAAGGAAGCGGAGCCGAGGCAGCCCGGGAAGCAGAAGAAACAGCAGGGTTACGCAGGCCTGGCCGAGGATGACGCCCGCGATCCACTCGCGCCGGAGATAGCCGGGGTGCCGGAGCAGAAGCTCCATGAGGCCGAACCAGGCACCGTACAGCAACGCGAAGAGGGACAGGCCAGTGAGCAGGCGTTCCGGCAGCGTGAACCCGTGAGGGCCGAAGCTGAGCACCTGGCGGGCGTACCAGCGGTTTGCGATCCAGGCGCCGCGACGGGCCCTGGTTTCCATGTAGGCCTCGGCGAGGTCGCCGGAGATGGCGTCGCGGTCGTGCGGAGACAACAGAAGAACGAGGACACGTTCGAGCCAGCGCGGGGGCGTGTTGGGCCTCATGCGAGCACCTCCAGGGGCCAGGGTTTGCCCTGCCACATTTTGTCGATGGTGGACCGGGTTCCGTTGAGGGCCGAGGCCCCGGCGGCGGTGAGGCGGTAAAAGCGACGGGCACGGCCGCCGCGTTCCGGGGTACCGTCTTCGAGGCGGGAGGTGAGCAGGCCTTTTCCTTCGAGACGGTCGAGCGTGGTGTAGACCGCGCCGGCTGTCACGGAGCGCTCGCGGGTGAGGGCGAGTTCCACCTCGCGGAGCACGGAACGACCGTAGGCGGCGTCTTCGAGGCCGAAGACGGCAAGGAGAACAACCTGTTCGAACATGCCGATCAGTTCGCCCATGCCTACAATGTAGGCACGACCCGGTGGGATGTCAAGGCTGAACGTCGATTAGTCCAACGCGGCGAAAGGCGCGGTCAGATCGAGCGCTACCGGGGTGTTTGGCACGGTCAATTGGGTGAGTTCGGCGTGATGCAGGCCTTCGCGGTCGAAGGTGTGCGCGGAGCGGCGCAGCGGGTCGATGAGCCAGATATTGGGCACGCCCATGGTGCGGTAGTCGAGAAGGCGGGGAAGCACGCGCGAGAGACGGTCCTTGCGGGAGAGGATTTCGATACAGATCAGGGGCGGCGTTTCAGTGACGCGCTCGCGTGGCGCGTCGGCGCGCAGGATGGCGAGGTCCGCGATGCGCACACGGGTGGGGCTGACCCGGATGCGTTGCTCCACGACGGTTTGTATATGCCAAACAGCCTCGTTCGCAAGGAAAAATGCGCTTAGGAGGGTTTGCAAGCGCGCGTGGTCAAACTCACCCAAGTTCCTTCTCTCAATCTCGCCGTCCACGAAGTCGACATCGGGCTTGTAGCTCCGGTTCAGGTACTTGTCGATGGGCAGCAGTGCGGGGATGGTCGCCATGGTCGCCTCCTGGCTTTAGTGTGCGCTCGTGTTGGAGGGGGTCGCAACTACTTCTTGCCGAAGACGTCGCCCATGCGGCGGATCTGGGCGCCGACGTTGCGGAGCTTTTCTTCGATGCGCTCGTAGCCGCGGTCCATGTGGTACACGCGGTCGAGGATCGTCTCGCCATCGGCGACCAGGGCGCCGAGGACGAGGGCGGCGGAGGCGCGGAGGTCCGAGCACATGACGGCGGCGGACTGCAGCCGGGTGCCGCCGCGGACGGTGGCGGTGCGGCCGTGAACGGAGATGTTGGCGCCCATGCGATTGAGCTCGCCGACGTGCATGAAGCGGTTTTCGAAGATGTTTTCCGTGATGTTGCTGGTGCCCTCGGCCTGGGTCATGAGGGCCATGAACTGGGCCTGCATGTCGGTGGGGAAGCCGGGGTACTCTTCGGTGCTCATGTCGACGGCGGTGAGCTTGCCGCCGGAGTGGACCCGGACGTTATCCTGGCCGATCTCGAGCTTGACGCCGGCCTGTTCGAGCTTGCCGAGCAGGGAGCCGAGATGTTCGGGGTTGCAGCAATCGACGTTGAGGTCGCCCCCGGTGATCGCGGCGGCGATGAGGAAGGTGCCGGCCTCGATGCGGTCAGGGTTGATGCGGTGCTTGGCGCCGTGGAGCTTGGGGACGCCCTGGACCTTGATGGTGGAGGTGCCGGCGCCTTCGATCTGCGCGCCCATGGCGTTGAGCAGGGCGGCGAGATCGGTGACTTCGGGCTCGCGGGCGCAGTTTTCGAAGAGGGTTTCCCCTTCAGCGAGGGCCGCGGCCATGAGGAGGTCTTCGGTGCCGGTGACGGTGATCTTGTCGAAGACGATGTGCGCGCCTTTGAGACGAGCCTGGCCGTGGTTCGGGCTGCGGGCTTCCAGGTAACCGTGCTCCTGGGTGATGGTGGCGCCCATGGCTTCCAGGCCCTTGATGTGGAGGTCGATGGGGCGGCCACCGATGGCGCAGCCGCCGGGCATGGCGACACGGGCGATGCCGGCGCGGGCGACGAGCGGACCGAGGACCAATGAGCTGGCGCGCATGGTCTTGACGATCTCGTACTTGGCGACGGGGTCAGAGAGCACGGCGCAGCGGATGGAGGTGCGGTGTTGGGCGCGGCCGTAGCCGAGTTCGACTTCGGCACCCATGGATTCGAGGAGCTTGCGCTCGGTTTCGATGTCCCGGACCTGCGGAATGTTTTCGAGGATGACTTCGTCTTCGGTGAGGATGGCGGCGGCCATGCAGGGGAGCGCGGAGTTTTTTGCGCCGGAGACTTTGATTGTGCCGAGGAGGGGGTTGCCGCCGCGGACGACGAATTTGTCCATGCGGAACAGTGTACGAGAGGGTCACGAGGGAAAACGGTATCCGGGCTGATGCGCTGGGGTACGCTATGGGGCTATGTTGCGAAGCAATTTGCTGATCCTGTGGGGCGTCGTGCTGTGGGTTGGAGCCGGTTTGGCGGTCACGCGGGCTCGCGGACAAAGCCTAGAGTCGGCGCGCATCGGTGCCGATGGGCGTGTCTATCTGCGCTGGAGCGGACAAGCGGAACAGATGCAGCGACCTGGCGAAGCGCAGACGGGGATTTCTGACCTGCGCGTTGCGCCGAATAGGCAGGTGGCGGCCTGGGTTGTGGAGCGGACAGACATTAGCGATGCGAACTACCCGGAGAGCGTTGAGTTGATGGTGGCCAGCGTGGGCGGCCGGCTGCACGGCCTGTTTCCGGGGCGTTTTCTCGGCTCATGGGTGTTTGAGGACGGAGGCAGGCGGCTTGCGGTGTATGACAGCACGGCCCACGGCAACACTGCGGGGGCCGCTTCCTTGTACAGCACGCGCACAGGACGGCGTTTGGCGCGATGGCAAACGGACAGCAAAACGGCGCCGCCTCGCTGGGCGGCGCCGTTGCGCGCAGAGTGGGACAGCGACAATCCGTAGGGTTAGCGCTTACAGGCTGGCTGGTGGGGTGGTCGGCTGCTCGCCATTGCGGCCGGCGCCATGGCGATGATCGTGCCGCATAGCCTTCAACTGCGCCAGCTGGTCGGGGCTGAGGACGGTGGCCATCTGTTGTTCGGCCGCCTGGTTGATGCTGCGCATCTGTTGATGACGGTCCTGCGGAGCGAGCTGCTGGTTCTGCCGCAGGGCCTGCATCTTCTGGTCGCGGTCGGCGAGGATGGGCTCGATCTTGGCGGTCTGGTCGGGGGTGAGGTTGAGTTTCTTGGTGAGGAACTCGGCCTGGCGCTGCGGGTTGGGGGTGTGGTGGTGTCCGTAGCCCTGCGTTGCAGGGGCCTGCGGCTGCGGGGCTTGGTCCTGGGTCTGTTGGGCGAACGCTGCACCGCAGCTTAGGGAGAGGGCGAGAGAAAGGGGGAGGATGATGCGCTTCATGGAGCCGCTCCTGCAAAAGTCTGCTGCATTCCGGACTGCAGCTGTTGGATTGAACACGGGGGCTGGCGGATGTTGCGGTGCGGGTTGGATACGGCAGAACAGCAGGTTGCCTGCGGAAACGATGACAAGAAAGCCAAAAGCAGATTTCCCCGTTCGGGGAATGACAAAAGACAAGCAAAAGCAGATTCCCTGCGGGATGACAGCAAGAAAGGCAGAGGCCCAGCCGATGTGGGGCTGGGCCTTTGATGAGGAGTGAACTTTACAGTTCGAGGCGGCTGTCTTCAATGGCGAGGCGGACGTTGCCTTCGGATTTTTGGAGGCGGCGTACGGCTTCCATTTTGTCGACGTTGGCCTTCAGCATGACGACGGCGATGGGGATGCTCTTGCCGGCGGACTTGATCGTGCGGATGGCCGTTTCGCGGTCGATGTCGCAGAGCTTCATCAGCACACGGATGCCGCGCTCGACGAGCTTGGCGTTCTTCATGTGTACATTGACCATCAGGTTGTCGTACACGTAGCCGAGACGGGTCATGGCGCCGGTGGTGATCATGTTGGTGATCATCTTCTGGGCGGTGGCGGCCTTCATGCGGGTGGAGCCGTTGATGACCTCGGGGCCGACCTCGGCGGTGATGGTGATGTCGGCGACCTGCGAGAGGTCGGAGTTGGGGTTGCAGGTGATGGCGGCGGTTTTCGCGCCGCGAGCGCGGGCGTACTCGACGGCGCCGACCACGTAGGGCGTGCGGCCCGAGGCGGAGATGCCGATGATGATGTCTTTGCGGGTGGGGCGGCGCTTCGCGACGTCGCGCTGGCCGATCTCCGGGGAGTCTTCATTGACGTCGGAGGCGCTGGCGAGGGCCTTGGGGCCGCCGGCCATGAGGTACTGCACCTGCTGGGGGTCGGTGGAGAAGGTGGCGGGGCACTCAGAGGCGTCCAGCGAGGCGATGCGGCCGGAGGAGCCGGCGCCGACGTAGATGAGGCGGCCGCCGTCGCGGAGCGAGCGGGCCACGGTGTCGATGACCAGGGCGATCTCGGGAAGCGCCTTTTTGACCGCGCCGGCAACCTTGGCGTCTTCCTGGTTGATGATGCGGGCGATTTCGACAGCGGACTTGGTGTCCAGGCCGGCGGAGGCGTCGTTCAACTTCTCCGTCGTGAGGGTTTGGAGATCCGTGATCGAACGGCCTGTCATCTTCTCTGTGGCAAGCGCCGGACTGGTGGTAAGTGTGGCCATTGTGTGATTAACCGATCCTTCTATTCTACTCCAGTCACCCGGGAGGGAGGCTCCCCGACCGTCGCAGATTGGGACCTCGGATGGGTCATATGCGTCTAAGATGGGGTGAGTTCGGCCCGGGTCTCACGGCCCGTTGAGCCGAGGCAAACCAAGCAGGATGACACGTTGAGCGGCGATGCAGACACCACGAAACGGCGGCGGAGCCTGGCGGAACGGGCCGGCACCGCGCGGGCCTGGTTCGGCGACCTGTTTGTGTCGGTCGTCGTGTCTTTGATCATCATCCTGTTTTTGTACCAGCCGGTCCGGGTGGAAGGCACGAGCATGCTGCCCCGCCTTGAGGACGAAGACCGGCTGTTCATCAACAAGTTTGTCTTTCAGTTCGAGAAGGTTCAACGTGGGGATGTGGTGGTGTTCTACTACCCGCACGACCACTCGAAGAGCTACATAAAGCGGGTGATCGCCTTACCCGGCGACCGGCTGTCGATTGACCACGGCACCGTGTCCGTGAATGGAACGCCGCTGCGGGAGCCGTATGTGCCCGAGCGCTTCCATGATGACCGGTCTTTGCCCGAGCAGGTCATTCAGCCGGGACAATACTTCGTCATGGGCGACCATCGCACCATCTCCAGCGACAGCCGGGATTTCGGGCCGGTACCGCGGGACCTGATCTATGGGCGGGCGGCGTTTGTGTACTGGCCGGTGGACCAGGCGGGGGTCGTTCGGTAGCTGAGACCGCCTGAAACGCAGGTGAGAGCCGTCTTTAGCGTAGCTCAGGCATGTGTTGGGTGCGTGGCGCTGCTGGTGGAAGATTGTTCGGCGTCGCCGCGCTTTTCGTTTGGATCTGACCACTCGGCCTGACCCCGGGGCAGGAAGACGCTGACGATGGTGCCGTGTTGCTCGGGATCGGTGGAAGAGGCGAGGTCGATGGTGCCGCCGTGCTTTTCGACGATGCCTTTCGAGACCCAAAGGCCCAGGCCGGTTCCCGCTTCGCCCTTGGTGCTGAAGAAGGGTTGGAAGAGCTGGCGTTGAATGTCAGGGGCGACCCCGGGACCACGATCTTCGACCGTGATCAGGATTCCCGGACGGCGCGCTGCGCTGGGATCGGACGGGTTGAGGCCGGACGCGGCGCGGGTGCGGACCTCGACGACCTCGCCCCGTGGGGAGGCTTCGGCAGCGTTGGCCAGCAGGTTCGTGAAGACCTGACGAAGCTCCGCGGGATAGCCGGACACGACCGCGGGTTGTTCAAGATCAGCTTTCACTTTTACGCCAATTTCCTTGAACCGGCGTTCCAAGAGGACGAGCACGCTGCCGAGCAGGCTGGAGATGTTGAGGGCGACGGCAGTGCGGGACTCGCGATACATGCCCAGCAGAGCGCGGCTGATCTGGGTGGCCCGGCTGAGTTCGCCCTGCGCCATCTCGAGAAAGCGGGCGTTTTCGTCCTGATTGGAGCCCGTGCGCATGAGGTAGAGCAGATTGGCGACCGAATCAAGGGGGTTGTGGATCTCGTGAGCGATGGTCGCAGCGAGGCGGCCGGCAACCGCAAGCTTTTCCGAGGCGAGCAGGGCGGCCTGGGCCTGCCGTTGCTGCGTGCTGTCGCGCAGCACGAGGACCACGCCGGCCAGATCACCGTTACGCTCGTAGACCGGGGCACCGCTTTCATCGACGGTCAGTTCGCTGCCGTCGGCGCGGCGGAGGACAAAGGACTCCGTCGGCGTGATGGTGCGGAGCTCGCGGCGAACCGCGGCGATGGGAGACTCGGGGAGCCGGTGAGTGGCCTCGCCTTCCAGGGGGAAGACCTCCTCAAAGCGGCGTCCACGGGCTTCGGATTGCGGAAGTCCGCCGAGTCGCTCCGCCGCGGGGTTCACCAGGTCGATGCGGCCTTCAAGGTCGCAGACCACCACGGCTTCGCTGAGGGAGACGAGGATGGCGCGCAGACGCTGTTCGGAGTCATAGGTTGCCTGGGCATGCTTGCGCAGCGCGCTGAGGGTCTGCTGAAAGGCGTTCGAGACCATGTGCAACTGGTTCCGCGCGAAGACGCCGATGAGCAGACCGACGATCAGGGCGGAGCCGATAAGGGCTTCGAGGGTGCGGCGAAGTTCGAGGTGCCACTGGTCGACGGCGCGGATGCGGCGTTGCGCCTGCTCGGCGGTGATCTGGCGGAGCAGGAGGCGCATGCTGTCCATACGGCCCTTGGCGCGAAGATTGAGCCCCGCGTCGCGCGTATCGCTGCCGGCCTGGACCGAAGCGATGATGGGCTCGGCAATCGTGCGGACCCATTGCATATGCTGGGCACGGAGGCTCTCGAGCGGGGCGGTAGCAGCGCCCTCTTTCTGAAGACCGTCGTGGAGCTTGCGGATGTTGGCGCGAAGGGGCTCCGCCGCGGTCTCATAGGGCTGGAGGAAGATCTCGTTGCCGGTGGTCTGGTAGGCCCGGAGACCCGTCTCTTCGTCGACCATGTTGGCCGTGATCAGGGTGGCAGTTTCAATATTGGCGTCAGCCAGCTGCATGCGGGCAACCGCCCGCTGTGCATCGAGGATTTGCCAGGCGAGCGCGGCTGCGACAAGCGCGAGGGCAACGATGGGAAGCAGCAAGGTGCGGCGAAGAGCGCGTTGGAGTTGATTCAGATTCACAGGCGTACCCGGGGATGCTAGTCCGCGAAGAGGCTGTTGAGTTTGGCGAGAAGGGCCGGCGCCCCTTCGCCCTTGGTCATATAGACGTCGACGAGTCCGGTGATGTCGGCCGGAAGACCGACGTAGGCAGACAGGAGCAGGATGGGGATCTCGGGTTTTTCGGCGCGCATACACGCCGCGATTTCACCGCCGTGCATGCCGGGCATGGAGAAATCGAGGACGACGGCCTCTACCGGCTGTGTCCGGAAAAGGGACAACCCGGAAGGACCGTCCGCGGCCGTAAGGACCGTATAGCCTGACCGTTCCAGGAGCAAGCGTCGCACTTCCAAACCGATCTGCTCATCGTCGACACAGAGCACGAGATGGTTTGGTTGCGACAATGAGATCTCCTGGTACAGCTCAACGATCTTTGCTGAGCATACCATCCGGAAGTCACCATTTTCGCAAACAAAGGTGTTAGGGTCCTGGCCCGTAAGTAATGTTATTCAGGGGCGATCGCGTGATCCGCCGGCCAGTAGATCAGAGCGGGAAGCAGCGGAAAATAAAGGGCGAGCACCATGGGTTGGAGGCTTGTGCCGGTGAGCCTTGCGGCCTGGGCATAGGCCTGCATCTGGGGGAGGTATTTTTGCTTCTGCTCGGCCAGGAAGGTCTCGACGGGGCGGCCGCCCCGTTCGGCAGTTTTGTAGTCAACGATCCAAAGGTGGGGATCGTCGGGGCTCCCCAGGGGCGTGCTGCCCGCCAGGAAGGTACGGTCCGCCCGGAGTTCACCTGTACCGGGGTTGATAGGGGTCAGAACCGTTTCGCTGCGGGCCTGGGTGTGCGGTCCGAGCAGCCAGGCGCCCGCCGGGTCGGCCAGGGTGGTCAGCAAGGCCTCCAGGGCGCGACCTGCTTCTGCCGTCGCGATGGTTGGGGGAAGTCCCTCGTTGCGGAGCACGGCGGTCAGGCGAGGCTGCCATGTCGACACATCCGCTCGAAGCGTCTCGGGAGAGAGACCGGCTTCGAGCCGCTCAGAGAGGAGTTGGAGAAAACGGTGCACGGCATTGCCGAACGCGCGCGCGGCGAACGAGCCGTCGGGACGGGCGAAAGGGGCTGACTGGCGAAGCGCGGCGGCCGACGTGTAAGGCAGGAGAGGACCGGAGGGCCTTTCAAAGCGAGCGAGAGGGTCGAAGGCAAGAGGGATCCGGCGTACCTTCGCCACGCGGCGCGCGGCGGATTCTCGGTTGCGAAGACTGGGCGCGTCCGTATCCGCTGCCGCGGCCAAGGTGAGGGGCTCCGGGGCGGATTGCGGGGCGAACGGGATGACCACCGCGGGCGCGCGGCCCTGCCCATCGTCGAGCTGTCGCTGAAGGATGGCTTCGGCTGCGGGCCAGGCGGCGTACAAGAGACTGGCGCTGGCTTGCGGCGTGCAGACTGCCCCGTTTGACTTCGTTTCCAGCGTGGCGAACAGATGCAATTCCTCGCGAGCGCGGGTGCTGGCCACGTAAAGAAGGCGTTGCGCTTCGGCGGCCTCGCGGCGGCGCTCACTGGCGCTGAGCCAGTTCGACAGATCAGACGCCTCGGTGCCTTTGCCGGCGATCGGCGCGAGCAGCAGGTCGCCTTCGGTGGAGGAGTTGTCGAGTTCCAGCCACTTGAACAAAGCGTGGGGCGTGCGCCCGGAGCCACGCTCCAGCGAGGGCACAAGCACCAGGTCCCACTCAAGCCCTTTGGCTTTATGAATCGTCATCAATTCGACCGCAGTGGCGTTGGTGGCGGGCTCCGCCCACAGCCGGTGCAGGGCGCGGTTCAGCAGCGGGAGGTTAAGGGCATCCGGCCCGGTTTCTAACGTGCGGAGAAGGTCGAGGAAGCGGAAGCAGTTTGTGCGTTGCTCGGGGAGCAGGGGGGCGTCCGCGCCGAGGGAGATCCAGGTGCGTTCGACCAGGGTGCTGAGGGGGGTGGCGCCGAGGGTATGGAGCGCGCTTTGCAGGACACGCCAGGTTTTGCCCAGGAGCGCAACGCCTTCCGGGCTTAGGTGCTGCTGACGGGTGAGCACCAGGTGCGCGACGGTGGCCTCCGGGTCGGCGTCGGGGCCCTCCCCGGTGAGGGCGAGCAGATCGGCGAGGCTGAGGCCGCAGACGGGTGAACGCAGGACGGCAAGCCAGGCCACACGGTCAGCGGGATGCAGGAGAGCTCTGGTGAGAGCCAGGAGGTCGAGGACTTCGGTGCGCTCGTTTAGCGCTTCGACGTCGACGGCGCGGAAAGGAAGCGGGCCCTGGCCACGATCTGTGTGGAACTCGGCGATCACCGGAGCGAGGTGGCCGCGGTTGCGGGCGAGAACGGCGATCCGGGGTGGCCGGGGTTTTTCCCCGGAGCGCGCGAGTCGCGTTGGCCACGCATCCAGGAAGTCTTCGATGACGCTTCGGAGCTGCCGGGCCTGGTCCGCGTCTGGGCTGACCGGGCCGGCTGCCGCCGATGTGTCCGGTTTCCTGAGAGCGTGCCAGTGAAGAGCCGGATAGGTCGTGGCTGCCCGCACCGCAGATGCCTCGATGAACGGTACGGAGGCGGTGTCCTCGGACGTGGCCGGAAGTGTGTCTGTAAGGTCGGCAGTCGCCGGGAAGATGGCACGGAAGGTGCCGTTGAAGTCGTCGACCAGGGCGGCCTGGGAGCGGAAGTTGGCGGTCAGGCGAAGCGGGCTGACGGGCAGGTCGCCGAGACGCCCGATTGCCACCGTGCGCAGAAAGCGTTCTACGCGGGCCTGGCGAAAGGCGTAGATGGACTGTTTGGGGTCGCCGACGAGAAAAACGGTTTGCGAAGCGCCGTCCCAGAACTCGGTCAAAGCCTCAAGAAGTTGGTACTGGCCGGCGGAGGTATCCTGCATCTCGTCGACGAGAAGGTGATTGAGATTCCCAGCGGGCGTGGCGAGGAGATCCGTGGTCCACGGGGTGGCGACGGAGGCGTCTGGACGGAGCAATGCGCGGGCGGTGAGAGCGATTTCGGTGAAGTCGCATTGAGCGCGCAGAGCGAACACGGAACGCAACTCCGTGAGGGCCCTGCTGAGGATGCGGCAGAGCGCTTTGACCACGGGCCACTGTTCGTCGGGGTAGCGGGAGGACGGAAGTTCGCGGACGGCGATCAGGCTTCCGAGCAGGTCATGTCGATCGTGGCTTTCCCGGTGTTTCAGGGCCAGGACGAACTGCTCGAGCCATAGGCCGTCGGGCTTTTCGATCGCGATCTTAAGGTGATTGCCGCTTGCTTTTTTGCGCCAATCGTTGTCGCTTGTCAACAGGAGATGGATGACGGCCTTCCAGTGCGGGAGAAAGTCGCCCGAAGCGGGAAGGGTGCCGTTCAGTTGGGCGCAGCCGGCAAGCGGGTTCGGACAGTCCTTGTAGCCCGGTTCGGTGCTGAGACGGGCCGCGAAGCGGGCCAGTTCGGACAAAGTGGCTTCCCCGAGCGCTGCGGACGCGCGCCGGAGGCCGTCGGTGACGATGCGCTCCAGCGTGCGTTCGAGGCGGGGACGCACGACGGTGTCCAGAAAGGTATCGGTGAGGTTCGGGTCCTTGAGCGGGATGAGTTCGGACCACTGTTCGCGCTGGGCGAGCATTTCGGCCACGAGCCGCAGACAGTCGGAGACCTGGGCGTCGCGATGGAGCAGGAGGGTGCGAAGAGCGTCGTTGAGGGAAGCGTCCCCCCCGCCCAGTTCGCGAAGGGTGCGCTCGGCTGCCCGCTGGTACAGGGGAAAGGCGTCGTCCACCGGCTGCAGGCGTGCTGCGCCGGAGAGCAGGGGCATGGCGGCGGCAAGTTCGCCGCAGAAGGAATCAATGGTGCGGATGTTGAGTTGCGCGGGCGTCTCCAGCAGCCGCCAGCCGAACGCACGGTCACGGGCAAGGACCTCCCCGGCGAACTCGCGGGTACGGCGATCGAAGGGAGTGGCGTCCGGAGGGAGCGGGCTGTTCCCGGACGCCTGGGTCAAGTGTTCGAGTACGCGATGGCGGAGTTCGCCGTCAGCTTTGCGCGTGAAGGTCAGGATGAGGACCTCGCCGGGACGCCGGATGTCGGCGTGGGCGAGGAGCTTGAGGAAGCGCTGGATGAGCAGGCCGGTCTTCCCGGAGCCGGCGGGGGCTTCGACGATCCAGGAGCGATGGATGTCCAGGGCGGCTTCGCGGGCTTCGCCGTCAGAAAGGGTCTGCGGTGAGGGGGGTGGAACAGCAGCCTGGGGGCGAACCGGCGACGGAAAGAGGAGGAGGTCAGGCATGGATCTCCTCGTCGAGTTCGTCTTCCTCTTCGTCGGTGACCTGCGCGAGCAGCTCTGCCGGGTCGAGACGGCAGAGCAGACGGTGCGCGCAATATTGACACGTTTTGGGGTAGGTTTTGGGGTTTACGGAGGCGTCGCCGTTGGCGAAGTCCTGCGCGAGGCGTGTGAGCTCGTCGCGCCATCCCTCGATCTCTGAGGCGAGGTCGGTCTGGGTGTTGTCGGCGTTTTTCGGGAATAGGCCGGGAGTGTCCGACAGGCTGAGCCAGCCCATGTCTTTGCCGGCGCGAACCCGCGCGAAGGCCAATCCACGAACCTCGCCGGGTCTGGCGAGCAAGGTGTACAGGGGGAGTTGGGGAGCCTCGGGCCGCGGGCCGAGCCAGTCGTCGGTACTGAGCGAGTATTTGGTCTTGTAGTCGATGTAGACGAGGCCGCCGCCCTCGACCTGGTCGACGCGATCCGGGCGGATGCGCAGATCGAGCGGACCCACCTGGATCTGCCGGCCTTCCTCCTGGGACAGCGTGGAGAAGGGGGCGCGCTTGAGCTCCAGCTCGAGCCACTGCAGGATCAGCGTTATGAAGCGGTCTTCGAGGATGGGGAGGAAGGCGCGCGGCCAGGCGCGGTCAGAGCCGGGAGAGTGGGCGAGTGGCCGGAGCGCATGCTGCACGGCCCGACGAACCGTGGCGTGACGTTCGGGGGTGGGCATTGCGCGCAGGGTCGCCTGATCCTTGAGTTCGTGCCAGAGGGTTTGCAGGGCTTCGTGGAGGCGGCTGCCCGCCTCGCGCGGATGTAGGCCGAGGGCCGTTGCGGCGGGCTCTTCGGCGCGAATACGCAGGTCCGCGAAGGCGTGAAAACCACAGGCGGACTGCAGCTCTAGCACCCGCGCGCCTCCACCGACGACCGCGGAGGGGAGCGGCGGCAAGGGGGCTTCTTCGGTCTCGGCGAGCGTAACCGGGGCCGGACCGTCCCCTGGTGCCATGATGCTGGCGGCGTCCCGGAGTTCGAACGCCAGATCGGGGGCGAGGCGGGTCAGGCGGAGGCTGCCCGCGGCGTCGTAGGCGGGGGCGAGCAGGTGCAGGCTGCCGGAGCGGGCGATCAGCGCCTGTAGGCTCTGCCGGGCGAGCGCGCAGGTTCTTGCCGCATCGGCGCCGGGCATCTCCAGAGATCGCTGCAGGGCACGGGGCAGCAGCGGATGGGTCTTTTCAGGCGGAGGTAGATGCGCATCGGTGGCGTCCAAAACCAGGACGTGGTCGAAGGGGATAGCTTCCGCTTCGGGCAGGGTGAGAATCTGCACTGGGGCGGCGGGAGCGCTTACCGCGAAGCCGGTCCGGCCAGCCTCATCGCTGAGTTCCTGCAAAAAGCTGGGAAAGGGCACACGCCGGCCGTTCAAGTCCAGGGTGGAAAGAAGATCAAGCAGGCTTTCCCAAGCCTCGAAGGCAGCGAACTCCGAGGGCGTGAGGGTGCGGGGACCCGGCCAGTGGAGGACTGCGAGCAGGGCGCGGATCTGGTCGGCCCACTCGGCATGGGAGCGGGCTCCGTGGAGGTGCGATTTCTGCTCGATCAGCCCTCGCAGTCTATGTAGCTCAGGAAATTGAGCTGCGGGGGATCTTCGGGGCGAGCTGGTGACGAGATGACAGAACTGTGCGAGGTCGAGCTCGGGGGTGAGCAGGCGAAAATTTCGCCGGATGCGGGTCTCGAAGCGGGCACGGAACTCGAGCGGATCGCTGAAGCGGAAGTAAGGGGAGAGAAGAACCTGACCGATGCGGTCCAGAGAAAGCGGTTCCAGCGCCCAGCGGAGGAGCTGGAGCGCATGCTCCACCATTGCCGCGGAGCTCAAGGGTGGGTTTGCGGCGAACTGCCAGGGCGTAGAGGAGAGGTCGGCCGTGACCGGCAGGAGCGCGGGCGCGAGAGTTTCCCGCAGGCAGCGTTCGAGCTCCGGCCGGTGCTCTTCCGGGCGCGGTGTGACCAAAGCGAAGGTGCCGGGCGCTGCCGCGGCCTGCTGAGCGATCCAGCGAACGGCGAAGTGGAGCTGTTCCCGCGGACTCTGCACCGTGATCGCAAAGTGGGGGGATGCCTCGGACGCCTCGTTTCGCACTTCGTGGATGTGTACGGTCCCGCCAGCTGTCCTGTACGCGAAGACCAGATCCCGCTGGGCGGGGGTGAAGCGCTCAAAGCCAACGCAGTGCAGCACGGCTCCGGGCCGGAGCGTTCCGGCTCGGAGGTGCCGCGTGAGGGTCTGCTCCAGGAAAGCGCCGGCGAGCAGCCCTCCCCGGGTGCATTGGTCCCGGAATGCATCGACCCAGGCCGCGAACGTGCGGGTGTTACTGCTGTCCGCCGCTGGGCGGAGGCGGTCTGTGGCGTTGTAGGCAGCGGCCAGGCGAAGCCCTGAGTGTGCCAGTTGCGCGTGCGCCTGGGTATCTGGAAGGGGCCCGGCCGGGTTGGCAGGACGGGAGGTGATCACGCCGGCCCAGAGGTGTTCCTCTTGCAACCGGTTGAGCAGAACGCGATCCTCGGCCCCTTCGAGGACCAGGTTGGACCAGAGGGAAGCGGTCCATTCGGACCAGGCGAGGATCGAACCGGCCTCGGGACCCGAGCCGGCAGCCGCGAGCTGCTGCTGCAAGCGCGAGCGCAGAACCCGGGCGGCGAGTGCGTGCGGCAGCAGGACTGTTTGGCCCGGCTGGAGCAGGGCAAAGAGCTCGGATTGAGTGAGCGCCGCGGGCACGTCTTCCTTTATAGCGCGGGCTTCACCGAATCTTCGCTTTTTTGTTCTGGAGAAGTGGAAAAGGAGTTCCATTTTGGAACGTCAAGGAAGGTGAGCAGAAGCATGGAGGGAACCAGCAGGGCGGGCACGGCCATCGCGAGCCGAAGCGAGCCCGAATGGGTGGACACGACCCCCATGAGCCAGGGAAAGAGCGCCGCTCCCAGCCCGGAGACGGCCAGCAGCGCGCCGGCAGTTCGGGGCTGGACCTCGTGACGGAGCAGAAGGGCGAAGGTGGACGGGAAGACCGGAGCCAGGGCGACGCCGAGGAGAACGCAGGTGAGCGACAGGGTCGCTGCGGTGTGAGTGGCCGTGAGCACGACGATGAGGAGGAAGCAGAACACCAGACTGAGGCGCTGAACCGCGGATTCCGCGAAACGGCGCATCAGCGCGGAGGAGAGAACCCGGCCGGCGGTGAGCGCGGCCCACAGGACGACGAAGCCGGATTGTCCGCCCAGGAGGTGTCCGCCGGCGAAGCGGAGGGAGAACGTCGTCAGCCAGCCGGTGAGGCAGGTCTCCAGGCCTCCGTACAGGAAGAGCAGCAGGCCGTACGTGGAGGCCAGGCGGGCGGAGAGAGTGCCTGGGGAGATCGCGTCTGCGGCTTCCGCGCTGCCGATCTTCGAGGTTCGTCTGCGGCGCTGTGCTTCGGGGAAGCTTTCGGAGGAGATGTTGAGGGCTGGGGCGGGCTTCCGGGAAGAGAGGACGGTGAGGGCGCCGGTCGCGATGTAGAGAAGGGCGAGGGCAAAGATGGGGGGGCGCCATCCGAAGTGGGGCAGGAGAGCGGCCACAAGAAGGCCTGTGGAGACCGCCCCCAGGCTCCAGAAGAAGTTCAGCAGGGACAGGGCGGAGCCTGCGTGCGCGGGCCAGAGCCGGCCGGCGAGGATGTTGGTGGAGGCGATGATCTCACCCAGGCCGAGGCCGGTGAGGAACAGGGCAGGCAGCGCCAGCGCAAGGCTGTGTGCGAGGGCAAAGGCGCCGAATCCGAGCCCTGCAAGCAGGTGTCCGGCGAGAATGCCGACCCGGAGACGCCGCGGCACTGTGATCCCGCCGGCGAAGGCCCCGACAAACTTGGCCAGGAGCAGCAAACCGCCGCGTTGATCCGTGAGTTGCCACTCACGGAGAAGCTGCGGGAGCAAGGGGCCGAGGACTACGGTCCCGAGGCCGGCGAGCAGGAAACTGGTGGCGAGGATGGGCGTAGGTGGGCCGGCGTCGGTCCAGTGACCGCCCCGCGAGGTCGGCCCTGTGGAGGTGGGCATTTGAGGGCAGGGTAGCAGCTTCTCCGGCTTCCGCGCGCAAGTGGATTCGTTTGCGCCTCCGCTCCATCGCCGCACATGCTTCGGAGGAACCCGGCGGCTACGGACCAGGCTGCGGCGCGAGGAGCTCAGGCGCCGGAGTCGTGCCTGGGATCGAGCGCGTCCCGCAAGCCGTCCCCGAGCAGGTTGAAGGCGAGCACGGAAAGCGCGACGGCCGCCGCAGGAAAGAAAACCAGGTGAGGCGCTTCGAAGAGGTGGGAGCGAGCGGCGTTCAGCATGGCCCCCCATGTGGCAACGGGCGGCTGCACCCCGAGCCCCAGGAAGCTGAGGGTGGCCTCGGCCAGCACGGCAGCGGCCATTCCGACGGCAGCCTGGACCAGAACGGGAGGCAAGGTGTGCGGCAGGATGGAGCGGAGCAGCAGCCGGGCGTTGGACGCACCGAGAGAACGGGCTGCCTGGACGAACTCGCGCTCGCGCAGGGCAAGCACCTGAGCGCGCACCAGCCGCGCATAGCCTACCCAGGCCGGCAGCGCGAGGGCGAGGATGAGGTCAGGGAGGCTGGGACCGAGGAAGGCGACGATGGCAACCGCAAGAAGGATGCCGGGAAGCGCGAGAAGGGCATTGCTGAGATAGACGTTGATGATCGTGTCGAGCCAGCCACCGTAGAAGCCCGCCAGCGCGCCCAGGGTTAGGCCAATCAACAGCGAAAGGGCGACCACGGAAAAGGCGACGCCGAGTGAGATGCGAGCCCCAAACAGCACCCGGGCGAGGATGTCGCGGCCAAGTTCGTCTGTGCCAAACACATGCGCTGCTGAAGGAGAGGTGAGCCGGAGGCGGAGGTCTATCTGAGCGGGGTCATAGGAGGAGATGAGGGGGGCAAAGATCGCGAGGAGCGCAAACAGGAGCACAAGGGCGAAACCTGCAAGGGCAAGCCTGTGGCGCAGAAGCCGCCCCGCCCAGTGCGTCTGCGAGGGCGTTGGCGCCTGGGCTTCCCGGCGCTCGCGCGGGTCGGTCATCGTGCCTTATCGTCTCACAGGCGCGGCGCTTCAGATTCGCACACACGTCTGTGGTGGGATGTGACTTTTGTGGAGTGTCCTTGCCTTGACAGCCCTTTGCCAAAGCAAGGACACTTTGAGGGAAGCCACAAGGCATAGCTTGTATTGGCTGCCCCAGAGATGAGCCGCAGCGTCTGCCCTGATTTTGGGAGTTGTCTAGATGGATTTAAAGGGCGAGCGCGCGGTTGTGTGCGGCGCGGGCGGCTTTATCGGCGGTCACCTGGTAAAAGGGCTGCAGGCGCAAGGAATCGAAGTTATTCGTGCGGTGGATGTGAAACCGCTCCAGGAGTGGTATCAGGTCACGGACGGCGTCGAGAACGTAGCGCTGGACTTGAAGAATCAGGACGCGTGCATGCGGGCCGCCGAAGGCGCCACGCTGGTGTACCAACTGGCCGCAGACATGGGCGGCATGGGGTTCATCGAGAACAACAAGGCGCTGTGCATGCTGAGTGTTCTCACGAACACCCATATGCTGATCGCCGCTAAAGAACAGGGAGCGAAACGCTTCTTCTTTTCGTCATCGGCCTGTGTGTATAACGGGGAGAAGCAGACGAGCCCGGATGTTGTGCCGTTGAAGGAGTCTGACGCGTACCCGGCCCTGCCCGAGGACGGGTACGGCTGGGAGAAGTTGTTCAGCGAGCGCATGTGCCGGCACTTTGAAGAGGACTTCGGGTTGGTGGCACGGGTAGCCCGGTACCACAACGTGTACGGGCCCCATGGAACCTGGACGGGTGGACGGGAGAAGGCGCCGGCGGCGATCTGCCGCAAGGTGATCGAGGCGAAGCTGACCGGCAGGCATGAGATCAACATCTGGGGGGACGGGCACCAGACACGGTCTTTCATGTACATCGACGACTGCTTGGAAGGCACGCAGAAGATCATGGAGAGCGACATCGACGAACCCATCAACCTAGGGTCAAGCGAGTTGGTGACCATCAACCATCTCGTGGATATAGCGGAGGAGATCGGCGGCATCAGGCTGCATAGGACGTATGATCTCTCCGCCCCTAAGGGCGTGAACGGACGCAACAGCGATAACAGCATGATTCTGAACCGTTTGGGCTGGGAGCCGTCCATCCGGCTACGCGACGGGTTGGAGAAGACGTACCGGTGGATCGAGGGCGAGATCGGGGCCGGGGCCAAGGGCTAAAGCAGATGAATGCCTGACGTGGATCGGTGTGTGACGAAGATTCTCGGGATTGATTTCTTCCACGGCACAGCGCGTGAAGCGGTGGATCGCATGCGTCGCCACGGAGGACTGGTCGTGGTGCCCGCTGCGCCTGCGTTGAAGGATCTGGATACCCGGGCAGACTACCGGGAAGCGTTGATCTCCGCGGACATGGCGCTGACCGATTCGGCGTTCATGGTGATCATCTGGAACCGTTTGGGGCGGAACAAGATCCGTCGGCTGAGCGGTTTGGAGTACCTCCGCGAACTGCTGCGGCATGAGGACGTGCGGCAGCCCGGGAACACGCTGTGGGTGATGGCCGGGGCGGAAAGCGCCCGTTGCAACACCGAGTGGCTCCGCGGGGAGGGCGTTTTTGTCCCGGACGGCTGTGTTTACGTCGCTCCTATCTACAGGGAGACTGTGGAAGACCCCGAGCTGCTCCGGCGGCTGCAGTCGTTGAAGCCGCGTCATGTCATCGTGACGATCGGGGGAGGCACACAGGAGCGCCTGGGGCTCTATCTGCGGCGGCGACTGGACTATACCCCGTCGATCCACTGTATTGGGGCGGCCATTGCGTTTCTGAGCGGAGACCAGGTGCAAATTCCCATGTGGGCCGACCGCTTCTACATGGGATGGCTGTTCCGTTCTGTCTCCGAGCCAAAACGCTACCTGCCGCGGTACTGGGACGCCCGCAAGCTCTTCCGGCTCATGATCCGGTACAGGGATCAGTTGCCGGATTTAGTGGCGGCGGAGAGATAACACTTTCGTTCGGCAGATGACCGCAGCTTTCCTAGTAAGTTTGTGTCTGGATGAGCATGTGGCTTCGATGGGTGGTGTGTGGCGCTATGGTCCTGAGCACGGGCGCGTCCCGGGCGCAGGCACCGCGCAACGTCGCTGAGCGATATCTCTTTAATGCAGCGAACGCGGAGCGGCGCGCACACGGCCTGCCCGCACTGCGTTGGGATGACACGCTGTACCGGGCGGCGTGGATGCATGCGCGCGAGATGGCGGAACGGGAGTCGATTTCGCACCAGTACGCGGGGGAGCCGGAGCTTGCCGAGCGAGCGCAGACGGCGGGTGCGCGATTCAGTGTGGTGGCAGAAAACGTGGCCGAGGCGCCCACAGCCGTGATGATCCACCAAGGATGGATGGAGAGCGAGCACCATCGCGATAACCTGCTGGACCCGCGGCTGGATCGCATTGCGATCAGCGTTCTGGTGCGGGATGGGCAGTTGTATGCGGTGGAGGACTTCGACCGCGGTGTGGCGGCGCTGTCGTTCGACGATCAGGAAGCTGCTGTGGCCTCGCTGTTGAGCGCGATCGTCCCTCTGAACATTCAGGTCGGCGGAGAAGACGCACGGCAGACGTGCGAGATGGATACGGGATTCGCCGGGCCGCGGAGGCCCTGGTTCGTGATGCGGTTCACGACGGGCGAACTGGATGAGTTGCCATCCCAACTGCGGAGCCGCTTGGCGTTGGGCAAGTATCGTCAGGCTCTGGTCGGGGCATGTCCGGCACGGGATGCCGGGCGGTTCTCCGGGTACAACATCGCCGTACTGCTCTACCCCTGAGTTGCAGGGCCTGTGCTTTGACCATCGGGGTACGCTTTGCTATAACAGGGGGAGCGCGGCCGCTTCAAGAAATGGTGTGCGGCGCAGTGTGGTCCCTGATCCTGAGTAGCTCAATGGCAGAGCATTCGGCTGTTAACCGAAGGGTTGTAGGTTCGAGTCCTACCTCAGGAGCCATCCTCCGATTGAACCTGGAGTGACTCCCGGTCCGGGGAGCCCCTTTCTCCTCCCGTGGTGGTGTGCCAGCAGCTTTCCCCACAGTTCCCGCGGGACGAGTTCAGGGAAGCGACCGTAGAACAAGCGCGGAAGTATGCAAAGCAGGCAGGGACGAGCTGGCATCTCCCGGTTCGCGATCTGGGATGTCCCGACGTGACGAGTTGCCGCCCGGGTGCATCTGAACGGCGTATGTTCCTTCCGTTCGAGGCTGTGAAAAGCGCTGACACGGGTCTGTGCAGGGGCCGCCAGGCGTGAAGATTGTGATCTTTGGGCTAACGGTTTCGTCCTCCTGGGGCAATGGGCACGCGACGCTCTGGCGCTCGTTGATCAAGGCGCTGCTGCGGCGGGGGCATAGCGTGGTGTTCTACGAGAAGGACGTTCCGTACTACGCGAACACGCGTGATCTTTGGGCCTTGCCCAAGGGCGGCCTGCTGCGGTTGTACGGTGGTCTGGAAGAGATCCGTGGCGAGGCGATGCGCGAGTTGCTGGATGCCGATCTCGCGATGGTAACGAGCTACTGTCCGGATGGGCCGCATGCGGCGGAGTTGGTGCTGGAGGCACGGCGGGCCGTGCGGGTCTTCTACGACATGGACACCCCGGTGACGCTGGACTGCTTGCGGTCGGCGAACCCTGTGGCGTACCTGCCGGAGGACGGGCTGGGCGATTTCGACCTGGTGCTCAGCTACACCGGCGGACGGGCGTTGGAGGAGCTGCAAACGCGCTTGGGCGCGCGTGCCGTTGCACCCCTGTATGGGTCGGTCGACCCGGAGACGCACTTTCCCGTGCCGGCGGTCGAGGCCTTTCGCGCACAGTTGAGCTATCTGGGGACCTTTGCCGAGGACCGGCAGCGAGCGCTGGAGGAGCTGTTTGTGGAGCCCGCGCGGCGCTCCCCACAACAGCGGTTTCTGATCGGCGGGGCGCAGTACCCGGACTCGTTTCCCTGGACGAAAAACCTCTTCTTCACCGGACACCTGGAGCCCGCGCAGCATCCGGCGTTCTTCTGTTCCGGGCGGGCGACGCTGAACGTGACTCGACGGGCGATGGCGGAGTATGGGTTTTGCCCGTCCGGGCGGCTGTTCGAGGCTGCGGCCTGCGGCGTGCCTTTGCTGAGCGACCGGTGGGAAGGGCTGGGCGACTTCTTCGTTCCGGGCCAGGAGATTCTGCTTGTGGATACGGCGGAAGATGTGCTGCGCACGTTATCCTTGTCCGACATGGAACTAGGGGGCATCGCCGAGGCCGCGCGGGCACGTACGCTGCGTGACCACACGAACGACCAGCGTGTGTCCGACCTGGAGCGCAGCCTGGCTGCGTTGCGGTCCGGCAGGTTGTCAACGGTAGAGGCCTAGGAGCGACAACGGACGGTGTGGGGCATTATTCCAGCTGCGGGCGCGGGGAGCAGGATTCAGCCGCTGGCCTTTTCCAAGGAGCTGCTGCCCGTAGGCAGTCGCGTGGAGGCGGGCGACGAGCGTCCGCGCGCCGTGAGCGAGTACCTTGTGGAGCGCATGATCAAGGGCGGGGCGGACAAGCTGTGCTTTGTCATCTCGCCGGGGAAGACCGACATCCTGGAGTACTACGGCTCGCGCCTTTGGGGTGCGGACATCGCGTATGTGGTGCAGGGCCAGCCAGGGGGGTTGTGCGACGCCATCTTTCGGGCGCTGCCGCTGATTCACCCCGACGAGAGTGTGCTGATCGGCCTGCCGGATACGGTCTGGTCCCCTGAGGACGGACTGGCGCGGTTGCCGGACGATTGCCTTTCGTTCCTGCTCTTCCCGGTAGAGCGCCCGGAACTGTTCGACGCCGTGGTGACCGATGATGCCGGCGCAGTGCGTGAGATCCAGGTGAAGCAAAAAGGGGCGAGTTCGCCGTGGATCTGGGGTGCGATCAAGATGCCGGGCAAGGTGCTGCACGAGCTGCATGCGCTGTGGTGTCGTCCGGAACGGCGCGACGAGTATATCGGCACGTTGGTGAACGCGTGGCTGGCCCAGGGTGGGGTGGCCAAGGGCTTTCGCGTGGGCGAAGGGTACGTCGACGTGGGCACGCTGCACGGGTACCGGGCGGCCATTCGGTTGTTGGAGGACGGTGCCATGCTTCGGCCGGCAGCGTCCCCGAATGCGGGATTGGAGAAGACGAAACAGGATGATCGAAGCACAGTCGTTGCCGGTTGACGTGATGCCCAGCCAGATGGACGAGCAGCAGTTGCGGCGCAAGATCGAGGAGCTTGGCCCTTGGTTTCACAACCTGCGGCTCAACGGCGTGGAGACCGCGCCGGACCACTTCCTGGGCAACTACCCGGAGGTGAAGTTCGAAAGCTTTCGCGCGGCTCTCCCCGAGGACCTCACGGGCAAGAGCGTGCTGGACATTGGCTGCAACGCCGGCTTCTATTCCTTCGAGATGAAGCGGCGCGGGGCCGCGCGGGTGCTGGGCATCGATACGGATCCCGGGTATCTGCGCCAGGCGCGTTTTGCGGCGGAGGTGCTGGAGCTCGATGTGGAGTTTCGTCACCTCCCTGTGTGGGACGTCGCGCAACTCGGCGAGAAGTTCGACCTGGTGATCTTCATGGGCGTGCTGTATCACTTGCGGCATCCGCTGCTGGCCCTGGATCTGATTCATGAACACGTGGCAAAGGACAGGCTGTTGTTCCAGAGCATGCAGCGGGGCAGCCGCGAGGTGGCGGAGATCGCGGAGGATTACGACTTCAACGAGCCTGCGCCGTTCGATGAGCCCGGGTATCCGAAGCTGCACTTCATCGAGCGGCGTTACTCGCATGATGAGACCAACTGGTGGGTGCCGAATCGTGCATGCACGGAAGCCATGTTGCGCTCGGCCGGGTTCACGATTGAAGCACAGCCTGAGGATGAGGTGTACCTATGCCGCTGGCGTCCTGTGCTGACGCCACCGGATGGCCCCCACGCCGTATACCCGCCCATCACACGCATGCACGCCGAACAGAAGGGATGAGCGGAGCGCAAGGCAGACGGGAGGATGCGAGGAATTTGGGCGGGGACGCCTTAGCGGACACCGCCGATCTGGCCCTGACGGACGGGCATCTGCGGACGGCCATTGCGCTCTTCGACGCTGCCGAACCGGAGGTGATGGACCCGGACCGGTGCGCGGGTGGGCGCTGGATGGCGCACATGCTGGCCGGGGACTTCGAGGCTGCGTGGCAAGAAAGCGATGCGATCCGCAAGCGCGGCAGACCGGACCCGCATCGATTCTGGCACGGCGAAGATCTGCGGGGACAGCGGCTCATGCTGCGCAGTCTGCATGGGTTTGGCGATGCGGTGCAGATGTTCCGGTTTCTGCCGCGGGTGGGGGAGCTTGTTCGTGAATTGATCGTGGAGGTTCCTCCACAACTCGTGGAGCTGGCCCCTTTCTTCAGCGGGATGGGGCGGGTGATTACGTGGGGCGAGCACGCGCCTGCGGATGCGCCTGCGTGGGACGTGCAGATGGAGGTGATGGAGCTTCCGTATGCATTGCGCGTCACGGCGGAAGACCTCCCACCGCAGCAGGGCTATCTTCATCTGCCTCCGGCGATGCGGGCGGGGGCAGCGGGCGCGATGCGTGAAGCGACACGGCTTCGTGTGGGGGTTGTCTGGTCTGCCGGGCATTGGAACCCTTCGCGCTCTGTGCCGTTTGAGATCTTCCGGTCGCTGCTCGCCGTGTCCGGCGTGGAGTTCTGGAGTCTGCAGGGAGATACCGACCGTCATGCGTGGGCATCGCTCGCGGGGGGTGAACACATACGGGACGTGTACGAGGTGGGCGACGGCATCCTGAGCCTCGCGGCCGTGATCGAGCGGATGGATCTTGTGATCACCGTAGACACGCTGGCCGCGCATCTCGCCGGGGTGCTGGGGGTGCCTTGCTGGGTGTTGTTGCAGCAGCGTGCAGATTGGCGGTGGATGCAGGAAGGGGACGGAACACCGTGGTACCCGACTCTGCGTTTGTGGCGACAACGCGAACCCGGCGAATGGGGCGGGTTGTTGAGCCGCGTCTGTTCCGCATTACGGGTCTGGACGTTGACGGAAGCCAATCGGGCCAGAGCATAGACCGGTTTGCTAGCCTGAAGACGATGACTTCGACGAACAAACTTTCAAGAGCGTGGGACGGCTTTCAGGCGTATCTGTTCGACATTGACGGGACGCTGCTGAATTGTCAGGACGCCGTGCACTACTTTGCGTTTTGTGATGCGCTGACCGGCGTAGCGGGCCGGTCGCTCAATCTGGACGGCGTCGTCGCGCACGGCAACACGGATGAGGGCATTCTGCGGGATGCGTTCACGTTGGCCGCGGTGGACGAGGCTTACTGGCGTGGGCGCATGGCCCAGGTGCGCGAACAGATTGGTGCACAGGTGGAGGCCAATCGCAGCCAGATGCGCATCGATGTGTTGCCCGGCGCACGACGAGTGCTCGAACACCTGCGGAACCGCGGCGCTGTGCTGTCTACCGCGACAGGGAATCTGACGCGAGTAGGCGAAGCGAAGCTGCAGCAGTGTGATCTGCTGCCGTTCTTCCACTACGGCGGGTACAGCGACCAGTGTGAAACCCGGGTAGACGTGTTTCGACGGGCACTGGCGCGCGTGCGTGAGGATCTCGGCGCTGAGGGCAGCGTGTGTGTTGTGGGGGACACGCCGGCCGACGTAACCGCCGCGCACGCGAACGGCCTTGAGGTGATTGCCGTGGCAACAGGCATCTACTCGCGGGGGCAGTTGGAGAAGGAGGAGCCGGAACTGTGCATCAACTCGCTGCTTGCGTTGTTTGCTGAAGCTCCGCCTGCCTCGCTGGTAGCAGAGTAATGCGCCTGGTGCGTTCAGCTTGTGGCGTTCAGAGGAACAAAGAAAGTCGGCAGCTCTTCCCCCGTCACATGGACACGTGCGGACCTGAGCGGCAGATGAGCCGATAGACTTGGGTGCATATGGCTCGTGGAGTTTCGGTGGTGATTCCGGCGCTGAATGAGGCGGAATCGATTGGTGCTGTCGTGCAATCAATGCCGTGGGACAGCATCGATGAGTGCATCGTGGTGGACAACGGCAGCACCGATCCCGATGCGGTGGCCCTGCTGCTGCAGCTC
>CAXUNH010000036.1:0-256 GCA_964252405.1 uncultured Acidobacteriaceae bacterium | reverse complement strand
CGGCGCCGGAGGCGATCATGGCGTCGATCTCGGCGGGGGTGAAACCGGTGGCGGGGGGGACCCGGGGGGGGTGGGGGCCGGGGGGGCGGCTGAAAGGGGGGTGGGGGGGCGGCGAGGCTATGGAGCGGCGATGGCGGCGGGGTCGGCGGCGGCGTTGGCCACGAGCTCTGTGCTGGTGTACATGGATGGCGATGGTGCGGATGATGTGACGGTGTTTGAGCGGATTGCCGGGCCGGTGCTGCGGGGGGAGGCGGAT
>CAXUNH010000035.1:0-25666 GCA_964252405.1 uncultured Acidobacteriaceae bacterium | reverse complement strand
GCCCCGCCCGGCCCGCACGTTGCGCCGCGGAGGCTTTGCTGATGCGTGCAATCTGCAGCGTCGGCAGACCACTCCAGGGCGAATACGCGGCCACGCGTGCGAGCCCGCTATCGATTACCGCGGTCACACCCTCAATCGTGACTGAACTCTCCGCCACGTTCGTCGACAGCAGGATCTTTCGCTGCGTACCAGGCGCCACGGCGCGATCCTGCTCCGCAGGGGACAGATCTCCGTACAGGGGCAGCAACAGCGCGCCGGCCGAGGCTGCGGGCCCGGCGCACTCGCGCAGTCCTCGCCGGATCTCCGCCGCGCCCGGCAGAAACACAAGCACATGCCCTCCGTGCTTGCCCTGCAGCAGCGACTCGAGCGCGTCACGAACCTGCTTCTCCAGTGGCTTCGGAGAGTACGGCCGGTACTCGATGGCCAGCGGGTAGTTGCGCCCTTCCGATCGGAGCACCGGGCAACCGCCCAGGAAGGCTGCGATGGGAGCCGCGTTCAGCGTGGCGGACATCACCACCAGCTTCAGCTCAGGACGACGCTGTTGCAGCCGCTTCAGCAGCGCCAGCGCAAGGTCCGTATCCAGATGTCGCTCATGAAACTCATCCAGCACCACGGCGTCTACACCGCGCAGGTCAGGGTCGGAAAGCAGCCGCCTGGTCAGAACTCCTTCGGTCACAAAGCGCAGACGAGTTCGTGGCCCAATCGCTTCTTCGAAGCGCACCTGAAAGCCGACCGTCTCACCGACCTGCTCGCCGCGCTCGAAGGCCGTTCTCCGCGCTGCCAGACGGGCCGCCAAACGGCGCGATTCGAGCACAACGATCTCACCTGCGACAAGAGGCAACAGCGCAGCGGGCACGCGGGTGGTCTTGCCCGCACCGGGTGCGGCTTCGAGGACAAGGTTCGGCGTGCGTTCCAGCGAACGTACGATCGCCGGCAACAGCGCATCGATCGGCAGCTCAGAGCTCGTCAGGAGCCGCTCCTGCATGCCGCAATGCCCGGAAGAACATCGCAGGAGGCCAAAGTGGTTCGAGGGCGAGAAACTCGACGGAGCAAGGTTTCGGCAGATGCATCAGCCGCTCACCTTTACGGGCTCCTCCGTCGGCTCGGGTACCGGAGAAACGCTGTCCTTGCTGAGAATTTGCGCGCACCCTGCGCTCGCCAGGGAGAGCACCACCGCTAACCAGATGATGCGGTGAAAGCCGTAAACAAAGGCCTCATCCACGGCTCGTTTGGCTCGCGGATCTTTTGTCTGCACACCGGCCAAACGTGACCCTTGTTCCTGGATGGATTGCCGTTCCTGGGCGGGCACAGCAAACTGATCGAGCCGGCGCCCAAGATTATGGCGGAAAGCCGTTAAGAGCACGACGCCGAAGACTGCCACGGAAAGCAAGCTCGCCAGGCGGGACATCGCGTTGTTGATGCCGGAAGCAACGCCCGACTCCGCGACAGGGACAGAGTTCATCACCGCGGTTGTCAGCGGAGCGACGCTGATGGCCATCCCCACCCCAAGCACGACCACTGCGGGAAAAAAGGTCGACCAATACGACCCGCCGATGCCCGGGCGGCCCGCCAGCGCGAAGCCAAGCGCCGCAACCAGCGATCCCACGGTGAGTGGACCACGCGCGCCATACCGGTCGATCAAACCGCCCGACCAGTGGGACAGAAAGAAAAGAATCAGGATGAGTGGAAGCAACGCCGCGCCCGCCTGCGTCGCCGTGTAGTGCTGCACCTGGATGAGGTCCAGTGGAAAGAAGAACAACAGGCCATTCAGCGCTGTGTACAGGAAAAGGGTCAGCAGGTTGGCGCCGGCAAAGTTGCGGGATCGAAAGAATCGCAAGGGCACCATGGGCGACGGAACGCGGCTCTCGAAGACCAGAAGCGCCACCATGCAAAGGCCGCCAATGACCGCGGACAACCACACGGCGGGGCCTTTCCGATGCGCCTCGATGAGCGCGAACGTGATCCCGGCAAGGCCTACCGTCCCGAGGCACGCCCCGATCCAGTCCAGTCCGCCCCGCATCTGCTCGTTGCGGCTCTCCGGCACGCGCCAGAACGTAATGGCAAGCGTGGCAACGGCAAGGGGCACATTGATGAAGAAGACCCAGCGCCAGGAAGCCGTGTCGACCAGCCAGCCGCCCAGCACCGGTCCTACCGCCGCCGTCACGGCGCTGAAGCCGGACCAGATGCCGATGGCCCGGCCGCGGCTCTGCGGCGGAAAGAAGGCACTGATGATCGCCAGGCTGCCCGGTACGAGCAGCGCCGCACCGATACCCTGCATGCCCCTGGCCGTGATCAGCCAGAGAATCGAGGGCGAGAGCCCGCACAGCACGGAGCCGACCGCGAACAGCGCGACCCCGATGGCAAACACAATCCGCCGTCCATAGCGGTCCCCCAGGGAACCGCCCACGAGCAGCAACGATGCCAGAAAGAGCGCATACGCTTCAATGACCCACTGGATCTCGTTGGCGTCCGCGTGAAACCCGGTCTGCAGGGCCGGCAGCGCGACCGTGACTGCCGTGCCGTCGATAAAGGCCATGCTGGAAGCCAGAATCGTTGCCGCTAACACCCACTTTGCTTCGGGTGTTCGAAGCAGTGACTCTTCACTTGGGGAAGGGACGGACGTTGGTGTCTTCGGAGGGTTGGGCACGGCGCGTTACCGCCATCATATCCGGCGCGAGCCTCTGCCCCTGTTTACGAACACCCGCGGTATCCCATGCTGTTCATGCGGTGGGAAGCTCCTCTGTTCCGGCGCAAAGCCATGATGAGACGTCAGGCTTAACCGGCGCCTCGCTTCCTATCGCCTCTGCTGAGTGCCAGGCGCTCAATGGCTGCAAAAAGCCCCGCGGAGGCGGGGCTTTTGCACGATCTGGCGGAGAGTGAGGGATTCGAACCCCCGATAGCCTTGCGACTATGTCTGATTTCGAGTCAGGTGCATTCAACCGGGCTCTGCCAACTCTCCTAAAACAACCCGCCACCGCCGCCGGCGGCTTGAACGAGTCTTATTCTACTGAGGAACGGAAGGCCCGTGCAACGCCCCGCGTTCGCTCTCCTACTTCAGCGTCGTAAGGGAGGGCTGCTCCTTCACCGTGATCCCGTCAAGCTGCCCCTGATACACGATCACACGCTTCAGCGCAGCGTACGGGACGGAGCTCAGGGGAAGAACGCGACCGTTGATCACCAGAGTGGGCGTGCCGCTGATCCCAAGATCCGTGGCCAGCTTAACCGACGCGTCGACCGCGCTTTTCGTGGCCGGGCTCGCCGCACAGGTCATCACGGCCGCGGGATCCGCTCCCGCGGCCGTAACAGCCGCTCGCAACGTCGCGTCGGCTTTTTCGGTCGTCAGGTCTGCCTGGGTGTCGTACACCTTCCCCGCGTAGACGAAGAACGCTGGATCGCCCTTGGCCTGCCGCACACAATTGCCAACCTCGGCCGCCTGCATCGCGAACGGATGGACCGTCGGCAGAGGGAGATTCTGGAAGACCACATGCGCCTGCGGGAAGTCCTTTACGATCTGGTCCATCGTGCCCTGCGCGGCTTTGCAGTTTGGGCATTGCAGATCGGCAAACTCCACCAACTCCAGGTCCTTGCCCGCGGCTCCCCGCGCAGGTCCGTCGGCCCGCTGTTGCAACACGGCCCGGGTCTCCGCAAAGGGGTGCACGCCAAAGGGCGCAAGGTCGCCCTGCACAGCATGCTTGCCGTCCGGCGTCACCAGGAACCTGTACGTGCCGATACGGGTCGGCTCGCGTTTATCCGCAACCAGCACGTCCACCCTCACGAAACCGGGGACGGTCGCCGGTTCGATCGCGGCGACACGCCACTCGCGGTTGTCATCCACGCCCCACACTGCCCGCAGAAACGCGTCGATCGTGTCGGTTGACAGGTTGGTTGCGGTGAAGTTCTTCGGGTCTATCGGCGGGAACTTGATGGCGTCGGGAGCAGCCGGCTGTTGTGACTGGGATGCCGGCCCTCCAAGGACGACGGCACCTGCCGCAGACCCATTCGCCGGAACCTGTGGCCCCGGAAGCGGCGTTCTCGGTGCGGCCGGGGATGTCGCCGTCTGTGCTGTCATCACTCCGCCTGTCGTCACGCACGCTACCACCAAACTCAACAGAACATTCTTCAACGCAAGCTCCTCGCCGAGCGCATCGGCATCTTTCCAGCAACTTACACTTCACGCCGGGCGGCAATCGGAAACCGTCTGCCCATGCCGAACGCCTTCCGCGAGACCTTCAGCACCGGAGCGGCCTGTTGCCGCTTGTACTCGGCGATCTCCACCAACCGGATCACCTTGCACACCAGGTCCGCGGCCACGCCCTGCTGCGCTGCGATCTCTTCAGCGGACTTGTACTCCTCGATGTAGGCCCGCAGGATCGGATCCAGGACCTCGTAGGGCGGCAACGAGTCCGTGTCCTTTTGACCCGGACGCAACTCTGCTGACGGAGGTTTAGTGAGTGTGTCGAGTGGGATGACCTCTCGCTGGAAATGTACGTCATTGATCCAGCGAGCCAGCGCAAACACCTCGGTCTTGTACAGGTCGGCGATCACGGCGAGCGCCCCTACCATGTCCCCGTACAGCGTACAGTAGCCGCACGCCATCTCGCTCTTGTTGCCGGTCGTCAGCACGAGCGCGCCGGTCTTGTTGGACACCGCCATCAGGAGCGTTCCGCGGATGCGTGGCTGCACGTTCTCTTCTGACAGACCAAAGGGTGTTCCCGCGAAGAACGGTTCCAATCGCTCCGTAAACTGGTCGTAGATCTCCCGGATCGGCAGCACCGAAAAGGCAATCCCCAGATTCCTCGCCAGCGCTTCGGCATCCGTGATCGATCCACTAGACGAGAACTCGCTGGGCATCCCGATACCCTGCACGTTCTCAGCCCCGAGCGCTTCGACCGCGATCGTAGCCACCAGCGCGGAATCGATACCGCCGCTCAGCCCAATCAGTGCTTTGGTGAACCCGCACTTGCGCAGGTAGTCCCTTGTGCCGAGCACCAACGCATTCCAGGTGCGCGCACATTCGCATGGCCCTTTGGCCTCCGCGGCGGCGTCGGCCACGTCCTCGCGCCGGTGCGTCACAGCCACCGGTGGATCGTGTTCTGTATCGACCACCACGAGGTCTTCCGCAAAGGGGCAGGCCTGGGCGATCACCTGGCCTTCTGCGTTCATCGCGAACGAATCGCCGTCGAAGATCAGGCTGTCATTGGCGCCAACCTGGTTGACCATCACGACCGCCGCACGATGGCGTGTGGCCAGGGCCCCGATCATGCGCCGCCGCGTGTCCGTTTTCTCGTGCCAGTAGGGCGAGGCAGAAATGTTCAGGATGAGGCGCTGCCCGGCCACGGTCTGCGGGAGCGCGCCCCACTGCTTCATCAGCTCTTCCACAGGGTCATGCGGATAGTTCTGCCGCGGCCAGAAAAGCTTGTCGTTCCAGGCGTCCTCACAGACCGTAATGGCGACCGGCCGGCCTTTGATCAGGGTCAGGCTCTGACGCGTAGCGGGCTCAAAGTAGCGCTGCTCGTCGAAAACGTCGTAAAACGGCAGCAGCCGCTTTCCCTGAACAAACTTGAGTTCGCCGTCCTCCAGCACGGCGGCCACGTTGCGCACATGCTTCTGCCCCGGCCCCTCGCAGCGCATGGGTGACCCGCAAAGCACGGCAGGCCTGCCTTCCCCCCGTGTCAACGCGGCAATCTGCTGCAACGAGTCTTCCGCCCGGCGGACGAAGCTCTCCTTTTCCAGCAGATCGGCCGGCGGATACCCCGAGGTCGCCAACTCCGGGAAGATGACAAGTTCGACGCCGCTCCCCGCAGCCTGCTCGACGCGTTCGGCGATCTTCTGTAGATTGCCCGAGAAATCTCCCACCGTAGGGTTGATCTGGGCCAGGGCGATGCGCACACCACTATCTTATCGCCTCGTTAACCTTGGCGCAGAGCGCCGGGGACGCTGCCCGGGGTTCCCTAAGGCATAAAAAGCGGCCAATAGCCAGCGGCACACCGGCTCCACACCGGGTAGGCTTGCTTTTAATCTCGCTCCTGGACGCCACATGGCATTACAACAGTCCGGTGCTCCTCCACCCAAGGTACGCGTGCTGGTGGCCGATGACGAAGAAGTCATCGCATCCACTCTGGCTGCCATCCTCGAACTCGCGGGCTATGAGGTCTGCGCTGTGTACGGGGGCGAAGCCGCGCTGCGGCTGCTGGATATCTTCAAGCCCGATCTCGTGATCACAGACATCACGATGCCCGGCGTCACCGGCATCGAGGTTGCCTTTTCCGCCAGGGCCGCGCTGCCCCGGTGCAAAATTCTCCTCTTCACCGGCCACTCCAGTCTGCACGACCTGTTGCGCACAAAGGAGAGCGAAGGCCTCTCGTTCGAACTGGTGACAAAGCCGATCCGGCCCGAAGATCTGCTGTCCAAACTAAGAGGAACGCTGCGCTCCGCGACCCCCGCCCTGCTTGTTCCCATTGAGATCGACGAGGAGAACATCCACTAGGCGCGGGTCGTCCGCACTAGGATCCCGTACCGGCAAGAACCACCCCGAGGGTGCGGGCCAGGATGCGCGCGTCCAGCATCAGGTTCCAGTTCTCCACGTAGGCCGTATCCAGGGAAATGTAACTGTCGAACGAAGGATCCTGGCGCGCTTCAATCTGCCAAAGCCCCGTAATGCCGGGCAGCACATCCAGCCGGCGCAGATGCGAGAGATCGTACTTCTCCACCTCGGAGGCCAACGGTGGCCGCGGCCCCACCAGGCTCATGTCCCCCTTCAGCACGTTATAGAACTGCGGTAATTCGTCCAAGGAATACTTCCGCAGCTTTGCCCCGATCTTTGTGACGCGGGGGTCGTTCTGGACCTTGAAGAGCACGTTGTCGCGCTCATTCATGTGCGCGATCTGCATTTTCAGCCCCTCCGCATTGGGCACCATGGTCCGGAACTTGAAACAGCGAAAGACTCGCCCCTTACGGCCAATGCGCTCGGCCACATAGAAGACCGGACCCGGGGAGTCCAACCGGATCATGATCGCGATGGCCAGCATAAAGGGCGCGACGACGATCAGCGCCATCGTCGCGAGCACAATGTCGATGCCCCGCTTCAGCACAAAAGCCCCGCGCGGAAACTCTCGCCGGTGTAGCGGGATCGTCGGAAACTGGCCGATATACTCCACCGGCGCGTTCCACGCCAGGCCGTCGTACAGATCCGGCACGACTCGCACTTCGATGCCCAACGCCCGCGCTTCCTCGACCACGCTCACCACGGTGCGCTTGTCTGCCGGCGTGGAGAAGTAGATCTCATCCACAAACAGCGAGCGGGCGACGGCCACGCAGTTCCGGATATCTCCGACGACGGTGGGACTGTCGCGGTCACGTCCCCGTTCAAGCGAGATAAAGCCCTTGAAGCGAAAGCCCATGTGCGGCAAAGCCTCGAGATGGTTGCGCAAGGCATGCCCTACACGGCCGTCGCCCACGATCAGGACATTGCGTACCTCCAGCCCGAGAAGATACCTTCGCTCGCGCAACTTGCGCCACAACGCACGTCGCAACATCAGCAGGGGCAGGGTCAGAAATACGGTAAGCAGTACGGCCAACCGGGAAACGGCATATCCGCGCGTCAGATACAACGTGCCACACAGCAGCAGACCGGAGGTCAGCACGGCCTGCACCGTCATGCGCTGTTCATGCAAGCCGCTGAAGTTGTCTCCCGGCCGGTACAGCCCAAAGATGCGCGAAACGAGCACCAGGTACACGCCAAACATCACCAGCATCAGCAGCGAGGGCAGATGCGCGGCGTGCGCCAGATTGAAAACGATGCTTTCGTTACTTTCAGGCGGTCCGTCCCAGCGCAGACGCAACGCCATCAGTCCCGCAAGCACTGCGCTGATCACATCCAGCAGGGCCCAGACTACGGCTGAGATCGAGGGCCGGTGGCTTCCAGCGCGCGTCTGTGCGGGCAAAGCCGAGTCTCCCCGCTGGCGTCCTCTTCCCGAGATTACGACCTGTTCCAGAAAATCGGGGGTCGGCATACGTTACGCCACCACGTCCTGAGCGTTCGGGTGTACCGAAACGGTAGTTACAAAAGTTGACAGGGACCGCTGTTGCTGCCTTTCAATCTACCACCCCGGGCCAGCCTCACTGACCCACAAATGGGGGATCAGGCCGGCAGCACCAGTTGGTCCAGCTCCAGGAACTCCTTCAACACCGCGTCGGCGCTCGCTCGCATCTGTTCCATCGTCCCGAAAAACCTGGCCCGTCCCTCATGCAAAAACAACACGCGATCGGCGAGCGTTTCCGCAAAGCGCATGTCATGCGTAACGACAATACTTGTCAGGTGCAACTGCGCCTTCAATCGCTGAATCAGGTTGCCCAGCAGGTGGCCCATCAACGGATCCACCATGGTGGTGGGCTCGTCGTACAACACGGCGGCCGGCTGGGCCGCCAACGCACGAGCGATCGCCACGGAACGCTTCATGCCCGTGGAAAGATCGCTGGGCAGCAGATTTTCCATCCCCGCCACGCCGACCATCTCCAGCATGCCCTTCACCACCTGCAGGATCTGGTCCTCTTCCATGTCGCCGCGCTCGCGCAGCGGAAACGCCACGTTTTCTCCCACAGTGATCGAATCAAAAAGCGCGCCGTTCTGAAACACCATGGTCACCTTGCGCCGTACCGCCTGCATCTCGCGCTCGCTGAACCCGGCGATGTCCTGCCCAGCCACCATCACCGTCCCGCGATCAGGCTTCAGAAAGCCCATCAAGATTTGCAGCGACACCGACTTCCCCACCCCGCTGCGTCCTAGAATGCAGAGGGTCTCACCCGGGTTGACGCTGAAGCTGACGTCTTCCAGCACCCGGAAGTCCCCAAAGCTCTTATACACATGCTCAAAGGCGATATAGGCCGCCGCCGCCGGAGCCGCAAACTCCGCCCCCGCCAACCCAGCGCTCGCCGCGAAATCGGTTTTCTCAAGGGTGAGCTCCGCTTCAGCCTCATTGAGCACCGCAGCCTCAGCCATGAACTCATTCACCGCAGCGGCTACGTCCGGAGTGACACTCGACGACAGCGGTTCGCCCGGATCCACGTTCACCGGCAGCTTGGTGGCATCGGGCTCAGGCAAGGAAAACCCCCTCGGAACCAGTATGTCACTTGGCCTGCGGCATCTTTTGCTCACCGTGGATGAGCGCCGCGAGGTCCTCCGGGGTGTTGACATTGGTGAAGCAGGCCGCGAGGTCGAGGCCGTTCGCCGCGATGCTCTCGGCATCCAGCACCCACATCGACCCCGGCCCAAGCTCGGCCGCAATGCGGTCGAACACGACACCCAGCTTGCGCTCACCGTCCTCGAGCGCCTTCGCCAGCGGCGCCGCACACGCGCGATGCAACATGCAAAACGTGGGCTGTCGCTGACCGCCGGCCCGCAAAGTGCTCAGGCGCACCCCGCTGCCTTCGCGCCCAAGCACGGCCTCTGCCCAGGGCCGTAACAAAGACTCCGGCACCAGCGGTACATCCACCGGAACAAACAGCGCCCAGGGCGCAGCGCACGCCTTCAGCCCTGCCTCCATCCCCGCCGCCGGCCCAACCTCCCGTCGCGCGTCCTTCACGACCGGCGCCAGGCAGCGCAGATCGTCGCGGTTCCCGGCGATGGACACCGTCTCGCAGAAGCCGCGCAGCATCTCGACCGCCGACAGCACCAGGGATCGTCCGCGGAACTCCAGGGACGCCTTGTCGCGCCCCATACGCGAACTCTTGCCGCCGGCCAGCACAAACCCGTGCACCGGAAGCAGCGCCGGGAAGGCCCCGCTCAAGCCGTCTGCCCCACCCGTCCCAGGAAGCGCACGATCGACTCGATCCCGCGGTGGAAGTTGCTGAGATTGAACTTTTCATTGGGCGCATGCAGGTTGTCATCCGGCAGCCCAAAGCCCATCAGGACCGCCGGCATCCCCAATTCGCGCACAAAATCCCCGACCACCGGAATCGATCCGCCCCCGCGCACAAACACCGTCTGTTTTCCGAACACCTCAGCCATGGCCGCGGTCGCCGCGCGCACATAGGCGTTATCGGTCGACACCACAATCGGTTCGCCGGAATGGATGAGCCGCACCTGCACGCCGACACCGGCCGGACAGATCTCCTCCACAAACGTCTTGTACTTCGTAAAAACATCTTCCGGCGTCATCCCGGGCACCAGCCTGAAGCTGATCTTCGCAACCGCCTTGGCGGGGATCACCGTCTTTGCACCCGCGCCTGTAAAGCCGCCGGGCATGCCATGTACGTCCATGGTTGGCCTCGCCCACAGCCGCTCCAGCACGCTGAACATCCGCTCCCCGGTCAGCTCCACCGAGCCCACTTCGTTCTCCCGAAACTCCTCTTCATTGAAAGGCAGACTCCGCCAGGCGTCCAGTTCAGCCTTGGTCGGCTCCTCGATGCCGTCATAGAACCCGGGGATCGCCACGCGCCCGTCCGTCCGTTTCAACTGCGCGACGATCTGGGCAAGCGCCACAAACGGGTTCGGCGCTGCCCCGCCGTACATGCCGGAGTGCAGATCCGTTCGTGCTCCCTGTACCTCAAGCTCCGTGTAGATCATGCCGCGCAAGCCCACGCACAACGTCGGAAGCTCCGGCGCAAACATCTCCGTATCGCTCACCAGCGCACAGTCCGCCTTCAACTGATCCCCGTGCTCGCGCACAAAGGCGGCAATGCCCTCCCCGCCGACCTCTTCTTCCCCTTCAACGATCACCCGCACGTTGACCGGAAGGGCCCCGTCCGCCCTCATCAGGCTCTCCAGCGCCTTGACGTGCATCCACATCTGCCCCTTGTCGTCCACCGCGCCCCGGGCATAGAGGTTGCCGTTGCGCTCCTCCGGCTCAAACGGGGGCGACTTCCACTCGTCGAGCGGATCGGCGGGCTGCACATCATAGTGCCCGTACGTCAGCACGGTGGGCTTGCCCGCGCCCGCTCGCAGCCACTCGGCATACACCAGCGGATGCCCCGTTCGTCCCGGCTTTCCGTCTTTCGCCTCTGTGGACGTCTCGATCAGACGAACATTCTCCATCCCCGCCCGGCGCAGACCGTCTGCGACAAATTCCGCCGCGCGCCGCACGTCGCTCGCATGCTCAGGGGCGGTCGACATCGAAGGAATCCGCAACAGCGCCTTCAGCTCTTCCACAAACTCCGCCCCGTGCGCCCGCGCGTACTCCACCGCTGCGTCCACGCCCACACTGCCGCTCATCTGCATGCCGCCATTCTACCCAGCCCATGCTGAGATCGTCCTTGACACTCGCTCCGGATCCCGTACCTTGTGCATCACAAAGTACACGCCGATGGACGATCTCTACAAAGCGTTAGGCGACATCACCACCATCCGCCGCCAGGTGGCCGGCCACACCGAGTTTCGCGGCTATGGCCCGGCCACGCTCACGCTCACGGGCCTGACCGCCCTTGCGGCGGCGGTTACGCAGGCCATCGTGGTTCCCGCGCCCGCCACGCGTCCCAGAGCGTACCTCGGCATTTGGGTAGCGACGGCTTTGATCTGCGCAGCGTTAACCGGCGCCGGCATGGTGGCCCGCACTCGCCGCCTGCACACCGGTCTTTCCAACGAAACGCTCCGCCAGGCTCTGGAACAGTTTCTCCCTGCTCTGGTGGCGGGCTCCCTGATAACCTTTGTGGTCTTCAGGTCTACGAGCGCCAATCTTTGGCTGTTGCCGGGCTTCTGGCAGATCATCTTCAGCCTGGGCGTCTTCTCGTCCTGCCGCTTTCTTCCGCGGGCCATGCTCGTGGCGGGGGCCTGGTACCTTGCCTCCGGTCTGCTTACGTTGAGCTTTGGCGATGCTCGCGCCCTTTCCCCATGGACCATGGGGCTGGCATTTGGCGCCGGGCAGTTCCTTGTCGCCGGCATCCTGTTTGCCACGGCTCACGAGGGCTCCCATGAAGCCTGACACATCCTTCGCCGAAGACCCGGCGGAAGAGAGCTCGGGAAAACCTGAGGTCTCCACTGAGGGCCGGTTCGCCTATGAAGGGCTCGACCGGGTCATCCACGAACGTGCGCGCCTCAGCGTGCTTACCTCGCTCCTCACCCATCCGAAAGGACTCACCTTCAGCGAACTGAAGCAGCTCTGTTCCTTGACCGACGGGAACTTAAGCCGACATCTGAGCATCCTGGAAAGGAGCGGCATGATCCAGATCCTGAAGAGCCATGATCGCAACCGGCCCCTCACCCTCTGCAAGGTGACGGCCTCCGGACGCGAACGCTACCTGGAGTACCTCGCCACCTTGGAGCAGGTCATCCGCGACGCCGGAAAGGGCGCTCGTAAACAATCAGCCAAAGACATGAGGGGCCTTCCCACACCGACGAGCGCCTGACCCTTTTTTTGCACCTTAGCTTTGCATCACAAAGAGCTTTGCAGGACAGAAAGCACACACGATGACAAACCTCAATCCCGCCGAATCCCATTCCGCCCGCTCCATGGGCGCCAAGCTCCTGATCGTCTGTGCCCTGGCCGTGGCGATGATGTTCCCGGCGTTCTTCGTCTCTGGCCTCGTGGACGACCGCAGTCAGCGCGCCGCGGAAGTCGTGCGCGAGGTCAGCGCTCACGTTGGGGGTCCACAGACCTTCCTCGGCCCGACCCTGGCTGTTCCTTACGGCAGCCCCCGCGTCCCCCGTCAGGGCACCTACCTCGTCTTCCCTGCCCAGGCGCAGGCCGAGGTGCACTTCAACGCCGAGGAGCGCCGGCGCTCCCTGTTCAAGGTTCCGGTGTTTCAGACCAGGGCTCACCTGAGTTCCACCTTTGATCTCACCGGTGTCCCCCGCGATCTGCCGCCGGGCGCCTCGCTCGACTGGACCCACGCCGAGATCATCGTCGGTGTTAACGACCCTCGTGGAGCCCTTGCGGATGCAACTCTCCGTTCCGCTGGCGACACGGCGACACTTGCGCCCGCGCAGATCGCCTCCAACCTTGATGTCGGGATGGACCCGGGCTCCCCGTTGCGGCTGACGCTCTTCGGCGCGCCGACACCCAATCTCGGACCCGGCGCCAGGTTCACGGTAGCCGCGGATCTGCACTTCTCGGGCGCACAGCGGCTTGCGGTGCTTGCCTATGGCAAGTCCACCGAGCTCACCGTGAGCGGCAACTGGCCCAACCCGGGCTTCGACGGTGGCCTGCTGCCGGTAACGCACACCGCCACCGGACGCGGGTTCCAGGCAAAGTGGAGTGTCCCCTTCATCGCACGCGGGATCCGAGCCGAAGGTCCGATCGAGGCGATCACCGGGCTCAACGCGACAGCCCTGGGTGTCTCGCTCCTCGAGCTGGCCGACCCCTACCAATCCGTCGATCGCTCCTTGAAGTACGCGCCGCTGTTCCTCAGCCTCGTGTTTCTGACCTACTTCCTCTTTGAGGCCACAACGGGAAAGCGGGTACACTCGGCGCAATACGTTCTGGTCGGCATCGCCCAGATTCTCTTCTACCTGCTCCTTCTTTCACTCGCGGAGCACGCCGGATTTGGCTGGGCCTTTCTGCTGGCCGGGACCGCGACCGTCGTCCTGCTCGCCGGGAACGCGCGCTGGGTCTTCACGAGCAAGCTGCAGGGCTATCGCTCCCTGGCCGCCTTTGCGGTGCTCTACACGCTCATCTACTTGCTGCTCCGTCTTGAGGACAACGCCTTGCTGGTGGGCGCGCTCGCCAGTTTTGCCGCAATCGGCGCCGCCATGTACCTCACCCGGGATCTCGACTGGTACAGCTCTTTCGACAACCTAGGTCCGCCTCGGCCGGAATCTCCTCCCGCTATCCGCTAGTCACGATTTCGCCGCAGAATCCCATCTTCCTTCCCAACGCTGGAGAGAACTGAACGTGAAGACTCATGGCGCCTCGCCCTCCGCACTCCACGTAGCGATCATCATGGACGGCAATGGCCGTTGGGCGACAGCTCGTGGTCTCCCCCGGGCTGCCGGACACCGGGCGGGCATCGCCGCGGTTCGCCGTACCGTGGAGCACGCCGCAGATCTGGGCGTACGCTGCCTGACGCTCTATGCCTTCAGCTCCGACAACTGGCGCCGCCCCGCGGTGGAAGTGCAAAGCATCTTCTGGCTGCTGCGCATGTACCTGCGCCTGGAGCGGGACAGGCTGCGGGACCAGGGCGTACGACTCCAAGCCATCGGCCGGCGTGACCGTCTCCCGGAGGCGGCGCTTCGGGAGATCCGACGGACCGAACACCTGACCGCGCAGGGACAGCGGCTGCACCTTCGGGTTGCAATCGACTACTCGTCACGGCACGCCATCGCCCGGGCGGCCCTGAATCTGCTCTCCGGGCGTCGGTCACCGGCCGGCGAACACCTTGAGGACAGGCTCGCAGACTCCCTGTTAACCGATGCCGGAGATGTCGATCTCCTCGTCAGGACAGGCGGCGAAAAGCGCCTGTCCGACTTCCTGCTTTGGGAGTGCGCCTATGCCGAGCTTCATTTCACCGACCGGCTATGGCCAGATTTCGGCCCCGGGGATCTCCGAGGCGCTATCGCCGACTTCCATAGCCGCAGCCGCCGCTTCGGTGGCCTTCCCGAACCGTCCGCCGCAGCGGCCGTGACCGGAAGCGCGCTTTAGACACTCCAGTCGCACCCCGTCCTGCATTCTCGGCCGGAGCGCATCCGCCGGCAGGCAAGCCGCTGGGTTGCGCGATACTCAAGTCGGCCCCGATCTGCAGGCATGTTCTACACGGTTGAAGCCACCGGTCTCTATGCATCGCAAAAGCCAACTGAACAAAATTCGTTTCTGGCTCACCCTGTTCATGGCGGGCCTTGTCCTCAGCGGTGTCACTGCGTTCCCGCTCGAGACCGAACTTCATGGGGTGGTCCAAATCGTACAGAACAGCCCTCTGCGTTCGCTCGCGGAGCACACACACCTGCTGCCCTGGCTGCAGCGGGTCCTCCAGGGCCTGTCGGAGACCAATCGGAGATACCCGTTTCTTGCCTATGGCACAGACTGGCTTGCCTTTGCACACCTTGTGATCGCGATGGTGTTCGTTGGCCCATACCGTGACCCCGTTCGCAACGAATGGGTGATCACGTTCGGCTTGCTCGCCTGCGCCGCCGTTCCCGCTCTGGCGCTCGTTGCAGGCCAGGTCCGCGGCATTCCGTTCGGGTGGCGCCTTATCGATTGCAGCTTCGGAGTAATCGGCGCCATTCCGCTCCTTCGCTGCAAAGCCTTGGTCAGAGCGCTTGCGGCAGAGCAAAATAATAGAGCGGAGTCCCTGCGAAGTTAATGCTCTTTCGGCTGCCCCCCTGGGTTCCATCGCGGAACGAAATTGCCGGCCGCCAGCCATCTCACAGGCTCTACCAGCGACTGGATCGCCGCCGTCATGAACGGCAAATCCAGGTGCTGCAGATCATCATTGGGCTGGTGATACGTGGGCACCGTGCCCCATCCCGCGGCGGTGTGCGCCACAACGCCCTTGAGTGCCAGGGCGAAGTTGTCAGAGCGCTCGAAAAAGTGCTCTTCCGGGTAGGGATCAGGCCCCAGCAACGCCCCGTGCGCTTTCAGTTCAGGCCCAAGGTCGGAGCGGTCCCAGCCGGTAAGCAATAAGCTCCCCTTGGGCACCTTCGGATCCTGGTTGCCGATCATCTCGAACTCCAGATTGGCCACCAGACTCTTCAGTGGAACCGGCAGATGCTCGCCGAAGTAGGTTGAACCCAACTCGCCAAGTTCTTCGCTTCCGTAACAGACAAACAGGACGTTGCGGCGCAGCCTTGGTCCGGCTGCCAGCGCATGCGCCAGTTCGAGCACGGCGGTTGTGCCCGAAGCATCGTCATTGGCGCCATTGAAGATCGAGTCGCCGTTCACAGCCCGGCCCGTGCCCAGGTGATCCAGGTGTGCCGAAAGGAGAATCGTTCCCGCGTCCGGGTCAACCCCTGGCAGATATCCGATCGCGTTGAATGTCTCACGCTGTCTGCCCTCCGGCAACTCATGCACGGTCAGGGACAGCTTTGTTCCTTCGGCAAGTTGGTTGAGCTCGCCCATCGCGCTCGGCGTCAGCGCCAGGATGCTGGGCCCCTTGGCCCGTCCTTTCTCGCCAGCCAGATGGACCGGGGTCTCGGTCTTGCCGCCATTCATCGTGTACACCGCGCGGGTCGCGGCGTCCTCGGGGACCAGCACCAGTCCCGCTCCCACCCGCCGCAGCATCCGGGCGGTCTGCATGGAGTTCACCTTCTCCGAAACACCGGCCGCGATCATGGCCGCGCCGCGGGTGCCGGCCTTGGCGCCCTCACCGTTCACGTGGGCGAACATCAGCGGTCCGCTCGCGTTCGTCCCGGGAGACGACACCAGCGTGAAGTCCTTTCCCTCTGTAAGGACGAGACCGTTCGCGGTGAGCACGGCTTGCCCGTCCAAGGACGCTGAAACCAGAGTGGCTGCCTGGAGATATCCCTCCATGCCCGGGGCAGATTGCAGACCGTACCCTTCAAACTCCGTGGCAACGTACATGGCGGCGATCTGTTCATCCCGGGTCGCGCTGCCCCGCCCGGCCAGGACATCGCTGGCAAGAAACTCTTCGTGCGCTTTCACCCATTCCGGCTTCACCGTCCAGGGTGCGCTCGTCTGGGCGCGAACCGGCACGATCCCAGCGACAACCAGGCACAACAACACAACACGCCACCACGCACCCACGCACATCTCCATGATTCTTTCGACCACTCATCGTATCGGCGTTTCGCCGTTTCTTTGTAGAGTACGCCGGTACCTAACAACCGTAACGTCACGTGACCTATGGGCAAGAAATCCGTCCTGAGATGCGCCACAAGCGCCTGGAACGGCCTTTGCTCCGCTAAAATTGGGGTAGATCGTTGCTCAGATCCTGAGACCCGTGGAATTTACTCTCCTACCCCTAGCGGCAGTCCTGCTTCTGCTCTCCGGAGCGGGCGGTCGCGTGCATTTGGCTCAAGGCCCTTCCGCGTCCGTGGCACTTGTTCGGTTCTGGCTCGCTGCGGACGGAGCCAAAAGCGCCTCGTCCGGTCCGGTCGATGGATCGGCAAGAGGCCCGATAAATGCCAGCAGCGTCTACGGGACGACTCGTCGCAGTCGCCAGATCCGTCTCGCACGCCAGGTTCGCATTGCCACCCGCAAACTAGATCGAACCCGGCTGCGCGGCCGCTTCGTGGTGCAGAGCGCGGTCTTTCTCTCCACGGCGCCCCCGCTCGCCTAGCCGTCATGAGCGCCGCGCTGGAGGCTGTTGCCCCTCCCTCCGGTACACTGAAGATTGGCCGCTTCCGGCCCGGTTACGCGAAGGATCTCTCCCTTGTTCAACAACGCACTTGCCAAGGTTTTCGGCACTTCCAATGAACGCGCCGTCAAGCGCCTTCTCCCCACGCTCGCCCGGATCAACAGTCACGAAGAGGCGATCAAGGCGCTCACCGACGCCCAGCTTCAGGCCAAGACCGCCGAGTTCAAAACCCGCGTCGCGCAGGCTCTCAACGGTCTCACCAACCCGGAACAGATTGCCGCAACAGAAAAAGCCGCGCTCGACGACCTGCTACCGGAGGCTTTTGCGGTGGTCCGCGAGGCCGGCCGGCGTGTCGTTGGCATGCGTCACTTCGACGTGCAGATGATCGGCGGCATCACGCTCCACCAGGGCAAGATCGCCGAGATGAAGACCGGCGAAGGCAAGACGCTCGTCGCGACCCTGCCCTGCTACCTGAACGCACTCGCCGGGCATGGCGTCCACGTCGTCACCGTGAACGACTACCTCGCCAAGCGCGATGCCGAGTGGATGGGCAAGATCTACGGGTTCCTGGGTCTCACGGTCGGGGTCATCGTGCATGATCTTTCAGACGCGCAGCGCCGCGAAGCCTACGCCGCCGATATCACCTACGGCACCAACAACGAGTTCGGCTTCGACTACCTGCGCGACAACATGAAGTTTGAGCTGTCCGATACCGTGCAGCGCGGGCACCACTACTGCATCGTCGACGAGGTTGACTCTATCCTCATCGACGAGGCCCGTACCCCCCTGATCATCTCCGGCCCGACCGACAAAACGACCGATAAGTACGCGATCGCGAACAAGATCATCCCCCAGCTTGAAGAGGGCGAGTTGATCGAGACGCTCGAGTCCAAAACATGGTCCGGCGACTATGTGGTGGATGAAAAGGCCCGCGCCATCACGGTCACCGACGAAGGCTGGGAGAAGGTTGAAAAGCTGCTTGGCATCGACAACATCGCCGACCCGGAAAACTGGGACATGAAGCACCACATCGAGGTCGCGATCAAGGGCCATGCCCTGTACAAGCGCGACGTCGAGTACGTGGTCAAGGACGGCGAGATCGTCATCGTCGACGAGTTCACCGGCCGCCTCATGCCCGGCCGGCGCTGGTCGGACGGCCTGCACCAGGCCATTGAAGCCAAGGAGGGCGTCGCCATCCGCAAGGAAGACCAGACGCTCGCCACCATCACCTTCCAGAACTACTTCCGCCTCTACAAAAAGCTCTCCGGCATGACCGGAACCGCGGAGACCGAGGCGGCCGAGTTCGACAACATCTACAAGCTCGATATCGTCGTGATCCCGACGAACCGGCAGATGCGGCGCATTGAAAATCAGGATGTCGTCTACCGAACAGCGAAAGAAAAGTACCTCGCCGTGGCCGAAGAGATCGAGCGGCTTCACGCGCAGCGCCAACCTGTGCTGGTCGGCACCACCTCCATCGAAAAGTCGGAACTCCTCTCCGAGATTCTGAAGAAGAAGGGCGTGCGCCACGTCGTTCTGAACGCCAAATTTCACGAGAAAGAGGCCGAGATCGTGGCGCAGGCCGGCCGCCTTGGCATGGTGACGATCGCCACCAACATGGCCGGCCGCGGCACAGACATCCTGCTCGGGGGCAACGCGGAGTTCATGGCTCGCCAGGACCTCGTCAAGCGTGGCATTGCTCGCGCCATCTCGGCCGCCGAAGGCGAGATCCACCCCGTGGCGGCGCCCGGCATGGCGCGCTTCTACTACCAGGGCCAGGAGTTTGAAACAACCCAGGGGCAGTGGGACGCGGTAACGGCGCAACACACGGCCGCCACGCAGGCCGAGCATGAGGCCGTGATCGCGGCCGGCGGTCTGCACATCCTCGGCACCGAGCGGCACGAATCCCGCCGCGTCGACAACCAGCTTCGTGGACGCGCGGGCCGGCAGGGCGACCCCGGCGCCTCGCGGTTCTATCTCTCCCTTGAGGACGACCTGATGCGCATCTTTGCGCGTGAGTGGGTGTCCACGCTGCTCCAATCGCTCGGCATGGAAGAAGGCATGCCGATCGAGAGCCGCATGATTACCAAGCGGATCGAAGCTGCGCAGAAGGCGGTCGAAGCGCAGAACTTCGAGTCCCGCAAACACGTGCTCGAGTACGACGACGTGATGAACAAGCAGCGCGAGGCGGTGTACGGCCTGCGGCGCGGCTTGATCGAAGGCGTTGACCAGAAGGAGATGATCACCGAGGACTACGTTTCCAACATTCTCGGCAATCTGCTCGACGAACACGCGCCGGAGAAGTTGCATCCGGATCAGTGGCAGACCGAGGCCCTGTTCAACGCCATCTTCGACATCTTCGGTGCGCGGATGGAAGGCGAAGTGAACGCCGCGGAGCTCGGCCGTCACGATCTTGGCGAGGCAATCTTTGCCAAGCTGCGCGACCGCTATGAGATCAAGGAACAGATCCTTGGCGCACCCAATATGCGGTATCACGAGCGCATCGTGATGCTCTCGGTTCTGGACGGGCTCTGGAAGGAACATCTCCTCGGGATGGACCACCTCAAGGAAGGCATCGGTCTTCGCGGTTACGGGCAGCAGGATCCGCTCGTCGCCTACAAGAAGGAGTCGTACGAGATGTTCGAGGCCATGATGAACAAGTTCCAGGAGGACACCGTTCGTCATCTGTTCCGCATGCAGATTCTTGGGCCCGATGGGACGCCTATCGAAACGCGCGAACAGCTTGCCTCACTCCAGGCAGCCGCACAGCAAGCCGCCGGCCGGGTTCCCGTACCCGCCGGCGCACTGGCGCAAGGTTCCCGGGAGGTTCCTGCGCGCGAGTCGTTCCCCGGCAATCCCCCGAACCCGCAGGTGATGGAAGAGCCGACACACGTTCCCGCGGTGCCGGTCGCGTCGGCCACCACGACCATCGACCGACTGGAGCGGGAGTTTGAGCGCCGCAAGGAGCGTGAACTTGCGGCGGCGCGTTCCAATGGGGCACCCTCCTCGGCAGATAACTCCCCAAAACACGCCGGGCCCAAGCTGGGCCGGAATGACGAATGTTTCTGCGGCTCCGGCAAGAAGTACAAGAAGTGCCACGGCGCGAGCGCCTGAACTGCCCCCTATCGATGCGCGCCGGTAAGAACCTGGGCCCTGCCTCAGGCTGGTTACTGAGCTATCTTCCCGGCTAGGCATGAAGGTCACTGTCAGATCCAGTAAGGTGCGTGGACGGATTCGCTGCTGCAGTCGCGAACCCCTCCGGTATACCGGCTAAGCCATGGGGCGCTGTGTTTTGATGAGCAACGGCGCGTACGCACTCCGCCTCACTTTCTTCCCCGCGCGGTCGTGCCGCGGGAGCGAAAGGAGACAGGCGAGGCAAGGTTTCTGTCTGCCAGCTTAGTTGGTTCCCGGACTGGTTACCCACTTGTACCAGGCTTGGGCTGTGGCATTGTCCGGCACCCACGCCTGCACGGGTCCACCCCCCGACGGCGACGGAGCCGCGATTGGGATCCAGAAATCAAACTCCCCCTGAGCATCGGGCCAGCCATCGAGGTACGGCGTGAAGCTGACGTTCGGCGTGGAGGGGATGGCGAAGGCTTTGTAGCTCACCGGTGTCAGAGAGGCTGTTCCTGCAACCGGCTCAGAGATGTTCGGGGTGAGTGCCGTGACCCACGGAATCATCACGTCGCGGGTGGACAGCGGGCAGCAGTGGTCCGTGTGGTTCTGCACAGCAAATCCCCAAACTGCCCCAAATGCCGATCCCCGTTGGAAAAAGCGGAAGCTGCGCTGATCGCCGGACAGGGAGTCATAGGCGTTTGCCAGGATCAGCGTAGGAATCTGGGCCATGGCTTTGGTTACGGTCACCGTATCCAGGTTCAGATATGCGCTGCCAGATGCATAGGGAATGGCCGTCAAGATCCGATCCGGATAGGCCTTCTCCATGGTGATGCTGAGAACCCCTGCCGCAGAAAAACCCGAGAGAATCAGCTTCGTATTGGCGACCTCAGCGTGCTTGTTGTCCGCTGCATACTTCGACAAGGCGGCAAACAGCGCCCTTCCGGGCCCCTTGGTCGCGTCCGACTGTATGTCGCCCGTTACCTTGGAGTTGCACTGGTGCGCAAACACCGTCACCAGATGCAGCTTCGCGGCCATATCCTGCACCTGAGGATCGTTAAACAGCGTCGCGCTATCTGCACGTTCGTACACCACCAGCGCGGCGGTTTCCACCTCAGCAGGCTTCGTCGCATTGTCGGCAGCGTTGTTGGACCCGTTGGCGCTCCCCAGCGGATCGTCCGGCATGTTGATGTCGAACACGCAAGGGGAGGCAAGGTCTTCCGAAGCCAGCGGCTGAATGGTGATGGTCTCCGCCGGTCCAGCCAGAATCGTGCCACAGCCTGCGGTGGCCGCGACCACGCCGCCCAATGCGCAAAGCCGCGCCGCCCAAGCGAACGTTTTGAAAAGGTTGCCTACCATAGAGAAATGTTTCAACGAAACTATACCCGAAGTCCAGCGTGTTTGTTCACTCGGGTTTCATCTCGGGAAATGCTTGTATGCTGACCCCATGTTGCCGCCCGAAATCACACCTCAGGAGCTCGTCAAGCTGCGCCAGGAACCCGATCCTCCGCTCTTGCTGGACGTCCGCGAGAAGTGGGAGTACGACACCGCGCAGGTCCCGGAGTCCCTGCTGATGCCCATGGGCGAAGTTCCCAGCCGCGCCTATAACGAGCTGGATCCGGACCAGCGGGTGGTTGTTCTCTGCCACCACGGGGCCCGTTCGCTCAACGTGACGATGTGGCTGCGGCAGCAGGGCTATGAGCATGCCCAGTCGCTCGCCGGCGGCATCGATGCGTGGTCGCGGACCATCGACCCCTCCGTTCCCCGGTACTGAGCCAAGCCCGCTGGAGGCGTTCATCGCGCTCCCTGTTCTCCAAAAGCAGGTTGCGCCCGTCTACCTGAGTGCATGGTGCATGCTGCCGATCCAACGAAAGTGGGTGCTACGATGAGGCGCATGAAGCCCCGGCTTCAAAGAGTCGTTGTCCTGTTTGCCTTCGCTTCTCTCCCCCTGTCTTCCCGTATGCGGGCGCAGGTCCCGGATGAAGCCGAAGGACCGGCTCTGCCCAAGGCGGACGTCAGTCGCCCGCATGCCCTGACCAATGAAACCATCGTCAAGCTCAGCAAGGCCGGCTTGGACGATACGGTGATTGTGCAGGCGGTCCAGACCCAGCCCGGCGCCTACGACACCGCTCCGGATGACCTGATCTCCCTCAAAAACGCCGGCGTCTCGCAAAAGGTGATCGCGGCGATGCAGGCCCGCAGCGCCGGGCTGATCACGCGTCCCGGCACGAACGCCGTCGACCCCGCTCCGCTGGCGGCCGGCGTTGACGAGATCGGGGTGTACTACGGGGACAAGGATGGCCAGTGGGTGCCGCTCAAGACCGAGCGGGTCCAGTTCAAAGACAGTGGGTGGCTCAAGAACGCCGCCTCGGATGGCCTGATCAAGCGGGACATGAACGGCCATCTGGACGGACCCAAGAGCCCCCTGAGTCTGCCCACCGGGGTACGCATTCTGATCTACACGCCGGCGGGCACCCAGGCCGAGGAGTACGATTTCCTACGCTTCGACGAACACTCCGGCAGCCGCGACTTCCGGGTGAAGACCGGCGGGCTGTTCCACTCGCAAACCGGCTCGCAGCGGAACGACCTAGAGTTCCACCCCGTAAAGGTCGCCAAGGACATGTACACCTTCACCGTGCCCCCAGACATCGAAAAAGGGGAGTACGGCGTGCTGCCGCCTGGTTCCTCCAACGTCCCCGGCATCGCCAATGCGGGCAAGATCTTTACCTTCTCCATACGCGAGTGATGATTCGAAGACGATCGTGGTGGCCGCTGTGGGTCGGAATCGGGTTGCTGGCCGCCCTTGCCGTGCTGGTGTATCTCCGGGCAAAGGCGCCTCCGGAGGCTGCGCGTCTGCTCCCCGAAAGTGACGCGATCCTCTACGCAAATCTCCGTCCGCTGAGGACCCTGGCGCAGTGGGATGTGCCGGGGAGCACGGCAGCGGCCGGCCCTCGCAGCCGCGACTTCCAGGCCTTTGTGGACGCCACCGGGATTGTGCCCGAGCGGGACCTCAACAGTGTCGCCTTTGCCCTCCACCGCATGGCGGACCCGCACGGACCCAATGGCGCGGTCGCCTACTCCGAGGTCTTCATCGGGCGCTTTGACGCGGGCCGGCTGAAGCGGTACCTGGCCACTATGGCAAAGTCCACGGAAACCTACGCCGGTCGCGAGGTCTACAGCATACCGGTGGAGGGACGTACGCTGCGCGTCGCAGTCGTGGCCTATGACACGGTCGCCGCCTCCAACGCGCCCACCGCCGAGCAGATCCATTCCATGCTGGACCGCTCACGCGCCGCAGCGCTCTGGCAGCCCGGTTCTTCGTTGCTGGCCAGCCGCTTCCGCGAGGTGCCCCTGCTGGCGCAGGCCTGGGGCATCGGCCGTATTGGACTGCCGTTCGGCCAGGACGGCCGCATCTCGGTGATGGGCTTTGAGCTTCCGGTACCCGTCGACACGCAACTGATTGCCAGCCTGCGGTACAGCGGGTCGGTCCACCTGCGTGTGGAAGAGATTGCGCCCGATACCCTGGCCGCCCAGCATACCGCGGAGGCGGTGAACAACATCCTGGGCGTTCTGCGCGGTCTGGCCAGCGCTGAGGGACCGCGAGGCGACCGCGACGCCGCGATGCGGGCCGTCCTAAGCTCCGCCCAGGTAGACCAGCGGGCCGACCGCGCCGTTCTGACGGCCACGGCCAGCCTCGCACAGGCCCGGCTGCTCACCGGCGGTGAAGAGAAGAAGGACGATGCTGCAGAGGCAACCCCACCGGCCTTGCAACCCTCACTCACCCGCCGTTAAATACCACGCAACTGCCTCGGGGTGACCTCGGTCGCCGGCGGCGTTCTGCCTGCATCCAAGGCAGAGAGTTCACGCTGTTGGAGACCAAACAAATGCCCGCTTCCGCACGTCCCAGGCCCGCCACCCACCACGGCCAACCTTCCTCTCGGATCCTTCTCGGCCTCGCCGGCGCGGTTGTTCTCTGGGCTGTACCGGTCCACGCGCAGGGAGTCTTGACGGGTCAGGCCGCCTTCACGGACTACAACCAGGAACAACCCGGCGTCCGGCACAAGATCACCGTGGCCGACCTGCCCGCGCCTGACCCCGCCGAGGCGGTCGACAACGGTCCCAACGTGGTTCCCCGTCCCGCGGACGCCTGGCCCACGGCCCCTCCGGGCTTCAAAGTCACGCTCTATGCCGGCGGCGACTCCACGCCCATGCAGCGCAGCGAGAACCGTCAGGAGGTCCATCAGGCCGCAGAAGGCACCTTTGTCATGCCACGCCTCATTCGCTTCGCCCCGAATGGCGACCTTTTTCTGGCCGATTCGCAGGCGGGAGTCCTCTTCGTCCTCCGCGGTGCGGGGCAGGACGGCAAAGCGCAACAGATTGACAAGTTCGCCACCGGGCTGGACCATCCCTTCGGCATTGCCTTCTACCCCGCCGCCAATCCCAAGTATGTGTACGTCGGCACGGCCACTACGGTCGAGCGCTTTCCTTACCACGCCGGTGACTTGCATGCAGCCGGCGCCCCCCAGACGGTCGTCCCGGACATCCCCGGCTACGCCCAGCTCCGCGGCGGTGGCCACTGGACCCGCGACGTCGTCTTCACCGCCGACGACAAGCACATGCTGGTCAGCGTAGGCTCCGGCTCCAACGTCGACGACGCCGACACCCATCCGCGCGAGTTCCACCGCGCCGACGTCCTCGAATACACCCCTGACGGCAGGTTCGAAGAGGTCTACGCCTACGGCATCCGGAACTGCGTCGGCGAAGCCATTAACCCCGTCACCAAGTCACTTTGGTGCTCCACCAACGAGCGCGACAACCTTGGGAACCACCTCGTCCCGGACTACGTCACCAGCGTCCCCGAAGGCAGCTTCTTTGGCTGGCCCTGGTACTACATGGGCGGCCACCGCGATCCGCGCCTCCAGGATCCCTGCGCCAACGGCACCGGCCCCAACCCCCAGCTCAAAGCGCCGCTGGACGCCTCGCAGGCTGCCTCGTGTAAACGCGAAAACATCGCCGGCAAGGTCCGCACGCCGGACGTCCTCGTGCAGCCCCACATGGCCTCGCTCGAGATGACTTTCTACCCTACGCACGAGGAAAGCTTCCCCGCCGAGTTCACCGGCGGTGCCTTTGCCGCCGAACACGGCTCCTGGAACCGCAAGAACCGCGCCGGCTACAACGTCATCTTCATCCCCATGCAGAACGGCAAGGCCACGGGCGAATACGACGACTTCCTCGACGGCTTCGTCACGCAGGACGGCCAGGTCTGGGGACGTCCGGTCGGCGTCGCCGTCGCTCCAGACGGCTCCCTCTTCGTCACCGACGACGGCTCCCGCAGCGTCTGGCACGTCACCTACACCGGCCAAACTGATAC
>CAXUNH010000034.1:0-25979 GCA_964252405.1 uncultured Acidobacteriaceae bacterium | reverse complement strand
GGGTCGGCGAATGCGGCGGCTGCGCTGTTGGGGTTGGAGCGGGAGTTAGGCGTCGCCCTGCCCGGACCGGAGCGCCTGGAATTGGCAGCGGAGGTTGGGTCAGACGTGCCTTTGTTTCTGTTGGGCGGCACGGTTTTGGGGCTCAACCGGGGAGAAGCCGTGTTTCCGTTGCCCGACAGCCCGGCGCTGCCGGTGGTGGTCGCGGTCCCGGGCGTGGGTGTGTCGACGGCGCAGGCCTTCCGGGACCTGGACGCGGGGATGGCGGCCGGGGAAGCCCCTACGGTCGCGCCCTTGACCCCAGCCGCCGCACCCGATAGACTAGAACAGTTGAGCCGCGTTCTGGCATCCGTGTGGGCAATCACCGGGGCCGGGCGAGTACCAACCGGTATCGCCAACTCCTCCCCTTTTCAGCCTGCGGGCGAGGGGAACCTGTCGCAGGGCAGGGATGCAAGCGGAAGCGCGCATGGAGATGAGGGCGATCTGGCCGGGAACCCGGGGTCCCCGAACCGCTTGCGGGTTGGGGTGGTGAATCCTCTTCTCGCGCTTGTCCGTACCGGGGTTGAAAACGACTTTGAGTCGGTTGCCTTTCGGCAACATCCTCCTCTGCACGAACTCAAGCTTGCCCTTCTGGGAGAGAAGTCCGGTTTTCCGGGAAACGGAGCCGACGAAGCGCTGTATGCGTCTCTTTCGGGTTCCGGATCGGCGCTGTTTGGGATCTACGGATCCGACGAAGCGGCGCGCGAGGCTCAACAGCGTGTGCAGTCTCTGGGCACCCGGGCGCTTCTGACACAGACGCTCCCCCGCCAGGAGTATTGGCAGCGGATGTTCGCGTAAGCTGGTTGTGTACCGCGCGATCCTCTCCTCTGGCACACGGCAGGACGGTTCGCAAAGCGTGCACCTTCGGCGGATGCCGGAGGCCACTGGGCGATCGACTAACGGTAGGTCATCTGCCTTTGACGCAGACAGTCCAGGTTCGAATCCTGGTCGCCCAACCACCCAGGTCGATGCCCCGGGGGCACGAAGCGCGGAGCGGATGCAGTAAAGGGAACTTTTGAGATGGACGGCAGCTCCAAACCGGGCTGCTGAATGTTGACCAAGACCCGCCCACACCGTGCCCCGCTTGGGGAGGAAGGGCGGCAAAGCAAAAGAAGGACCGGCAGGCGCGATGGCAATTCGCCGCTGCTTGCCGAAGTGGAATCGCAGTCTGAGATCGCAACACCCGGTGGAGAAACAAGCTGCCGGCAGCCTTCAACCAGAAGCTGTACGAAACTCTGCCCAGGTCAACCAACCTACTGGAGTCTCAAGCGTGGCGAACGAAAACGGTATGACAGCGGTTCCATTCCCTAGCTCCACCCACCAAGGCAACGAGGCCAGCGCGCAAACCGCTGTCCTCGAACCCACCCAAGCTCTGAATCAACCATCCCCGGACGGCGCGTCCAGCTCCGCTTCGGCGAACGGCGCCGCGCCCAAACCGGCGGCGCAGCCCAAAAAAGCGTCCAGACTTAGCGAAGACAAGCACTTCAAGATCGTCTCCGGGACGGCCAACCGGGCGTTGTCGGAGGAGATCGCTGACTTCCTGGGCGTACAGCTTGTGCAGACCACGTTCAGCCGCTTTTCGGATGGCGAGATCCGCTTTCAGCTGCTGGAAAACGTGCGCGGCGCGGATGTGTTTCTGATTCAGCCCACATGCTTCCCCACGGACCAGCACCTGATGGAGTTGCTGATCATGATCGATGCCCTGCGCCGGGCTTCGGCGGGCCGCATCACCGTGGTGGTGCCCTACTACGGCTATGCCCGGCAGGACCGCAAAGATCGTCCTCGCGTCGCCATCACCTCCAAGCTGGTCGCCGATCTGCTGGTGACCGCGGGCGCCAATCGGGCGCTGTTTATGGACCTCCACGCGGCGCAGATCCAGGGCTTCTTCAATATCCCCGTCGACCACCTCTTCGCCTCGCCGGTCCTCGTCGACTACTTCCGCAAGTTGAACCTGCCCAACCTCACCGTGGTCAGCCCGGATGCGGGCGGTGTGGAGCGTGCGCGCTTCTTCGCCAAGAAGCTCGAAGTGCCCCTGGCCATCGTCGACAAGCGCCGCACCGATATCAATATCACCGAGGTGATGAACGTCATCGGCGACGTGCGCGGGCGTACCTGCCTGATTCTGGACGACATCGTCGACACGGCGGGCACGCTCGTAAAGACGGCCGATGCTCTGCTGGAGCAGGGTGCCGAGTCCGTCTACGCCTGCGCCACGCATCCCGTGCTCTCCGGCCCGGCCATCGAACGGATCGAGGCCTCCGGGCTGAAAGAGTTGATCGTCACCAACACCATTCCGCTGACCCAGGCTGCACAAGGGACCAGCAAGATCAAAGTTCGCTCCGTCGCCGGGCTGCTGGGCCGCGCGATCGAGAGCATTCACATGGAGACGAGCGTTTCTACGCTCTTCAACTAAGGCAGGGCTTAGGGATTAGGGAACAGGGATTAGGACCTGCCTCTAGCTCGGCCCACAGAACAAGCGGTGTTAGGCCGCAAACGGAGTGAAAGCAGCGACGGAATTAGGAGTGCAAGCGAGTCCCTACTCCCTGTTCCCTAATGCCTGCTCTTCGCGCCCGAAAGGAAAATATGGCAAACAACACACCCGTCGAAGCCGTCGCGGCCACAGCGCGCACCGGCACCTTCAACAAGAACCATGCGCGCCGCGTGCGTGTACAGGGCCTGATCCCCGCCGTGGTCTACGGCGCTGGGCAGCCCAGCGTGCCGGTCACCGTGGACCCCAAGGTCATCACCAAGATTCTGTACTCCGAGAGCGGTCACAACACGATCTTCGATCTGAACATTGAAGGCTCCGCGCCGACCAAGGTGATGATCGTTGATTGGCAGAACGAGCCCATCAAGGGCAAGTTGCTGCACATCGACATGAAGCGCATTGCCATGAACGTGCTGATGCGCGTTTCGGTGCCCGTACAACTCACCGGTACGGCAGCCGGCGTAAAGACCCAGGGCGGTGTGCTCTCGCAGGTGCTGCATGAGGTTGAGGTCGAGTGCCTTCCGGCCGATATCCCCAGCCACATCGACGTCGACATCACGAACCTGGAGATCAACGGATCCATTCACGTGAAGGACCTGCCGCATGCCGGCAACCTCAAGTTCCTCTCCGGCGAGGATGAACTCGTCGCGCAGATCACGACGCCGAAGGAAGACGCCACCACGGAGCCGGTCGCCAACGCCCCCGCGGAGCCCGAGGTCGCCAAGAAGGGCAAGACGGAGACGGACACCAAGTAAGGGTTCAGCGTCCAGGGTTCAGGGCCCAGCAATCAGACCTGATCCCTGGGCCCTCTACCCTGTGCCCTGTTTATGAAGCTTCTCGTTGGTCTCGGCAATCCTGGCATGGAGTACCTCCGGACGCCGCACAACGCGGGCTTCATGGCCATCGATCGGATCGCCGGAATCTGCGATGTGGCGGTCACCAACCGCCGGGGCAGAGCCGAGACCGGCAGGGCAAGGCTGATGGGACACGATGTCCTGCTGGCCAAGCCTGAGACGTATATGAACCTGAGCGGGCTTTCGGTGGTCACGCTGCTCAGGGAGTTGAGCCTCGGTGTGAAGGACTTGATTGTTCTCTACGACGAGCTGGCTTTTCCGCTGGGGACGATCAAGATCGCCTCCAGCGGCTCGGCCAATGGCCACAACGGCGTCAAGTCCGTCACCGGTGCGCTGGGGACGGAGGAGTGGACGCGGGTGCGGATCGGGATCGGCAAACCGCCTACCGAGACGGGCCGGGCCGTCAAGGCCGGCGGAACGAGCTACCTGTTAGCGCCCCTGCGCAAAGCGGAGCTCGCCCTGCTGGACGATGGATTGGAGTTAGCCGTACGCGCCGTGGAGGGCATCCTGACCAAGGGTGTCAGCGCGGCGATGAATGAGTTCAACAGGAGGGAGAGGTTGTAGGTTGTAGGTTCTACGTTTTACGTGCTACGTGCTACGTAAGAGCAGATGGGACCTTCCGTAGAACACGTACAACACGTAGAACGTACAACGTACAACTCTCTCCCAAAATCAGAGCCAAACCGGCTCCGTCGCAACAAACGGAGCGGTGCGGGGCGCCAACCCCGCAGAAAGAAGCACTATGAATCGCAGCTACGAAATCATGTACATCCTCCGTCCGGACCTTGAGGACGCGGACGTCGACAAGAGCATTGAGACCTTTTCCGGCTACATCACGAACGGTGGCGGCACGGTGAAGAACACGCTCGCCGACCAGAAGATGGGTCGCCGTCGCCTTGCCTACACCGTGAACAAGTTCAACGACGGCATCTACGTCCTTCTCATCGTCGACGCGCCGGCCAGCCTCATCTCGGAGATTGAACGCCGCCTGCGCGTGACCGAGCAGGTGATCAAGTTCATTACGGTGCGCACGGACGAAGAAGAGAAGCGTGTGAACAAGATCAAGGCGCACCGCGCGGCGCACGTGAAGCGCTCTGCCCTGCCGCAGGAGAACCCGGAGATCGCGGCTGATCTGAGCGCCGCAGCCGAAACGACCCCCGCGGCGCAGCAGGAGGTCACTGCTGTTCCGGCTACTGCCGAAGAAGGCGAGCCCCAGCCGGCTGCCCAGGCGTAAGAACAGGGGTCAGGGAACAGGGAGTAGGGAGTAGGTATTTGGTTCACGCCTCTTTCGATTCCCTTCTCCGTTAGCCCTACTCCCTCTTTTTGTTCAACCGCAACGCGTCCCACCGCTTCCCCCAAGTCCAAAGGTCCCTCCGCGGATCTGGAGCGAGAGTCGCAAAGCCGCTGACGGTTCGCCGCTCAGCACAAAGGAAACGAAACATGGCTGACGAAATTCAAAACGTAGCAGCACCCACCTCAGCTCCGTCCGCGGGTGGTCCTTCCGAGCGTCCGCAGGGTGGTCCCGGTGGCGGTCAGGGCGGTCCCCGTGGCCCGCGCGGCCCGCGTCCTGCCGGTGGTCCCGGCGGCGGCCCTGGCGGCAACCGCAAGTTCTTCCGCCGCAAGAAGGTTTGCAAGTTCACGGTGGAGAAGATCGACTCGATCAGCTACCGTGACACGCGCCTGCTGCAGCAGTTTGTCTCGGACCGCGGCAAGATCATTCCGCGCCGTCTTACGGGCACCTCGGCGCCGTTTCAGCGCAAGCTGACCCGCGCCATAAAGCAGGCACGCGCCATCGCCCTGCTGCCCTACGCTGCCAAGTACTAGGTTCACGAACGGATAGCTTCCTTCGCGGGAGGCGGTCGGAGACACATCATGGAAGTCATTCTGAAGCAGGACATCGAGACCCTCGGCCATCGCGGCGATGTGGTCAAGGTTGCGGACGGCTACGGCCGCAACTTCCTGCTGCCGAAAAAGTTCGCCATCGAGGCGACGGCAGCCAACAAGAACGTTATCGAGCAGATGAAGCAATCCGCCATCCGCAAGGCCGCCAAGGAAAAGGCGGAGGCCGAGCAGGTGGCCGCCACCCTCAACAACGTTGTGCTCAGCTTTGAGCGCAAGGCCGGCGGCGAGGGCCAGCTTTTCGGCTCCGTCACCTCCGCCGACATCGCGCACGCGCTGGAGCAGCAGGGCTACACCGTGGAGCGTCGCCGCATTCAGCTCGACGAGCCGCTCAAGACGGTTGGCGAGTTCCACGTGCCGGTACGCCTGTTCCGCGAGGTTACCGCGCATGTGCAGGTCAACGTGAAGAGCGACCAGCCCGACGTGCAGCCCGAGACAGCAGCCGTCGAGGCATAAGCACGCACACGCAGCAACGAAACAAACACAGCGGCGCTCCCTTGAGGGGCGCCGTTGTGTTTGTACGGAGCCGGTCAGTAGTGGAACCGGTAGCGGACCTCGGCGTAGATCTGGCGTGGATCGTTCTCATGAAAGCCACCGAAGGTCAGGCTGTTGTCCAGCAGCACGCGACGGTTGGCGACGTTACTGGCGTCCACGGCGACACTGATGTTTTCACCGAAGTCGCGTCCCAGCCGCAGGTCGAAGGTGGTGTGCGAGGGCAGGTAGTTGCCGTTGTACGGTGACGGCGGCCCCGGGAAGCCGTTCGAGAATCCCGATCCGTAATAGACGTTGGCTCCCAGACTGACACGAAGCGGCAGACGCAGATCGCCGCCAACGTTCAGCGTGTTGCGCTGATCGTGGTCCAGCGGCGTGTACCCGGGTGTGACATCACACTGCGGCGAGCTTACGGGTTCGCAGATGAGCCCGCCGGTGATGGCGCCGCGCTGCTGCGCGATCTGGTTGGAGTACGCCAGATGCATATCCCCATGACTCCAAAGCTGCGGCGAGCGCAGCGTGAGTTCCCAGCCCTGCACCAACGCACCGGCGACCGTCACCGGGATGTAGATGCTGGACTCCCCGATGTTGGAGTGATCGAGGAAGTTCGAGGCCTCGGTCTGAAAGGTGTCCGCATCCAGCAGCCAGCCTCTGAACGGGATCTGCACACCGAACTGGTGCTCTTCATCCCGCTCGCCGTGGAGTTGGGCGAAGCCGGTGTTATTGCTCTGCGCGTAATCAAGCACCGGCCCGCCAAGCGTCACCAGCGGCGGCGGCTGGTAGAAGTGGCCGTAAAACGCCCGAAAGACCCAATTCAACTTCGGTACACGGAGCGCGGCACCTACACGCGGATCGTTCGCGGTTTCAGTAAAGCCCGTGCCCGAGAAGTAGCTCGCGCGTAGACCGGCGGTAAGCGTCAGGGACTGGATCGGCTTGTAATTGTCGGAGATGTACTCCTCCACCAAACCGCCGGTGGCTGTGTAGGCCTCAGAGAAGTTGTTGTAGCTGGCGTCGTTGAACCCAACACCAAACAGGTCGCTGTCATGCTGGCCCCAGGCATACAAGCCGGCTTCCAGGTGATTGCGTGCCAGGTCGCCGGCAACACTCGCCTGCAAGCCGGCGTAGTGCGACGCGCGATCGGAGGTCGTTGCGGTCGGCAGATCGTTCGCGGAAGGCTCGTAGTTCGCGCTGTTGAAGTGATAGAACGGCGACACAGCGATCACCGCATCGCGAGAAAAGCTGTGGGTCCAGGTGAACGCCACCACACCATCGGTCTCCTGCTGTGCGTCGTGCAGACCGCTGGAGTCGTAGAGCTGGTTTTCGTAGTCGTTCGGATCGGGGTCGTACGGGATCTGGAAGAAGTCCGTGCGCAACTGCGTCAAGAGCCGGAACTGGTTGTTCGCATCGCGGTTGAACGTGAAGGAACCGAAGCCGCCATAGCCGTTCTCGCTGTCGTGGAAGGCCTGCTCGACCGGCGGGGACAGCCCGTAGTCGCTGCGGTTGCCGTTCAAGCTGACGTAGTAGGCCGCGCGTTGCGTGTGATCGCCCAACGAGAGCTGATCGTCTGTTTGCAGCGCACTACCTGCGGTGATCCGTAGCTCCCCTTCACGGCTGCGTTCAAAGCCGCTCTTGGGGTTGACGTCGAAGACGCCGTAGGTGCGGTCGCCGAGCTCTGCGTTGTAGCTGCCGCGATCCACCTGCAGGTACTGGATGTCGCGCGGATCGATCTGCGGGCCCAGGTTCGAGGCGATGTTGGTGTTGGGGATCTCGACGCCATCGAGAAGCCAGTTCACCTGGTGGCCGCCGCGCATGTGCAGCATGTCATGCGTCATGTAGGCACCGGGGACATAGTCGGTGATCATCGCCAGGGAGTTGCTGCGGTCCGCGCCAGGCGTCGCGTCGATCTGCGCTTCGCTCAGCATTACCGTCGGGGTCACGGAACTGGTATCAGCCGCCTCGGATGCCGCGGTCACGTTCACGGTCTCATGCACGGCCGCCACCGGCAGCGCGACATGCAACACGGGCGAGCTGCCCGAGGTGACCGTAACGGCTTCCGTCGTCGCGTCGAACCCCGCATGGGTCACGCGTAGCGTATATTGCCCGAACGGCACGGCCACGAAGTGAAAGTCGCCACTCGCATTCGTCTGCGCGTGCAGGGTGAGTTCCGACCCGCGTGCCTGCAGCACCACTTCGGCGGACGGCAACGGATGGTGCTGCAGATCATGCACGACTCCGGACACATCGGCAAACAGAGAGGCGCGTGCCGGCAAGGCAAAGATGATGAGGACGACCGACACAAAGAGCAGAAGGCAAGGTCTCCAACCCCGGGAAGAACAGCCAGGACCACCAGGCCACGTCCGCAACCCTAGAGGTCGCGGCTTTTTCAATCGTTTCATAACGGCTCCGCACCAGCAGCCACCGCGAGTACCCGCGTTGGCTCTGGTCCGCTGTCGCACGCCGGGCCGCACAAGGGGCCGCTCTAGGGCGACAACACCTCAGCGCACAGGCTGCGAGTTCACGTGTTCAGTGTGTGTTTCAGGCGGAGAGCGAAGAAGGAGGACCACGTTTCCCGCGGGCTCTTTCGTTCGCGAGGCGCCGGGAACACTCGGCGCGGCGCACGATGGCTGCGGGACCGGACACATGGCCGAACGGCACGGAAACGGCCGCGGGGAGCAGCGGATAGGCATGCGCGCTCAGGGCAGGGCCGGCCGGGCCATACGGACATTGGACGACCGGCGCCTTCCACCCGGGGTACACCGCCGCCTTCCCTGCCGCGGAGCGCTCGCCGAAGCTCATCGCGCAGTGGTGGCTGCCGGTGCGCCGGCAACAGGCCGGCAGTCCCGCCTCGGTGCCTTGTCCCACCGCGAGTGAGGACAGAGCCACCGGCAGGCCGAAGACGGCCAACAGGAGCATGGCAACGAATCTGCGCAACGTCACCATGAGAGCACTCTACCGTGGTCTCTGCAAGAGGTGCTTGCTCTCCCGCCAACACCGGCAGACGAGGGCCATGGCATCACTGAGCGGCCTTTGTGTCGGGCGTTGTTCCCTCCGGGCACATGCATTGCTGGAACACAGGACCACCGTCCTCCACGATGGCGCAGGCATAGCCGGGCCAGACCGCTTTGAGCCCACGTGCAAAGTCGCCGGTATCGCCGGCAAGAAACCATCGCTGGTAGGTCTGGCTCACCGGGTCCGTCCCGGTTTTGTCCGTGGCCAGGCGCGAAGCCATCTGCGAGACGGAGCCGCCGGAGAAGTCCGGCATCCCGTACGCCTTCGAGAAGCGATATTCCTCGCTCCAGGAGGTCGCCTTCCCGTCGCTCGCCGCATAGACCGCGTAATCGAGCATCACGGCCGTATGGGGCTGAACCTTCGCCACCACGAATGCCGGCACATTGCCGTTGATGGGCGACACAGAGGGCACCAGCTTGGCCGGAATCGCCTCGCCCCCCGCGCTGTGGAGGATCTTGATCTCGTCCATGTGGGTATGCGCAAAGATGGCCAGCTTGACGATGGGGGCGAACTCCGTCAGTGTTCTGGCCAGATCGTCCGACGCCAACATCATGGTGGGAGGCTCGGCAGCGCACATCTTTGAGGGATCCTTGATGAACTTGTGATAGCTGGCGTAGGTGTCGACCCCGGGCGGGATGTGCGCCATCACCCAGACGGTCTGGTGCTCGCGCTTCGCGGCGATCAATTGCTCGCGCAACCAGCGATTCTGCGCTCCGGCTGCGTTTTCCACGGGGTCGGAACCGCATCCGCCGAAGCCCGGCGACTGGAACACGTCTTCGAGCACGATGAAGCGGGTGTTGTGCATTCGTTTCGGCAACAGAACGCTGTAGTCCCCGCGCTCACTGAACGCGCGGACAGCCGTTTTCACCTCACGCGCTTTGGTGAAGTCCGCCGCGACGGTGGCGCTTACCTGCCGGACAAACGGGCTGCCCGGGCTCTGGTGATAGTTGGAGCAACCGGAGTCGTTGTTGCCCAACGTAAGATACACCGGAATGCCGGGGAAGGTTTCGTGCAGTTGCTGGGCAAGAAAAGCGATCGTTTTGGAGGCGAACGCGGCCACATCCGCCGGAGTCGCCTCAGGCGCCAGCGTCTTCAGGCGGCAATCGAAGTTGTGGGTCAGCAGATCGCCGCTGACGGTCACAAAAAGCGGTTGCGGCTGTTGGGTGTGCGCCGCGTGAAGGCTGCTCAGGACCACGGCCCATGAGCTATCGACCCCGCGCGCATGGCAGGCGCTCTGGACGGACGCATAGTCCGCGGCTTGCGTGACGGAATCCGGGTCGCCCAGTATCTTGGCCCATTGCATCACCGGCGCGGCGCGCAGGGCGGAAAGCTTTGCCGGATCGCGGTATGGGTCGAAGTGCAGGTCGCTGAGCATGACCACGGACACGGGTTGCGGCTGCGGAAACAACGTTACCGCCTTCGCTGCCCCGTCCACACGGAGAACACAACAGACAAGACAACACCAGAAAACAAACCGCGTACGCTTCATCGTGGGGAAGCTAGTCTCCCTTTTTTTCTTGTGGGCCGGCGGCGCAGACGGGCTCCGAGGCTCCGGTCTCGCGGAACTTCTCTCGCGCGTAGCCTGAGATCCATGCCGCGGTTGTCGGGAAGTATACCCGCGCAAAGGGCGCTGTCTCCTGCACGATGTAGCGCGCCAGGGCAACGCCGGCGTAGAGGCTCTCCGGGTCGAACCGCTGGCCTACGTCGTGCAGTTCATCTTCGGCCAGCTGGCGCGTCTTCTGGCTCACCTTCGGCCCAAACTGGTTGTCGTCGAACTCCTTGTAGGTCCCGTCCCTGAGCTTTGCCATGACGGCATCGAAGTCCGGCAGCGAGAGTGAGCTGATGGCGTACTCCTCCTGCTGCACGGGCTTCATGCGCGTGGACACGCCCCAGATGGCCCCGCCCACCATGTACATCTGCCCGAAGTTCTCCAGCCCGGAGTTCTCTTCCTTGATCTGGTCCAGCGCCGGCGACACTTCCTGGTGCAGAACGATGTCCACCGCGTGCCAGTAGTCGGGCGGGGTCAGCGGGCTTCCCTGCGCGTCCTTGATCTTTGCCTTGGTCAAGGCCACCGCCTTGTCCTTCAGCGTGCGGGAGCCGTACTTGAGCTCAAAGCCGTGCCACTCGCGCGGGGGCCAGGCAGCGCCCCGGGTCGTCACGTAGTAGCCGCCAAGGGTGTTGCCGCCGCTAATATTGATGATCAGGCTCTTGTACCTGTCTCGCGGCAGCACAAAACCGAGGTTGTACTTCGCTTCGTCGGAGGCCGTAATGAACTCCGCGCACAGCCCTGTGGCCTGCCGCACCCGGGCAATCACCTCGTCGGTGTTACAGACCGCACCCAAGCCGCTGGACCCTACGACAAAGAGCTTCAGCGTCGGCAGGTTCTTTTCGCGCGCGCCGTCGCGCAGCTCCTGCACCACCTCCGTGGTGTCCTTGGCCAGCAGAGTCAACCCGCGCTCGTTCAACTTGCAGCCGTCCCTCATGCTGATGAAGCTGGCATTGCGCTCGGCGTATTGAAGCCGTTGCATGCGCTCCGGCCGTGCGCCGCCCTGGGCCACCGCATCCGTGCCGGGCTGGAAGACAAAGGTCAGCCCCTTCACACTGCTGGAGGCCAGCTCGATCCCACCAAAGGCGATCTCCTGCGCGCACGCGGCGCCTGCACCCGCCGCCAGGATCGCCAGGACCGCCAGCACCGCCCACCGCACCCACACGCCTGTTTTCATCACTGAAACCTCTTGTCTCCTTACTGGGGCTTCGAATACGCGCCGAAGGCGGAGTCGGTACCCTCGCCCCGCCGCAGTGTCTCATCGCCGGCGCTCTTCCGTTCGGACGGCGTCTTCCCCGTGGCTTTGCGCGGGGTTAGGGCGGACACCGCCGCTGGCGGCTGTGCACTGTTGCCTTCCGTTGCGGGCGGCAGCGGAGGGGTACGCCGCACGCGAGCAACCGGCGCGGGCTCCGGCGCTCGATCGCTGGCAGGCGGCGGCGTGGCCGGGTTCGCGTCCGGTACGGCAGCCTCGGTGGCTCCCCCGTCCGGGCCGGCACGATGGCCGAGCTCCAGATGAACCAGCGCCGCCTGCAGTTCCGCTGCCTGACGAACGTGCGCCAGTTGCGCGCGGCAGCCGCCAACGGTGGAAGGCGAAAACTCCGCGCTGCAATACGCGTCGAGGGCGGGGCTTGGCAGCTTGGCCAGGCACTCGGAGATGCCGAGCTGGGTATCCACCGCTTCGCGGGCATCTTCGGGGCGCTTCATTTGCAGCAGCGCATCGGATTCGTCGAGGTTCACGCCCGGAAAGCCGGGATCGAGGCGAGCGACCTCGCGCAGTTCGGGCAGGGCCGCCTCATACAGCTTCTGATCCAGCAGATTGTGGGCCCAGTGTGCCCGTTCCTGCACCGCGGACGGCGTGGAGCCCCCCGACGGCGAACCGACGCATGCGCCTGCCGACACCGGAGCCGACTGGTTGCCGAGCGCACCGACCCCGGCCGCGCCCCCCCTATCTGCTGTACGCCCGCCCGTGATCTTCGCGAAGTAGGCACCCGCGGCCAGAAGCAGCAGCACCGCCAGAACGGCGGGGATCAGCCACGGCCTTCGCGGTCCGGGCTCGTGAGAGTCGCCGGGCTCTCCGGAGGCCAGCCGCTCGCGCTCTGCCTCGGACATGGAGACGGCCTTGAAGAGCATGCCCCCGCGCTCGGGAGCTCCCGTACCCGTCTCGCCGGCCGCCGTGGAGCCCCGTGTTTCTTCCGTTCCTGCGTAGAACCCGTTTTCTGGAACTCTTCCAGCCAAAGCCCGTTCCTCCGCTTCCGCCCGCGCCGCGGTTCCGGCGGCCAAGATGTCACCAGCGGTCACCGGGTGCTCCTCAGGCGGGGTCATCTCGCCGGGAATCATCCTCTGCCGCTGCCGCAGCGCTTCGTTCACAAACACAAACATCTGCCGTACCGACGCATGCATTTCCTGGGCTGCCGTTTCCACCTCGGGTCCACCCACAGCGACGGCGACCAACTCCAGGAGTTCCCCGCGACCAAGATATTCATTATCACGGAAAAGAATGGAGCGCACCAGCGACCCCATCTCGTCCTGGAAGTTTCCTGGCTCGGCGACGCGCCCGGCAAAGCCCACAACATCTTCCGGCGAGCCGAACCGCACACCGCGGCTCGAAAGAAACTCCCGAAGCTCCTTAATGTAAGCGCCAAAACGAACGCTTACCTTCTCGGACCCAGACTGCTCAACCATGACCCACCTTCACTTCGCAGTACGCTCCCTGGCCCGCCCCGTTCAAATCTGTCCCTTGCGTTTTCTACGTTGTCAACAAGAGCAGAGCAAAGTTCCTTCCCCGACTCGTGGAAAGAACAAATCTGAAGCACCGCAATGTGCACTCAGTGAAGTGCTTGAACGGTAACACAGAGGGTCGGGGGCGTTCACGGCTCCGGAACGCGTGTCGGCGATGGCCGGAACAGATCAGACAACCTCCCCCTTCACAAGTACGGGTAAGCTGGCCCGAACCTTGCACTTGTCCGCGGCTTCATCTCGGAATGGATGGATCTGGGGGCCTCTTTTCCAGAGTCTAAGGCGCGTGATAAGGTAATCGGACCGCGAGCGGAAGTAACATTATTTGGTTACCTCAGCGCCCCCATAAGTTGTACATAGGGACAGCCCGGGGGTCCCTACACACTCAGCCCAGGAGCCACCTATGTCCGGAGTTGTTTCCCGTACGGCGCGGACCTTCACGCCCGTAACCTTCGCCGTCTGCGCGGGCCTGCTCGCAGCCTCGGCTTCGGCCCAGAACGTCCTTACCCGGCACCTGCGCGATGTTGTGGCGCAGGGAGCGGCTCAGCCCGTCGGCCGTGTCGCCAAATCGCAGGTGCTTAGCCTGGACCTGGTGCTGCCCCTCCATGACCCTGACGGCCTGACGACGTTCCTCGAGGACATCTATAACCCTTCGTCCTCCAACTTCCGCCACTTCCTCACCCCGGCCGAGTTCACGGCCCGCTTTGGCCCGACGCAGGCCGAGTACGATGCGGTTCTCGCGTTTGCGAAGACCAACGGGCTGGCGGTTACCGGCGGCTCCCGCGACGCGATGGAGGTGCAGATCAAGGCGCCCGCGGGCACAGTGGAGAAGGCCTTCCACCTGAACCTGCTGAGCTTCCGTCACCCCAGCGAAGATCGCACGTTCTTCAGCGCCGATCGCGAACCCACTACGTCGCTACCCTTCGCCCTATGGCATGTCTCCGGCCTGGAGAATTACTCCATACCGCATCCGTTGCGGGTGAAGAAGACGGACTTTGCGCAGGCAAACGGAGTCTCGCCCGAGGCTGTGATCAGCCACGCCACCACGGGGTCGGGCCCGTCCGCATCGTTTTTGGGTTCTGACATGCGGGCTGCCTACTATGGCAACGGCCCCCTCACCGGCGCGGGCCAGAACCTGGGTCTATTCGAGTACGCAGGAACCGATCTCCAGGACCTGACCACGTACTTCAGCAACGCTCACCAGACCAACCATGTGCCTGTGACGCTGCTTTCGGTCGATGGGACGTCGACGGCCTGCACCTACGCAAGCGGATGCGATGACGGGGAGCAGAACCTGGACATGACCCAGGCCATTAGCATGGCGCCGGGGCTGGCAAGCCTGGTGGTGTACGTGGGCTCTTCGGACGTGGCCATCATCAGCGCGATGGCCACGCACAACCCGCTGCCGACCACGATCGGCTGCTCCTGGGGCTGGACGCCCGTGGACCCGTCGACGCTGGATCCCTATTTCAAGAAGATGGCCGCGCAGGGCCAGAACTTCTTTGCTGCTTCGGGCGACAGCTCCACGTGGTCCCGCCGCAACGAGGCCTGGCCGGCGGACGATGCGTACGTTACGGGCGTAGGCGGGACGGACCTTGTCACGGCCTCGGCCGCCGGTCCGTGGAAGTCGGAGACCGCGTGGGTTGACTCGGGAGGCGGCATCTCGCCGGACCGGATCGCCATCCCTTCGTGGCAGAAACCAGCGATCAACAGCACCAACAAGGGCTCCACGACATACCGCAATGGCCCGGACGTCGCCGCCAACGCAAACTTCACGTTTTATACCTGCGACGACCAGCAGGCGTGCCTGGCCAACGAGTACGGCGGGACCAGCTTCGCGGCTCCGATGTGGGCGGCCTACATTGCCCTGGTGAACCAACAGCGTGCTTCGGTGGGTAAGGGGCCGATCGGCTTCCTGAACCCCATCCTTTACCCGGAAAACAGCGTCTCCGGCACCTATAGCACGGACTTCCACGACATCCTAACGGGGAAGTCGGGCAGCTACAGCGCCGTCACCGGATTTGACCTGGTCACTGGCTGGGGCAGCCCTACGCCCGCGCTGGTGAATACGCTTGCGGCGACCCCGTAGCCCTGCGCCAAACGGGAAGGAGAGAGGCCGGAGCGAAGCGCTCCGGCCTTTTCCTCGTCAGCAAGCACCTTGAGCGCAAGCCGTACAATTTCCCCCATGGCTGATTCGCTGCCCTTGCTGAAGCCCCGCGAAGCTGCCGCGATCCTCGGCATCAGCTATCCCACGGTGAAGCAGTGGATTTTGTCCGGCAAGCTGCCTACGGTGCAGACCCCTGGGGGCCATCACCGGATCGCTCAAGCCTCGCTGAAACCGTTTCTGAAAGACGACACCACGCGTCCGCTGCGGGAGTCGCGCGAGCGGTACCGTCGCGTCTCCGGGCGTAATCAGTTGATCGGGCATGTGGTCGACGTGCAGGTCGATGGATTGCTCGCAAAGGTGGTCATCGCCTTTGGCGACCAGCAGATTACCGCCATCATTACGTCCGATGCCGTCCGCGAGATGGACCTGAAAAAAGGCGACCACGCGGCAGCGCTGATCAAGGCGACCGAGGTGATGGTCGAGCGAGTCTAGGCAGAGCCGGGGCCGTAGACAGGACGGGAGGGTGCAGCTCTCGTCACCCTCCGTGTCTCCATTCCCGCGCTTACTCGTACTTCAGCGTCGTTACGGGATCGAGTTTGGCAGCCCGGTTTGCGGGAAGTGTGTGCCGAAGATGACACCCACAAGGATGGCCGTGAACAGCGAGATGATCGCGCTCCAGGGCGAGATGGGAATCTGCAGACCGCTGAGGATGCGCACACTGAGCGGCAGCGCCAGGCCGAGTAGTGTACCGACCAGACCGCCCGCAAGCGACAGGAAAACACTTTCGGTCAGGAACTGAACGCGGATCTCGCGGCTGGTGGCGCCCAGCGCCTTGCGGATGCCGATCTCCTTGATGCGCGACTGCACGTTGGCCAACATGGAGTTCATGATGCCCACGCCCGAGACCACCAGCGTGATGGCCGACGCCAGCGTCAGGACGACCACCAGCATCTGGGAGATCTTGCTCATCACGTCCAGCACTTCCGTCAGGGTGAAGGCGGTGAAGGTATTGCCGGGGCGATGCCGCGAGGCGATGATCTCCTCGATCTTGCGGGCGACCGGCTCTACATCCTTGGAGTTCGCCACCGTGAAGAAGATCTGCTTCAGGTTGTCCGTTCCGGTGAAGTAGCGGGCCACGGGGTACGGGATCAGCATGGTCTGGTTGTTCACCTCGCTCATGCCGAAGGTCTGGATGCTCTCCTTGAAGACCCCGATGATGGTGAAGGGGATGCCATTCACGGTGACGGTCTGGTCGATGGCCCCGGCAGAGCTGCCGTAAAGCTCCTCGGCCATGGGCTGGATGACGACCGCGACCTTGGCGTGGGTCATCTCGTCCTGATCGTCGAAGAAGCGTCCGGCGAGCACCTTGAGGTTGCGCACCTGCTTGTACTGCGGGCTGACGCCCAGCAGCATGGTCTCTTTCACCTTGCCGTCGCCGACCGGAAGGCGGTCGTGCCACTCCAGCATGGGCGAGCTGGCGACGATCCAGGGCCCAAGCTGGTCGAGCACCGCGGTCATGTCCTCGCGGGTCATGAAGTCGGCGACGCTGCTGTTTTCCGGCCCGGTGACCAGACCGCCGCCGCCCTGCATTTCGATCATGTTCGGCCCAATGGAGGCGATCATGTTCAGCGCGTACTGCCGTCCGGTAAGCCCCAGGGTCGCGACCAGGATCACAGACGCTGAACCGATCACCATGCCCAGCATGGTGAGAAGAAAGCGGGCCTTGCTGGCGCAAAAGGTGTCCAGCGCCTGGGAGACGATCTCCCGGAAGGCGACCGTCGAGGTCGCACTGCGCAGGGTGGAGTCAAACGTGTCCCTCGCCGTGTGCGGCCGGACGACCGGCCTCGCCGCAGGCTGGGGCGCCGCTGCCGGTACCGGTTCATGAACGCTGGTTGCCATGCTCAACTCCGCTCCAACCATCCCCGGGGTGCGCCGGGGCCCTCTCCAGGATGCAGGCCATCACTCGCGCCTAGGGGTGAGACACCTCTCGAGGCACGGTGGATGCAGATTAAGCTATTTCGGCTTCGATCCGAGCCTCCGTACATACAAAAGCGTTACCTTGGGCGGTAAGGGGCCAGTCGCCCGGCCGAGTGCCCCCGGCACCGCTTAGCCCTGGGGCTTTGTGTCTGCCGAGGCCTGTTTGGGCTCTTCCGGGTAGAGAGTCACCTTGAAGTTCCGGCCCAGCCACCGGTTTGGGCGCGGCCAGAACATCGTAAACTCGATACTTCCCGTCTGTTCCGTGCCGCTGACGACGTCGACATACGACCCGGGATGGCCGAGCTGCGTAGAGTCCGTGCGGTTGGTCGTGGCCCATCCGTCCGCACTCCAGACCAGCTGGAACCGATCGGTGTCGGTCACCCGCAGCGTCCCTCCCTGGACCAGGGAGGAGATGGGCCGGGTGACGCGAAAGATCTCCATGCGGTTCTTGAACTTACGCTCGCTGTCGGGCACCGCATACCGCTCCTGGACGACCGAGATGCAGTCGAAGACGCGACCGTCGGCGAGGGACCGCAGCAGCTTCAGGTACTCCGCGTGGGCCCAGACGAGCGGTTGTGCAGAGCCGGCCGAGCGCCCACAGTACATCCCTTCGCTGGGCAGATCGGCATGGTCCCACACCTGCTCCGGCAGCATGCCGCCGATGGACGAGAAGCGTTCCATGGCGCGCAGCAACTCTTTGACGTCCCGCCCTGCGGCGAGCTCATAGTGGGCGCGCTCGCCGGTGAGAATGGGCCAGGCGCGTCCCTGGCCGTAGCCGACGTAGGGGCCTCCGTCCTTCCGCTGGCCGTATCCGTCGTGGTTGTAGCGCCGCCAGCACGGCCCGTAGGGGGTGTCGATTTTCAGGATTTTATCGACCACCTTCAGCGAGTCCACAATGAGCGGATCGTCGGGCCGCCGGATGCCGTAGCGCACCAGTTCCAGAAAGCCCGCATCGATGATCTCCCGGGCCTCAAAGGTGAACTTCTCCCCTGGCTCGCGGTTGGCGATCAGGAGGTCGCCGGGCGGGATGTTTGGATTGTGAAACGGCTCGCCTTCTGCGGGCGGGCGTACCCGCATGTAGTGGTATGGCACCTCGGGATCCAGCACGCCGCGCCGGGTGGTCGTCCACTCGTCCAGGTGGGCTTCGATCCAGTCGGCGTAGTCCTCCAGGAACACCCCAAGTTCGGCAGATCCCAGGCTGCGGGAGATATCCGCCGCGCAGAGCAGGCCGGAGATGACCACGGCCAGCGTGGACGGCGAGTAGCCCGCGTTTTCTTCCCATCGCTCCTGCTGCGTGACCGGGGCGTAGCGCACAAGGAAGCCCGCCGCGCGCGTGACAAAGGGGCAAATGTCGAAGTTGCCCAGGCCGTTTGCCTTCCACAAGCGCCACGCCAGGATGATGGGGTAGGCCACCTCGTCCAGCTGAATGCCCGACCAGTACGGCTTGCCGTCGATCCAGAAATTTTGGGAGAAGCCGCCATCCGGATGCTGTGTGCAGGCGAGATAGACCAGGGCGCGCAACGCGGTGTCCACGCGGCCGCAGGCCAGCATCGCCGTGGCGGACTGGATCATGTCGCGCGTCCACACCAGGTGGTAGCCGCCGAGGTCGTCGTCCCCTTTGGCGTTGCCCCAGGGGATGGAGGCCGAGGCGATAAAGGCGCCGGAGTAGGTCTTGTCTTCGTGGGTCAGCACCATGTTGTGCGACACCCGCGCGAGCTTTCCGCCGTCCGCCGAGACCGCCGCGAGACGTTCCGGGCTGGTGGCCCGGTGCCACTGATCGATAAAGCGCTTCTGGTGAAGGTCGTAGGGCGTCGCAAGCGTCTGCATCATTCCCGCCAGCGCAGCGTGGGGGCCGTCGCCCAAGGCAATGGCGATGGTGAACTCGCGGTTGCGCGCAACGTCGATCTCGCCCATGACAGCGATGTTGCCGTCCAACGCCTCGCCGTACTCCCACGTCATGCGCAGGTGGCAGGTCAGGTCCTGGAAGCCGTCGCTTACGCCGACAAAGCCGCAGGAGGTGCGTGCAAAGCCGCAACTTGCGCCAAAGGCCAGCGCGAGATCGTTCTTCCACGCCAGCACGCCGCGCTTGCCCGCTACGTTGAGCGACCGCGCTGAATTGCCTGCGCCGCCGCCGTCCAGATGCGGGGCCAGCAGCGCATAGCACTTCAAGCGGGACAGGATCTCCTCATCGCCCTCGATCCGCACATTCATCAACACCACGGGATGATGCGGATCGCTGATGAACTCCTTGGTGACGGTGTATCGCCCGTTCAAGTCGCTGGCGACGACTCGCACGGCGAGGGCGTCGCCGTCAATGTAGTGGAAGTCGTACTCGAAGTCGCGCTTTTCTTCATGGACGAAGCTCGCTCCGTCCGAGAAGAGCAGCTCCATGTCGCGCGTCTGGGGACGATCGATCGTCGGGTAGTAGATCTCGTTCAGCGTGCCGTGGGAGAGCGTGAACCAGACACGGCTGGACGCCGCGTAAGCCGTGGACACCGCGTCCTTTTTGCTGGAAGTCCACCGCGGCGGCAGACCCGGCCCACCCGGGGCGGGGTTGCCCTGTTCCAGCCAGTCGTACATCAGGTCGTCGATCTTCATGTACCGACAGAATGCGGCCCGGAGCGGCCTTTTGGGAAGAGCGGTGCGGCCCAAACGTCTGAATCCCCGTTCGGCGCATCCAAACACCCGTGCAAGCTAGCCCGCTCTGCTGACGAGATTGGCGCCGGGCCGTTTGTCCGGGTACCGTTTGTTCTGAAAAGGAGTATCTGTATGGCGTTTGAACTTCCTCCCCTGCCTTATGACTACGCTGCGCTCGAGCCCACGATCGACGAAGCGACGATGAAGCTCCACCACGATAAGCACCACCAGACCTATGTCACCAACCTGAACGGCGCGGTGGAGAAGCATCCGGATCTGGGCAGCAAGACACCCGAAGAGCTGCTGAAAGATCTGGCCAGCGTGCCGGAAGAAGTGCGCACCGTCTTTTTAAATTATTGGGGGTGCAACGTGATCTACACCATGTTCTGGCAGATCATGAAACCGGGTGGCGGCGGCGAACCCCAGGGCGCCATCGCGGAGCAGATCGGGGAGGACTTCGGCACATTCGACGCCTTCAAGAAGCAGTTCAATGAGGCGGCGGCCAAGCAGTTCGGCTCGGGCTGGGGATGGCTGGTGTATCGCGGCGGCAAGCTAGAGATCATCACTACGCCCAACCAGGACAGCCCCCTGATGCAGGGTCTGTTCCCTATCCTCGGCAATGACGTCTGGGAGCACGCCTACTACCTGAAATACAACAATCGCCGGCCCGACTACCTCGCTGCGTGGTGGAACGTCGTCAACTGGGACGAGGTGAACAAGCGTTTCCAGCAGGCAAAGAAGAGCTGACGAGAGAACCTCGCATCGCTGTCGTTTACCGGACACTTTGTGCGAAAGGGAGGCGCTGTTTGGCGCTTCCCTTTCGCGTTTGGATCACCCGGGTCCCTTGGCTTCGAGTCCTCACCGCTCTTTCCCGCGTCTCATTTAAGGAATCGAGCGCACGATCAATCTTCTGAGGCCTTTGCATGTGGATCGTCCGGCTGGCATTGCGCCGCCCCTATACGTTTGTTGTGCTGTCCATGCTTATTGCCCTGCTGGGCATTGGCTGCGCGCTGGAAACCCCGAAAGACATCTTCCCGAACATCAACATCCCCGTCGTGACGATTGTGTGGACCTACACCGGTCTGACGCCGACAGAGATGGACGGCCGCGTCGTGACGGTATGCGAGCGCGCGCTGACCACCACCGTCAACGACATGGAGCACACCGAGAGCCAGAGCTACCAGGGCATCGCGGTCATCAAGGTGTTCTTCCAGCCTGACGTTAAAGTGGAACTCGCGCTGAGCCAGGTCACCGCCGTGGTGCAGACCATTCTGCGCGTTCTGCCCCCGGGATCGTTTCCGCCCTTTGTGCTCAAGTACGACGCGTCGACCGTGCCTGTACTCGAGCTTGGCCTGAGCGGACAAGGCCTGAGCGAGGCCGATCTTTACGACGACGGCACCCAGTTCATCCGTCCCCGCCTGGCCAACGTCCGCGGGGCCAGCGTTCCGCTTCCGTACGGCGGCAAAGTGAAGCAGGTGATGGTCGATACGGACCCGAACCTGATGTTTGCGCACCATCTCTCGGCGTATGACGTTTCCAACGCGGTGAACGCGCAAAATCTGATTCTGCCCGCCGGCACCGCCCGCCTCGGCGACCGCGAATACATTGTGCGCACCAACTCCAGCCCCGATACCGTCTCCGCGCTAAACGACCTTCCGGTGCGCGCGGCCAACGGCGCGGTGGTGTACGTCAAGGACGTGGCCCAGGTCCACATGGGCTTCGCCGAACAGACCAACATCGTGCGCGAAGATGGCCGGCGGTCGGCGCTGCTGACGGTGCTGAAGAACGGCGCGACTTCCACGCTGGACATCGTCTCGCAGACCAAGGGAATGATTCCGCAGTTAGGAGCCGGGCTAGGCCAGCTGAAGATCACCCCGCTCTTTGATCAGTCCATCTTCGTGCGCACGTCCATCGACGAGGTGGTCCGTGAGGCCTGCATTGCCGCCGCGCTGACGGGTCTGATGATCCTGCTGTTCCTCGGCTCATGGCGTTCCACCATCATCGTGTGCGTGTCGATTCCCCTCTCCATTGCCACGTCTCTCATCGTCCTCTCCGCGCTGGGTCAGACCATCAACGTGATGACCCTTGGCGGATTGGCGCTGGCGGTCGGCATTCTCGTCGACGACGCCACCGTGGAGATTGAAAACACCCACCGCAACATTGCCGAGGGTTTCCCGCTCACGCGCGCCATCCTGCACTCCGCCCAGCAGGTCGCCGCGCCCGCATTCGTTTCCACGCTCTCCATCTGCATCGTGTTTGTGCCTGTCGTTCTGCTCACAGGAGCGGCGAAGTACCTGTTTACGCCGCTGGCGATGGCCGTCGTTTTCGCCATGATGGCGAGCTATTTTCTGTCCCGTACGCTGCTGCCCACCATGATGCATTTCATGCTCGGCGCCGAGATCGGTCTCTACCAGGATCCGAGCGAGAGCGAGCGCGAAGAGCGGCGCAGCTTTGTCTGGCGCTGGCATGCGAAATTCGACCGCCAGTTTGAGCGCTTTCAGCACGGTTACAAGAACGTGTTGGCGTGGTGCCTCGAGAACGCCGCGCTGACCATCGTTCTTTTTGCGCTGCTGGTCGTGGTCTCCTTGCCTCTGACGTTCTTCATCGGCCGGGACTTTTTCCCGTACGTCGACTCCGGGCAAATGGACCTGCACGTCAATCCGCCCGCCGGCCTGCGGCTTGAAGATTCCGAACAGTACTTCGCCGCGGTCGAACGGGAGATTCGGCAGGTCGTTCCAGTGGATCGCGTTCAGCTGATCCTGGACAACATCGGGCTGCCGAACTCCGGCATCAACCTGGCATTTTCAAACTCCTCCACGATTTCGAATTCCGACGGCGACATCCAGATCGCGTTGAAGCCGGGGAAAAAAGACACGCAGATGTACATGCGCCGTCTGCGTGCCGACCTGAAGGAGAAGTTCCCCGGCGCAACGTTCTTCTTCACGCCGGCCAACATCACCAACCAGATCCTCGATTTCGGCCTGCCCGCGCCCATCGATCTCCAGGTAACCGGCCGCGGCAAGGGCAACTATGAGCTCGCGGCCAAGCTCGCCAAACAGATCTCCGGCATCCCCGGCGCGGTGGATGTGCATGTGCATCAGCAGGTGCAGTACCCCACCATGCAGATCAACGTGGACCGCACCAAGGCGCAGCAGATCGGCCTGACCCAGCGTGATGTCGCACAGTCCACACTGGTCTCCCTCAGCGGCACCGGCCAGACCGCGCCCAACGAGTGGCTGAATCCGCAGAACAACGTCAACTACCAGATCGTGACGCAGACCCCCATCTACCGCATCAGCTCGTTGCCTGAGCTCTCGCGCACGCCGATTACTTCGGCGACGGGCAATGCCTCGCAGCTGCTCACCAACCTGGCTGACTTCCGGCGCGATCAGTCGCCCATCATCACCAACCACTACAACATCCAGCCGGTCTTCGACATCTACGCCGACGTCGATCAGCGCGATCTGGGCGGAGTCTCCGACGAGATCCACAAGATCATGGACGGGGCGTCCAAAGACCTGCCCAAGACCACGACGCTGGCCCTGCGCGGCGAAGTGGCGACCATGAACGATTCGTTTCTGCGCCTCGGCGTCGGCATCATCTTCGCCATCGGCCTCGTGTATCTCCTGATGGCGGTAAACTTCCAGTCCTGGCTCGATCCGCTGATCATTTTGATGGCGCTTCCGGGCGCCTTCTCCGGCATTCTCTGGATGCTGTTCATCACCCAGACGACGTTCAGCGTGCCTTCGCTGATGGGCGCCATCATGACCATCGGCGTCGCGACCGCGAACTCCATCCTGATGGTCGTCTTTGCCAACGACGAGCGCGCGCTCGGCCGGAACCAGGTGGAAGCCGCGCTGAATGCAGGACACACGCGCCTGCGTCCGGTGCTGATGACCGCGCTCGCCATGATCATCGGCATGCTGCCCATGGCGCTGGCCTTCGGCGAAGGCGGCGAACAGAACGCTCCGCTCGGCCGCGCGGTGATCGGCGGGCTACTGTTTGCCACCCTCGGCACGTTGTTCCTGGTGCCCACCATCTACTCGTTGCTGAAGAAAGAGGCACCGGTGGACTACGCCGAGGTGGTCACACGCGAAGCGCCTGAAGAGATGAATCCAAATCACAACTTTGCGCGCCCCGGCGCTGGACAAACGCAGGAGAAGACGGCCTGATGCCGCAGAATCCGAACGACCCGCTCGACCCCAGCAAGAAGAATCTCCCCTGGCCCGAAGAGACCGATCCCGCGCGGCTCGGTGAGCGCTTCGAGCACGCCGGCTCCCCCGCTGACCGCGATCTGGCGAGCAGCTTTGAGCGCAGCAACGAAGTCGACAGTCGCGAACTGGGCCGCGAGTTCTCCGACCCGCACTTTGCTGAAAACCAGAAGCTCGCCGCCAGCTTCGCCGACCCGAACGCGGACGACGACGGCCGACTGGCAAGGAGCTTCGAAGAGACCGAATCCAGCCGCAAGAAGCCGCCGCTCAAGGACCGCGTTCACCTGCCGCACGCCCCGCGCGACCCGCGCAGCCGCCGCACCTTCTGGATCGTGCTTGCGGCGGCCGCCGTCGTGTTCCTGCTCGCGCTACTGGTGGGCTGGCTGCCACGTCACAGGACGGACAAACAGAACGAAGAAGCAGCCCGCAGCCGCCGCAATGCCAAGCCCGTGATCGAAGTGGCCCGTGTGCTGCGGTCGAAGAACAACGCCGGTCTCATCGTTCCGGGCACTACCCTGCCCCTCACGGAGGCGTTCGTGTACGGGCGCGCCAACGGATATCTCAAGAAGCGTCTCGTCGACATCGGGGACCACGTTCACAAGGGCCAACTGCTGGCCATCATCGATGCGCCGGAGCTGGATGCGCAGGTCTCGCAGGCCGTGGAACAACTGCGGCAGGCGCAGCAGCAACTGGACCAGCAGCGCGCCCAGCTTGCCCTGGCGACCGTCACCGTCAACCGCTACCGCGTGCTGGTCGCCAAAGGCGTCTTTTCGCGCCAGGACGGCGATGTGCAAGAGACCAACTACGGCTCGCAGCTGGCTCTGGTTGCCGCCGCGCAGCGCAACGTGGATGCCTTCCAGGCCAACCTGCGCCGGGTGCAGGCGCTGCAGAGCTATGAGTTCGTGCGCGCTCCGTTCACGGGCGTCATCACGCAACGGAACGTCGACGTTGGCGCGCTGATCTCGGCCTCGGGCGGCAGCTCCGGCGACACAAGCGGACCCGCGCCCATGGGCCAGGTGTCCACCACGGGCGGCACCGCCCAGGCTGGCGCCACAAACGCGGGCGGCACCAGCGGCTCTACCAGCTCGGCCGCCACCGTGTCGCAGTCCCCCGGGCAGGGCGGCGCCTTGTTCGGTATCTCGCAGAACGACCGCCTGCGGATCCTGGTCTCCGTGCCGGAAGGCTACGTCACGGCCATCCACGTCGGTGTGCCGGCGCAGTTGAGCTTTCAGGAGTTTCCGGATCAGCCCTTCGTCGGCAAGGTCACCCGCACCGCCAACTCCGTCGACCCCAACACCCGCACCATGCTTACGGAGGTGCAGCTGGACAATCACAACGGGAAACTGGTGCCGGGTATGTACGCGGTCACGACCTTCGCACCGGCGCCCGGCCAGGGAACGCCGCTGCTCATCTCCGGCGACGCGATCGCGGTCCGCAACGACCAGACCACCGTCGCCAAGGTCGTGGACGGCAAGATTCAGATGGTGCCTGTGACGCTCGGCCGCGATCTTGGCGCCGCCGTGGAGATCACCGGCGGCCTGCACGAAGGCGATCTGATCGCTACGAACATCACCGACGATGTGCGCGACGGCGCAGAGATCACGATGGCCATGTCGAAGTCGCCGGCGGATCAGCCGAGCCAGCCCCAGCAACAGACCCAGCCCGGCGGCAGCACGCAATACGGGAACCAGGGCATCACCGACACCAACCTGCAGGGAAAGCAGGGCCAGGAGAACGGGAGCAGCGGTCGCGGCCAGTCGTCGAGCAATCGCTCCAAGCCCAGCGCCAGCGAGAGCAAGCCATGAGTTGGACAGGGAGCATGTTCCATCGCACTTCACCCGGGCAGAAGGGGCGGGTTCGGGCGTTCGCGCCCAGGCTGCGATCACTCAGCGCCGTGTCGCTGACGCTGGCCGCCAGCGTCACCGCGCAGACGCCCGCGCCCGCGTTGCCGCCCCCCGCCCAAACCGGGCAGCCGACCCTGCAGCAG
>CAXUNH010000033.1:0-26082 GCA_964252405.1 uncultured Acidobacteriaceae bacterium | reverse complement strand
GCAGAGGAGGTTGGAGGAATAGCCGGCGAACCAGACGTCGTGGGAGGTACCGGTTTTGCCGGCGGCGGGCGCGCGGAAGCCACGCTGGCGGACGGAGGCGCCGGTGCCGAAGTTGATCACGTCTTCGAGGAGGGATTGGGTGAGGAAGGCGGAGCGGGGGTCGAGGACCTGTTTAGCTTCCGGGGTGTAATCGGCGACGATGTCGCCGTTGGTGTTGCGGACGCTGGAGAGCAGCCAGGGCTTGAGGTGGACGCCGCCGTTGGCGAAGACGGTGTAGGCGCCGGCCATGTCGAGCGGGGTGGCGTTGTAGGTGCCGATGGCGACCGAGGGCGTGGCGCGGGCGTTGACGATGCCGGCGGAGCGGGCGAGGGCGGCTACGTTCTCAAAGCCGACCATCTGGGCGAGGTTGATGGTGGCGATGTTGAGGGAGTGGGTGATGGCGGTAACGGCGGTGACCATGCCGGGGTACTCGCCGCGCTCGAAGTTGCCGGGCGTGTAGCTTTGGCCGTCGAAGTTGAAGGTGGTGGGGTCGTCGTTGAGGCGGGTGAGGGCGGTAAAGGGGCCGTCGCCGTTGAGCTGTTCGCCGTTGAGGGACGAGTTGAAGGCGGTGGCGTAGACGAAGGGCTTGAAGATGGAGCCGGTGGGCCGCTCGGCGTTGACATGGTTGAGCTGGGAGGCGGCGTAGCTGCGGCCGCCGACGAGCGCGAGCACCTGGCCGGTGTGAGGGTTGAGGGCGATGAGGGCGACCTGCGGGTAGGTAATGGGACCGGCGGATTTGGTGTGCAGCTTGCGGATGAGGTCGTCGACGTGGGTCATGCCGGCGGCGACGGCGTCGGAGGCGGCGCGCTGGAGATCGGGGTCGAGGGAGGTGTAGATGCGGAGAGAGGAGTGGGAGCTGTCGTAGTCGCCGATGCGTTGGGTGATCTGGTCGTGGACGAGGTCGACGAAGTAGGGGGCTTCAGAGGCGTCGACTTCGGCGGGGGCGAGTTTGATGGGTTCGGCTTTGGCGGTTTCGGCCTGCGCGGCGGTGATAGCGCCGGTCTCGACCATGGAGTCAAGGACGAGGTTGCGGCGCTCGGTGGCGCGGTCGGGGTGACGGTAGGGCGAGAAGTAGTTAGGTCGCTGGATCATGCCGGCGAGCAGGGCGCATTGGGCGAGATCGAGCTGTTTAAGGGGCTTGCCGAAGTAGGCTTGCGCGGCCTCGCCGAAGCCGTTGATCGCGAAGCTGCCGCGCTGGCCGAGGTTGATCTGGTTGGCGTACATCTCGAAGATCTGCTGCTTGTTGAAGCGCGCTTCGAGCTGGTAGGTGATCATGATTTCGGCGATTTTGCGGGCGTAGGTCTTTTGCGGGGTGAGGAAGAAGCCACGGGCGAGCTGCTGGGTGAGGGTGGAGCCGCCGCAGGCTTTCTGGTGCGAGACGATGTCCTGCACGGCGCATTTGAAGGTGCGGACGTAGTTGATGCCGGAGTGCTCGAAGAAGCGGCGGTCTTCGATGGCGAGGACGGCCTGCACCATGCGCGGGGGGATGCCGTCGTAGGTGACCATGCGGCGCTTGGTGCGGTTTTTGTCTTCGCTGAGGGCGGTGATGAGTTGGGGTTCGAGCTTGTAGGCGGCGAGTTTGGCGCCGTTGTCGGCGGTGATGGCGGTGACGACGTCGCCGGTGGTGTCAATGGTGGCGCCGTCGGCGGCGAGGTAGCTTTGGGGACCGGGTTTGATGCGGACCTCGTCGCCGTTGAGTTGGACGGAGCCCATGGGGCTGGCTGTCGGATCACCGCCGTCGTAGCCGGCTTTGCGGAGGGCCGCGGCGATGGATTCGGCGGTGAGGTGCTGGCCGGGGCGGACTTCCTGGGGGGCGGCGTAGATTTGCGCCTGGGAGCTGAAGAGCGGACCCTGGGCGAGGCGTTGGTCGACCAGGCCGGCGTACTGGTGGTACTCGTAGGCGAAGGTGAGGCCGAAGAGGACGGCGAGAAGAAGGATGAGGACGAGCGCGGCGCGGAGGGCGCGGAACAGGAGGCCGTGCTGGCGAGGGTTGGCGACTTTGACGAGGACGGGCATATCAGGGTGCAGAGTTCAGGGCCCAGGGTACAGGGTGTTGCAGGCGAGAGCCGCGTGGCAGGGAAGGGAGCCCCCTATAGCTTGGACGCCTGGATGAGGTTGGCGATGTGAGCGGCGGCGCCTTCCGCGGGGATGTCGAGTGTGGTGCCGTTGAGACGGTCCACCAGTTCGAGGACGTTGCCGGCGAGCTTCTTCCCTACGTTGACGCGGAATGGAATGCCGATCAGGTCGGCGTCCTTGAACTTGACGCCGGCGCGTTCGTCGCGGTCGTCGAGCAGGACGTCGATCCCGGCGAGGTCGAGGGCTTCGGCGAGGTCGAGGCCGGCGGTGTTCAGGGCGACTTCGCGGGTGTTGGTGATGGTGACGACGACCTCGAAGGGGGCGATCGCGGTGGGGAGGGCGTATTGGGGGTCGGTGTTGTTTGTGGCGGCGCTCGACGCAGGTCTCTCCGCTCCGCCGCTGCGCGGCTCCGGTCGAGAGGACAAAGTGGACGGTGCGCCTGCGGTCGAAGGGACAGAGTTGTTGAGGGTCGCGGATGCGGCGAATTTGGCGGCGGAGGACTCGATGGCGGAGGTGAGGATGCGTTCGATGCCGATGCCGTAGCTGCCCATGATGGGCGTCGCTTCCTTGCCGTCCTTGTCGAGGACGCGGGCGTGCATGGAGTCGGTGTATTTGCGGCCGAGCTTGAAGATGTGGCCGATCTCTACGGCTTTGCCGAGCCGAAGCGGTTGCCCGCCGATGGGGTCGAGTTCGCCCTCGTTGATGTTGCGGATGTCGGCGATGGTGGTGGGGGTGAAATCGCGGCCTGGGGTGACGTTGCGGAAGTGGAAGTCGAGCTTGTTGGCGCCCGCGACGAGGTTTCTGCGGTGTTCGAGGCCGAGGTCGAGGACGGTGATGGTTTTGAGCGCGCCTGTACCGTCTTCGCGGAGGACGCCCTTGAGTTTGTCGAGGGCTTTGCCGCTCTTAAGGCCATTGAGCGAGCCCTGGGTCATGACTTCCGGGATGCCTACCGGGCCGAGGTAGCCAGCGGGGCCGCCGATGTGGCGTTGGAGCTCGTCGGGGGTCATGGGGCGGAGGTCGATGGTGCCGGCGATCGCGTTGAGTTTGGTTTCGTTGACCTGGTGGTCGCCACGCAGGAAGGCGACGACGGGACGGAGGGTCGTCTGGCCCAGGGCTTCGCCCATGAAGGCGACGCACTTGATGTCGTGGGCGGGCGACATCTTGAGGAAATCGCAGATGTCCGCGATGGCCGCTTTGCCCGGCGTATAGATCAACTCCGGGGCATTCACGGTCGCGGGATTGCGGGACAGTTTGTAGAAGGTCGAGCTCACTTCACGGGAGCCCCACTCCTCTTCCAGGCGCTCGGTTACGGTTTCAGCATCCGGGGGGATCTCGTCTGGAGTGAGGGGAGAGCCGGCCGGCAAGTCGACGGTTTTGCTGGGGAGGCTGGTGGCCTTTTCCAGGTTGGCGGCGTAGCCCGAGGCGGAGCTGGCGATGAGGTCTTCGCCGGCTTCGGTGTAGACCATGAACTCCTGGGATTGGGAGCCGCCCATGGAGCCGGAGTCGGCTTCGACGGCAACGAACTCCAGGCCGCAACGGGTGAAGATGCGGCGGTAGACCTCGTCGTGCTTGCGGTAGCTCTCGTCCAGGCCGGCTTCGTCGAGGTCGAAGCTGTAGGCGTCCTTCATGAGGAACTGGCGGACGCGCAGCAGGCCGGACTTGGGGCGGGGTTCGTCGCGGAATTTGGTCTGGATCTGGTACCAGATCTGCGGGAGCTGCTTGTAAGAGCGGATCTCGTTGCGCGCGATGGAGGTCATGATCTCCTCGTGCGTCATGGCGAGGCAAAGCTCGGCGCCTTTGCGGTCGTGGAGGCGGAACATGTTGTCGCCCATGGCGGTCCAGCGACCGGATTCCTGCCAGATCTCGGCGGGGTTGAGGGCGGGGAGGTGAAACTCCTGGCCGATGCGGTCCATCTCTTCGCGGACGATGCGGACGATCTTGTTGAGGGAGCGCTGGCCGAGCGGGAGGAAGCTGTATAGACCGGCACCGAGCTGGCGGACGTAGCCGGCACGCAGAAGCAGCTTGTGAGAGGCGACTTCGGCGTCGGCGGGCGCTTCGCGGAGGGTAGGAATGAAGAGGTTGGACCAGCGTTGCATGTCTGTGGTTGATTGTATCGTTGCGGCTTAGACCATCGAATCGCCGATCGCTAGTCGCGTTTGAGCGCGAGGGCCTGTACCAGGTCGTGCAGATGGATGATTCCGTGGATGGCAGTGCTGGCGGTGCCGTCTTCGGTAACGATCAGGGCCGTGATCTTGTGGGCTTCCATGAGGTCGAGTGCGTCCGCCGCGAAAAGGTCGGGTCGAACGATGCGGGGGTGAGGGTTCATCACCTCGTCCGCGGTGCGGTGAAAGGCCTCGGGGCCTTCCCGCTCGAAGAGGCGGCGGAGGTCGCCGTCGGAGAGGACGCCCAGCAGTTTGGCCTCGCGCTGCACGGTGGTCATGCCGAGCCGTTTCGCGCTCATTTCGTGGATCACGGTGAGCATAGGAGCGTTTGGGGGGACGCTGGGAATGGCATCGCCCGTGTGGGCTAACTCGCGCACGGGCGTGAGCCGGCGGCCCAGCGAGCCACCGGGGTGTAACTCGGCAAAAGTCTGCGGTGCGAAACCCAGACGGTGCGCGAGTGTGACCGCGAGCGCGTCGCCGAGCGCGAGCATGGCCGTAGTGGAGGCCGTGGGGGCGAGCTGGTGCGTGCAGGCCTCGCGGTCTACCGAGACGTCGAGCGTCTGGGCGCTGGCGCGGGCGAGCGTTGAGCTCGAACAGCCTGTCAGCGTGACCAGCGTGATCCGCAGGCGCTCCAGGGCGGGCAGCAGTCGCAGCAGTTCCTCCGTCTCGCCGCTATAGCTCAGGGCGATCAGGGCATCGCCATCCGCGAGCAGGCCGAGGTCGCCATGAAGCGCCTCCACCGGGTGCAGAAACGGTGTGGGCACGGAAAGGGAGGTGAGCGTGGCGGCGATCTTGCGGGCGATCAGGCCGCTTTTGCCCATGCCGGTGAGCGTGAGCTTGCGGCCGTTGCGAACGGTTCCCTCCAGCGTGGTGAGCACGGCCTCGAACGCGGGGCCATCGGATCGGTCGAGCCGGTCGGCGAGGCTGGTCAGGGCCGAGGCTTCGATGCGGATGAGCTCCGCGGGCGAGAGGGCCTGTTGGGGGGTGGGGTTCATCCAAGCCGGATGCTAGCAGAGCAAACAGGCGCTGCGCCCCGCAGGGTCTTTGCGCTTCGCGCTGCGCGCCGGCAATGTCCAGAGATTTGGGCTTGCTGCTGGGATGCAAGGGCTGGCGGTAAACTTGGGGGGAAGCGCGTTTGGCGGCGCTGGGAATAGGTGCGTATGGTGCGTCGGTTTGGAGTCTTAGGGGCGATGGTGCTGGTCGTGGCCGGGTTGGCCTGGGCAGGGGTGGTGAACCTGAAGGCTAGGCGCGCTGCGGTGGAATCGGCTCACGTGGAGTTGCTGCCCGCCAAAGGCGCCGACGCCGCTGCTCCCGACGGTGAGGGTGCCCAACTGCAGGGCAAGACCGCGCCGGCGTTCACGCTGGTCAGCACGGACGGGAAGAGGGTGTCGCTCAGCGACTTCAAAGGGCACCCCGTGGTGGTGAACTTCTGGGCGACCTGGTGTGGACCGTGCAAGCTGGAGATGCCCTGGTTTGAGGAGTTTGCGAAGAAGTATGCGGGGCAGGGCCTGGTCGTCCTTGGGCTGAACCAGGACGACGGCATGGCTCCGGCTGAGGTAGCCCAGGCCGCAAAACACATTGGCGTCAGCTACCCGGTGCTGATGCCGGACAAGGACGAGCGCACCTCAAAGGCCTATGGCGGCGTGGACTACCTGCCCGAGACGTTTTATGTGGATCGCATGGGCAAGGTGACTGCGATATCAGCCGGAGCGCCGAGCAAGGACGGGATGGAAGCGTTGATTCAGCAGGTCCTGAGCGAGAAGTAGCTGCTGTGGGGAGAATGGGGATGAGAGTGCGATCAGAGCTCGGAGTGCTGCTGCTGCTGGCTGCGGCATGGGGCGTCGCGCGAACGCCCGCGCAGGAGATTCAGCTGGGGGAGCGCCCGGCGGAAAGCGTCGCGCGGCGGCAATCGGTGGAGCTGGATACGGCGCAGGTGGCGGTGGCCGCGGGCCGGCCGGACTGGGTGGAGTTGCGGTTCCGGGTTCATCCCGGGATGCACATCAACTCGCACGCGCCGCATGATGAGCTGCTTGTGCCCACGTCCCTGGAACTGGGCGGAGCGAGCCCGGTGAAGGTCGTGAGGGCAGAGTACCCAAGCGGCATCCCGCTGCGGCTGGAGGTGGGCCAGGGTGAGACGTTGAGCACCTACCAGGGGGAGTTCGCGGTGCGTGTGCAGGTGGTGGCTCCCAAGGGGGAGGCCGTGCTGGAAGGCTCGTTGCACTACCAGGCCTGCGACGCGCGATCGTGTTTTCCGCCGAAGTTGCTGCCGGTGCGCGTGACGGTCACTGGACGCTGACAAACGGGAGCGAAGTGCCGGCTTTTCGAGGGATGCCGGGCGCGGGCTGGGGAATCAGTTCCGCTCTCTAATGCTTGATGAAGTAAAACAGCCAGCTCGCCGCGACCACCCCGCCGGCAAAAAGGGCAAAGCAGAAGACGCCAAACCGGACCATCATCTTCGGCTCGGCACGCTGGGTGATCGCGAACACGACGGAGGTGCAGAGCGCGAACAGCAGCGCTGCGCTGAACTGAGTGAGTACCATCTACGAGGCCTTTCGTCCGCTTGCCAGCGAGTGCGCGTCCACCGCGGCGATGAAGTTCAACAGACCGCAGGCGACGAGATACTTCGTCCCATAGTCATTCAGGGTCGTCGCCGCGGACGTGCTTCCCCAGCCGACCAGGCGTGCCAGGGCGTACAGCAGCCCCATCCCGAGCTGTCCGGCGAAGCCGAGCATCTCCAGCAGCTCGCTTGTGTTGGGCAGGTACACCTTGCCTGCAAGGCCAAGGCCAACGGCGTACATCCCGACAATCGCCACCAGGAGCAGCAATCCACGGCCCCATTTGCCGATGAGGAAATGGCCGGCGCCAGGAACCAGCCAACCCGCGAGAAATGCAAACAGGGGAAGGGAGGAGCGTTCTCCCGGAATGTGTCGCGCGATCTCGCGGTCCGTTTCTGTTGTCGTCACAGCAGCCATCGTGCTCGATTTTACCAGCGGGCCCACAGCCGTTCATGGGCTTGTTTCCGTCGCTCGGTTTCGTAGGGAATTGCCTGCGTGGTCCGGACTGTCCTGCCGGTCATGCGGAAGCGTGTATGCTGGCGGCGACCTATGCCGGAATCCCTTTCTCGCTCACGCATGGACTCGTTCTCGGACGGCGTGATCGCCGTGATCATCACCATTATGGTGCTGGAGCTCAAGGTGCCCGGGACTCGGGAGATGGCCGACCACCAGGTTCTGCGGGCCAACGTCAAGATCTTCGCGGTGTACCTTCTGAGCTTTGTTCAGGTCGGCATCTACTGGGTGAACCATCACTACCTGGTGGATGATCTCGACTCCGTCACGCATGGCATCCTGTGGGCCAATTTGGGGTTGTTGTTCGCGTTGTCCATGGTGCCCTTTGGGATTCAATGGATCGGGACTCGAGGAATCACTCCTGTGCCGGTCGCGGTGTACGCCGTTTGCTTCAGAATGCCCGCGTTTGCCTGGACAGTGCTTTCCCATGTCATTCGCCGGCGCACAGGGATTCCGCCAGCTGCCGGGCCGGTGAAGCAGATCTTCTCGGCAAGCCTCAACTTCGGGGCTGTCTTTGTGGCATTCTTTTCGCCCTACCTGGCGCTGGGCATGATGGCCGTGGTGGCCGTCGTCTGGCTCGTTCCACCGGCCAGCATCGTCGAGAAGACCCGCAGGCCCAGACCGCAGACGCAAGGCACTGCCCATTCGTCGTAAACTCATCCGCGTATGGATTTGCAGGGCTGCGGTACCGCTCTTGTTACCCCGTTCCGTCATGACGGGAACATCGACGAACATGCGCTTGCGGCGCATGTGGACTGGCAGATCGCCAACGGGGTTTCGCTGCTGATTCCGGCAGGGACGACGGGCGAGGCGAGCACGTTAACCGAGCAGGAGTGGTTGCGTGTGGTGGAGATCACCGTGCGCGCCGCGGAGGGTCGCGTTCCGGTGTTCGCGGGGGCCACCCACAACAACACGGAGCAGGCGGTGGAAAACGCCCGCAAGCTGGCGCGCATTCCTCAACTGACAGGGGTCCTGACCGCCAACCCATATTACAACCGTCCGGGCCAGGAAGGGCAGTTCCAACACTTCAAAGCCATTGCCGACGCAGTGGATCTGCCCATCCTGCTGTACAACATCCCCGGCCGCACGGGCGCGAACCTGGAGCCGGATACCGTGCTGCGGCTGGCGGACATTCCAAACATTGTGGGGATCAAGGAGTCGAGTGGACTGATGACGCAGATTACGTCCATCCTTACCCAGGCGCCGCGGTCTTTCCGTGTGTTTGCGGGCGACGATGCGTTGACGCTGCCTACGCTGGCGGTGGGCGGTGTGGGGGTCATCTCGGTCGCCTCAAACGCGATCCCGCAGCAGATGTCCCACATGGTGGACTCGGTGATGACAGACAACTGGATCGCGGCGAGGCGGATCAACCGGCACTACTTCCGGCTGATGCAGGCTCTGTTCACCGAGCCAAGCCCGGCGCCGATCAAGGCCGTGCTGGCGCTGCTGGGACGCGGCAATGAGAATCTTCGCCTGCCCATGGTGCCCGTGACCACGCCGACGCGGCGCAAGCTGGAACGCATCCTCGGCGAGCTTGGGTTGTTGTTCGATCAGCCCAACGGCGATGCCGAGCAGCCGAAGTTGCGCATGTTCTAAGCGCGCTCGGCACGCTGAGTTGCGGCGAATTTGGACTGAGGCTCGAGCCCCGGTAGGCACCCGGATCGTTACAATCGATCGTTGACATGACCTCGTTTTTTCCGTTGCAGCAGACCATTGAAGACCTATTTGCGCGGGGCTCCGATGCCGTCAGCAAGGCTGACGCTCTGACCGCCTTCCACCAGCTTCGGGATGCGCTGGAAGCCGGCACACTGCGCTCCGCCGAGCCCGACGCCACACAGCCCACGGGGTGGCGTGTGAATGCCTGGGTGAAACGTGGCATTCTGCTCGGCTTTCGCCTGGGCGAGTTACGCGAGGTAAACGGCGGGATGGGTACGGGGTTCACCTTTGTGGACAAAAGTACGTACCCCGCCCGGCAGTTCACACCCCGGGATGGGATCCGCCTTGTGCCGGGCGGAAGTGCGGTGCGCGGGGGCGCGTTCCTGGCCAAGGGTGTCGTGATGATGCCGCCGGCGTATGTGAATGTAGGCGCTTATGTGGGTGAGGGCACAATGATCGACTCGCACGCCCTGGTAGGGTCGTGTGCACAAATCGGCGCGCGGGTACATCTTTCTGCCGCGGCGCAGATCGGCGGTGTGCTGGAACCTGTAAATGCGTCCCCGGTGATCATCGAGGACGATGTGCTGGTGGGCGGCAACACGGGCGTGTATGAGGGCACGATCGTGCGCAGCCGTGCCGTGCTGGCTGCAGGCACGATTCTGACTCGGGGGACGCCGGTGTTCGACTTGCCGAATGACCGCGTGCTGCGGGCCACTGCGGATCAGCCGTTGATCATCCCCGAGGGCGCGGTGGTGGTTCCGGGGTCGCGTGCCGTGACGAGCGGACGAGGGCGGGAACTTGGCCTGTCGGTGTATACGCCCATCATCGTGAAATACCGGGATGAGAAGACGGATCTGAGCACAGCGCTGGAAGAAGTGCTGCGGTGAAACTTCCAGTTGAGGGTGTAGCTACAAAGTAGATACATACGTGTAGATGTCCAGGCTTGTGTCAAGGGACCTGATGCGCGACCTACAGCCTCCGAAGCTGTAGGCCAGAGGCGGGCGAGATGGCACTTTGGCACTCCCGAAGGGGCTGCTCCTGCATGTTTTATAAACACTTTTTGGGGTGAGGGCGGATGTTCGATTGGGACGAAGCCAATGTTGCACATATCAAAGACCACGGTGTCTTGCCTCAGGGGCCGAAGAGGTTATTCAAAGCAATCTGGTGGACCTCGGCTATCAGGACATTGATGGGGAACTTCGTTACAGGCAGGTGGGGGAAACTTCATCGAGCAGGATTCTGCAGGCTGTGACTACGGAACGGGGCAATGGAATACGGGTTATCACCGCCTTCGAGCCGAGCCGAGTTCTGCGCGTCGTATCTGGAGTACCGTGCGGAGAGTGTTGATGCTGGAGAAGAGAGTTCTTCCTAAATTCGAGTCAGAGGCAGAAAAGGCAAAGTGGTGGTTCGAGCACCAGGAGGAGCTCGATCAGGATTTTGTCAAGCAGCCGAAGAGCGCCGTCTTGGCCGCGGTACCGTGGCTCGAAAAGCAGGTCTACCTACGACGACGATTCGGCTCGACCCGGCTGATATCGAAATGGCACGTGTACAGGCGGAAAAGCTTGGACTGAAGTATCAGACGTACCTGAAGATGATTCTGCATGAGGCTTTGCTTCGCGAGGCAAGAGCTTCCTGAAAAGGGCAAGGGAGCGTTTTGTCCTGGTTCGGAACCCTGCCAAGGCGGTTTGCGTATACCGCATAGGAGGTCTGGGGTGAAGCTTCTTGTCGTTGTTCTTCTCCTGATCGTCTGCTGGCCGGCTGCCTTGGCCCTGGTCGTGCTGTACCCGATGGTGTGGCTGATCCTGCTGCCCTTTCGCCTGATTGGGCTCACCGTCGCCGGCGTGTTTGACCTGGTGCGTGCCATCTTTGAGCTCCCTTTGAAGCTTGTCCGGGCTCTGTAAGGCGGCCCGGGCGGCGGGGGACGGGCTTCTCAGCTAAACTGAAGGTCCATGGCATTAGATAAATTGCAGATCATTCCGCTCGGCGGTTTGGGCGAGTTCGGTATGAACTGTCTCGCGCTCCGTTTTGGCGACGACATTCTTGTGATCGACGCCGGCCTGATGTTCCCCGAGGAAGAACTGCTCGGTGTGGACATTGTTGTGCCGGATATCAGCTTTCTATTGGAAAACCGCAGCAAGGTGCGCGGCATCGTCCTGACGCACGGGCACGAGGATCACATCGGCGGCCTGCCATGGATCCTTTCCGAACTCAACGTTCCGGTGTACGGCACGGAGTTCACCCTCGCGTACGTGGAAGGCAAGCTGGACGAGCACCGGCTGCTGGACAAGACCGACCTGATTGAAATCCTGCCCGGCAAGCGCTTTGCGCTAGGGCCGTTCAGCATCATGCCGATCCGCGTGACGCACTCGCTGGTGGACTGCGTGGCGCTGGCCGTGACGACGCCTGTGGGCACCCTCCTGCACACGGGCGATTTCAAAGTGGATCTGAGTTCGCCGGACGGGCACCCGTTCGATCTGCAGGCCTTTGCGGATCTGGGCAAGCAGGGTGTGCTGGCCTTGCTGCAGGATTCCACCAACGTCGACCGCCCTGGGTTTACGCCGGGGGAAAAGGCCGTAAAGCCGCGGCTGGACGACATCTTCGCGGCAACGAAGAAGAAGCTCTTTTTCTCGTGCTTCAGCTCCTCCATCCATCGCATTCGTATCGCGATGGAGCTGGCGCACAAGCATGGACGCAAGGTCGCGCTGATCGGCCGGTCCATCGACAACTCGGCAGAGGTTGCGCAGGACCTCGGCTACCTGGATCCGCCGCCGGGGTTGATCATTCACCCGGGCCAGATCAAGGACACTCCGGATCATCAGCTCTGCATCCTGATCTCCGGCACGCAAGGCGAGCCGATGAGCTCCTTGTCACGGGCGGCGGTGGACAATCACAAGTTCGCCAAGATCGACAAAGGCGATACGGTCATTCTGTCTTCACGCATTATTCCAGGGAATGAGAAGGCCATCTATCGCGTGATCGATCACCTGGAGCGGCGGGATGCGCGTGTGATCAACGATGACGGAACCCATGGTTTGATTCATGTCTCCGGTCACGGATCGCAGGAGGAACTGCGGCTGATGATCAATCTTGTGCGGCCGAAGTTCTTCATTCCGATCCACGGCGACTACCGGCACCTGAAGCGCCACGCAGAGTTGGCCGCGGCCACGGGCGTGCCCGAGAAGGTGTTGCTGCTGGAGGATGGCGACGTGCTAACGGTGGACGAACGTTCGGCGCAGAAGACCGGGAAGATCAGCACGGGACGCGTGTGCATCGACAACAACTCCACCGCGGACGTAGTGGAGGATACGGTAATCAAGGATCGCAAGCAGCTTGGCGGCGACGGGTTGTTTTTGCCAATCATCGCGATCAACCGCAAGACCGGCCAGGTGGAAGGTCAGCCGGAGATCACAACCCGTGGTTTTGCGGCGGATGACCCGGACCTGCTGCGCAATGCGCGCGACATTGTGGCGCGTACCCTGGAGGAGTCGAGCGGGGAAGAACGCCGGGACTACGGCGTGATGAAGGAGAAGATCCGCACCGATCTGAAGCGGTTCGTGCAGAAAAATGCAAACCGCCGGCCGTTGATCATGCCGATCATCCTGGAGCTCTAAACTTCTGCAGGTAGGCGCCGTTCGCGCGATGGACTTGCGGCGTCGTACAGGGCATGCAACCGCAGCGCGAACCGATGTCCAAGGGCCGCCTTGAGGCGTTCACCGATGGGGTGATCGCCGTGATCATCACCATCCTGGTGCTGGAATTGCGTGCGCCTGCGGCACCCGGGTGGCGCGGGTGGGCACCGGTGTTGCTGCCCATGCTGATCTACGGTCTGGGCTTTCAGCTCACGGCGGCGATGTGGCTGTTGCACCACAACACGATGGTGCTGCTGCGTCACGTGAATCGCAAGGTGATCTGGGCCAACTTCATCTTTCTGGTGTTGTTGAGCCTGTTTCCGGTGACGGTCCAGGCGGTGTCGCTGCATCCACACGATTCGGTCGACATCGCGGTGTTCTGCTTCAACGCCATGCTCTGCGGATTTGCGCTGATGCTCATTCGTCTGGCGGCAGCGCATGATCATGCCGAGGATGAAGATTTTCAGCAGTGGAGCGCACGCCGGCGCTGGCTGGCGTTTGTGGGGCTGGGAAGCGTGATGGCCGCGATGTTCGCAGCCTTTGTCTCGCCCTATCTTGCCCTGGGATTGATTGCCACAACGTTTGTCCTGGTACTGTGGACGGGTTAGTCGATCACTTCAACACGACGGCGCCGGACGTAGGTCCCACCCCCGCCGCCCCAGGCAACAATCAGTCCGATCGCGTGGATGAGGAGCCAAAGGCTGATGCCCTGGTCCTGGTAGATCCAGAAAAGAATCAGAATGCGCGGGATCAGCAGGGCGATGATCGCGCTCACGATGTTCACGGTGCTGGGGATGTACGTGGGCACGCTGTGTTGCAGCCAGGCCACGATGATGGCGATGCGCGGAAGGAACAGCGAGAAGACAAGGAACCAGAGGGGCAGGGCATGGGTGCCGAGTGCGGTGTTGAGGTTCATTCGAGCGTGCCTTGTGTTTTGGTCTGATGACGCGATTGGCCCGGGTATACCGTTACTGCACCGTGAAGGTCAAGGACGTTTTTGCCGTGCTGTGCGGGGCGACGGTGATCTGCGTGTCCTGTTCGCCGAGTTTCTCATGCACCGCAGCCAGCGTGTAGGTGCCGGGCGGCAGGTTAGGGATGGTGAAGCTGCCATCCGGGCCGGTGACCGCAAAGTACGGGTTGGGCGCGATGTTCAGGAAGGCCTGCATCCAGGGGTGGTTGTTGCAGCGGATGGCCAACATCGTTTCCGGCGCGTTGTAATGACGGGCTTCCGGCTTGGCATTGGGCCCTTGCGAGACGTCGACGCTGCTGTCGCCGGGCACGGTGGCAACGGTGTGGACGTTGTGCATGGTGGGGTCGGAGTTGGTGTATTCCACCGAGCCGCCTTGCTGCACGGCGGCTACATGCGGGATGAAGCGGCAGCCCTTCTGGTCAACACGAATCGGCGGGGCCCCGGCGGGTGCGGAGGATGCGGGCAGGCCGGACTTGATGTACACGAACACGTTGGCAAGATGGCCCTTGTCGCCGAGGAACTGCTCTGTCAGGTTGTCGCCGGCAAAGGCGCAGGCAGGGTCCATGGACATGTCGATGTTGACGCGTGGCGGCGGCGTGCCCTTGAGATTGATCGTGCCGGCGAGGGTGCCGGCGCTGGCGGGGTCGACTGGGGCTGCGGCAGGCGTAGCCCCAGTTTCTTTCTGTTGCGGTTGGTCTGCCGTGGTCTTCGGTGTGGAGTTGCAACCGACCGCGAGGAGAACGGCACTGAGAGACACAGCGGTGCAGGTTTTCACGAACAAGTTGTTTCCTTCCGCTACCAGACAGTCTTGGGGTAATGGGCCGCAAATTTCTCATCGGCTGAGATAAGGGAAGCGAAGGCATTCGCCTTTGCGTTGGCGACGATCAAGCGATCGAACGGGTCTGTGGTCCAACCTTCGTCGAGAGCTGCGTCCGCGACCTGCTCGAAGCTAAGCGGGCAGATCGTTATCCCGATCTCAAGTTCGAGCTTTCTGACCGTCTCGCGAGAACGGAATCTTGTTCGGCCGAGATCAAACAGGTACTCCAACTCGAGTACGGCCATGGGAGAGATGAAGAGTTGAGCCGTCTTCACGACCCTTGCCGCCTCTTTCGACAGATTGCGTAGCTTTCCGTTGGAGATCCAGACAGCGACGTTGGTGTCCAGGTAGGCGATCAAAGTTCCGCCCAATCCTTTTCCCATTCGAGGCGCATGGCTTCCTTGTCGGGGCGATCATCCAGATCGCCAATGATTCCGTCCAGGGGTGTGATGCGGCTCAGACGATCGACTGGCTCGTCGGGGGTCAGCGAGAAGCTCTTGCCCTTGTAGGTGACGTGGACTTCATTGCCCGCCATGACCTGCTCGACCAGCTTGAAGAGATCGCGCCGGAACTGGGTGATCGTGACTTCCATACCGGGAGTGTACACCCGCAACGGGCGCCGGATGTACACTCCCGCTGACGGCTCCTACAACGCGGCAATGATGGCGTCGCCGAATGCTTTGGTGCCGGCATTGCCACCTACGTCGCGGGTAAGGGTCTTGCCTTCGGCGTAGACCTTTTCGAGCGCGGTCTGAACCTTCTCCGCGGCGGTGGGTTCGTCGATGTGGTGGAGCATGAGGATGGCGGACTGGAGCAGGGCAGTGGGGTTGGCCTTATCCTGGCCGGCGATGTCTGGCGCGGAGCCGTGCACGGCCTCAAAGATGGCGCTGTTGGCACCGAGGTTCGCGCCAGGGACGAGGCCGAGACCGCCGACGAAGGCCGAGCACAGGTCCGAGAGAATGTCGCCGTAAAGGTTTTCGGTGAGGATCACGTCGTATTGGTAGGGGTTCAGCACGAGCTGCATGCAGGTGTTGTCGACGATGTGCTCGGCGTAGGCGATCTCGGGGAACTCGGCCGCGACGGCTTTGCAGCAGCGCAGAAAGAGACCGTCCGAGAGCTTCATGATGTTGGCCTTGTGAATGGCGTGAATCTTCTTGCGGCCGTGCTTGCGGGCGTACTCGAAGGCGGCGCGGGCGATGCGCGTGGAACCCTTTTCGGTGATGATCTTGATGCTTTGCGCGACCTCGGGCGAGGCCATGAACTCGACACCGGCGTAAAGGTCTTCGGTGTTTTCGCGGAAGATGACGAGGTCGATGTTGGGATAGTTCGATTTCAGACCGGGGAGCGACTTTACCGGGCGGAAGTTTGCATACAGGTCAAATTTCTTCCGAAGTTGCACGTTGATCGAGCTGAAACCGCCGCCGATGGGCGTGGTGACCGGGCCTTTCAGCGCGACCTTGTTGGTGCCGATCGAGTCCATCAGGGCCTGCGGGATATACTCGCCGGTCTTGGCGTAGGCGTCGGCGCCGGCGTCGTAGCGGTGCCAGACAAAGCTGCAGCCGGTCTGGTTGCCGGCGGCCTCAAGGATGGCAACGACTTGCGCCGTGACTTCAGGGCCGATGCCGTCACCCGGGATGAGGGTGATGGTGTGGGTGCGGGTTTCTGGGGGCAAGGGAGGACCTCGTTGTAGGTTGTAGGTTCTAGGTTCTAGGTGGGAGCGGCTGCTTCAGCGCTTTACTCAGGCCACTTAACATGCGCGCGACTCGGTCCGTTAAGGCCTCGCACCTCTGCAGGTCTTGTTCGGAGATGTAGTTTAGTCTTCGCGAGATGAACAGTTGTGTCTGAAGTTCGCACGCACTGCCTTTTGCAATCGCGATGAAGTTGCGGAAATCCTTCCTGCTTGTTCTTGCTGATCCTTCGGCGATATTGCTGGGGATGCTCACGGCCGCGCGACGCATCTGAGACGTCAGCCCAAACATCTCATGTTTCGGGTATTCGGCCGTAAGGAAGTAAATCATCTCCGTAAGCTCGATACCCTTGTGCCAAACTTGCAGATCCCGGAAAGACTGTTTCATCGCTTAGATACTCGGCCCTCCTCCCGCTGCTTCCTACAACCTAGAACTTACAACTTAGAACCACGTCGGCCCCGTGGGTCCCGCCCCCGCAACAAGCCCTCCAGTTCCTGCTTAAATTCGTTGACATCCTTGAAGTCGCGGTAGACGGAGGCGAAGCGGATGTAGGCGACGGAGTCGAGGTCTTTGAGGCGGTTCATGATGAGCTCGCCGATACCGGCGGTGGAGAGCTCGCGTTCGGGGGAGTCGATGACGGCGGCTTCGACCTCGTCGACGATGGCCTGCATTTGGGTGGCGGAGACGGTGCGTTTCTGGCAGGAGTGAAGGAGGCCGTCGAGGACCTTTTGGCGGTCGAACTTCTCGCGCCGGCCGTCCTTTTTGACGACCATGTAGGGGATCTCGTCGAGTCGCTCGTAGGTGGTAAAGCGCTTGGTGCAGCGTTCACACTCGCGGCGTCGGCGGATGGAGTCGGCGTCCTTGCTTTCGCGGGAGTCGATCACCTTGTCCTGGGTAAAGCCGCAGTACGGGCACTTCATGGATGAGGTGATTCTAGCAAGTCAGCAAGTCAGCGAGGCGGCGGGTCAGCGAGTCGGCGGGTTAGCGGGTCGGCGAGTCGGGGGACGCGGGTTCGCGTTAGCGTGTGGCTTGCAGCGTGGGAGCGGGCGTTTGCTTCAGGGCTGCCTTGCGGTGCTTGAACTCGGTCATCACGCGGGCGACGTAGGTACGGGTCTCGCGATAGGGCGGGATGCCGTGATAGCGGTCCACTGCGCCCGGGCCGGCGTTGTAGGCCGCGAGGGCAAGGGCGAGATTGTCATGGTAACGGGTCAGCAGCGCGTCAAGGTAGGCGGTGCCGCCGTTGATGTTCTGGCCGGGTTCAAAGCTGTCAGTGACGCCGAGCTGGTGGGCTGTGGACGGCATGAGCTGCATCAGGCCTTGCGCGCCCGTGCGGGAGACCGCTCGTGTGCGGCCGCTGCTTTCGGCGTGAATGATGCTGGAGAGCAGGGCAACGTCGATGTTGTGCGTCGCTCCGGCGCTGAGGAGCAGCGTGGCGCATTCAACCCCGGGCGCTGCGAAGGTACCCGCACTGGAGGCCGCCAGGGACGCAGAGGCGGTGTGCGTCGGGGCCGGCGGGTTCGGCAGAGTGTCGGTGGCGACGATCTCCGCGGTAGACAGGTCCACGTAGCCGGAGGTGTCCTCGCCGGAGAGAAAGACGCGGGTATGCGTGCTGTCCAGCGGCTCGAGGCGAACACAGTCGTAGAAGAAGCCGTTGCGCAAGGTGATCCGCTCCAACGCGAACGCGTGCGCGCCGTGCAGGGCGATGAGCACGGCAGCGAATGTGCCGAACAGGCGAAAGCGGGAGTAGGGCAGACGGGGCACTGTGGGGAGACTAGCACTGAACGCGATGGCTGAGCATGGTGCTTTGGTGGAAGGGCGGCCGGGCGTTTGCGCTGAGCAAAGAGGGGTTTTGCTGGATGAAACAGCGGGTCCTTGCCCAGACGACACGATAAGGGCGCTAGCGGAGGGCGGCTTCGATGGTCTGGGCCACGCCGTCCTCGTCGTTCGTGGGAGCCATGCTCCAGTTGTGTTTTCGGGCGAGTTCGTGGAGTTCGGCAGGGGCGTTGCCCATCAGCACCGGGCGGCCTGCGCCGTGCAGCATGGGCAGATCGTTGAAGTTATCCCCGATCGCCATCACGTCTGCCATGGTGCACCCGCGCAGACCGGCGAGATAGCTCAGGGCAGAGGCTTTGGAGCAGCCCGCGGGAAGGATGTCGAGGATGGCGAGGTCGCGATCGGCGTAGACGGTTCGTTGGAGAGCGATCTCGCACCCCGGGAACTCCGCTTGGCCAACGCCGGCGACCGCCGGGTGCTGAAGGAGAAGGGCTTCCGCCGCCTCCATACGGTCCACGGGGCCGCAGATCATGGCCTGGATGGGACTCCCGTCGTCGGAGGGTGCCTCTTCCTCTGGGTCGGCGAGCGCGACGGCCGTTTGACTGCGCTGCGCTGGAGCGGGGGCGAAGATCTCCTCGATCCGGTTTACCTGGCGGATGTAGGGCTTGTTGGCTTTCATCCAGGCGTCCACGCTGTTGTGGAGCGCGTTGGAGGCCTCACAAACAAGGGCGCCGTGCAGATCCTCGCCGGTGGCGTCCACACGATCGAAGGTGAAGACGAGCGTGTCCCGGAAGCCCGCCATGTGTTCGCAGAGCCAGCGAGCGGTTCCGGGCGAGAAATGAGTACGGTGGATAAGCTCCGCGGCGCCGACCGTGCGAATGACCGCGCCATTCGAGCTAACGAGGGCGTTGGCCCCATGCAGGTTCAGGTCGCGCAACACGCGCATGGCATAGGTGTGGCGGCGCCCGGTCGCGACGACGACTTCGACGCCGGCCTGCTGTGCCTGGGCAAGGGCGGCACGGTTGCGGGGGCTGATCTGACCCTGGCGATTCAGGAGTGTGCCATCGATGTCGATGGCGATGATGCATAGTCTTGGCATTCAGGAAGGGTCCGTGAGGCGAAGGGAAGGGTTGCGGGCGCTGTGAAGGACGCGATGGACGTACACGGCATCACCTTCCAACGTGTAGAAGATCGTGTATTTGGGAAAACGACGTATTGGTAGGCGGCGCAGTTCGCTGTTTGCGCCTCTTCCGGGTTGCTCGAGCAACTCGACACGGCCAATCTCAGGAAACTCCGACAGCATTAAGGATGTTTTCGATAAAGAAGCGATAAAGCGACGATGCAAGGTGCCGCTCTGATCCCTGAGTTGCAGATGGTTTGAGATCTCGCGAAGATCTGCACGAGCCAGACCTTTGTACCTGACCTTCAAGAGGCCAACTTTCGGGAACCGGGCATACTTGCCAGTTCTTGCAGAAAGCGATCCCACTCTTCGGAGCCGAACTCAACGCCAGAATCGTCATCATCCAGACCTTTCTGGATAAGGGCGTACATTTCCTCTTCAGTCTCGAAATGGGGAAAGCCTTCGGGATAGGGCTTCATAGCGTGCCTCCGGGGCCACCTTACCATTCTAAGCGGAAGGATCGGTTCGTCGGCTCGCTCCTTCGATAGCATGGAAGGGTATGCCGAAGATTGCTTTTCTTGAGTGTGCCCGGTGCGGCCACAAGGTGAGTGCGGAGGTTCCGCAGACGCTCTGCCCGCTGGATGCCGGCTCGCTGTATGTGCGGTACGACATGGAAGCGCTGAAGCGGACGGCCCGGCGGGAAGCGCCAGCGGAGTACGCGGCGACCTCGGCGGCGAGCCTGGGCATGTGGCGGTACCGGGACGTGCTGCCCGAGGCCGAGCCGGTGAGCCTGGGTGAGGGATGGACGCCCATGGTCCAGTCCAAACGCTATAAGGGCTTGCTGGTGAAGGAAGAAGGGGCAAACCCCACAGGAACGTTCAAGGCGCGTGGTCTTGGGGTGGCGGTGACCATGGCGCGGCGCTACGGACTGCGGCATCTGGCGGTGCCTTCCGCGGGCAACGCGGCCGGGGCGCTGGCGGCGTATGCAGCCGCCGCGGGCATGGCGGCGCACCTGTTTATGCCGCAGGACGTGCCCCTGGCGAACTACCTGGAAGGCATCGTGTACGGAGCCGATGTGCGCATGGTGGATGGGTTGATCTCCGACTGCGCGCGACTGGTAGGCGAGGAGATCAAGCGCCAGAAGGAAACGGGCGTTGCGCCGGAGGATGTCTGGTTCGACATCTCGACCCTGAAGGAGCCTTTCCGCGTAGAGGGCAAGAAGACCATGGGGTATGAACTGGTCGAGCAACTCGGTTGGCGGTACCCGGACGCGATCTTCTACCCGACGGGCGGCGGGGTTGGGCTGATCGGCATGTGGAAGGCCTTCGAGGAGATGGAGGCGTTGGGCTGGGTGAGCGGACCGCGGCCGCGCATGTACGCCCTGCAGGCCGCCGGCTGTGCGCCGGTGACCCGGGCCTTCGAGCAGGGCGAGGCGACGAGCCAGTTCTACCAGGGAGCCGAGACGTTTGCCTCGGGGCTGCGAGTGCCCAAGCCGTATGGCGATGCCATCATCCTGGAAATCCTGAGGACCTCTGGCGGACGCGCCGTGAGCTCCGACGACCCGACGATCCTGGCGTCCATTCTGGATTGGGCGAAGCATGAGGGGCTCTTCTTGTCCCCAGAAGGTGCGGCGGCGACGGCGGCCTACGATGCCCTGATCGCGAGCGGCGAGATCAAGGCCGCGGAGCAGGTCGTGCTCTTCAACACCGGCGCTGGATTGAAGTACACCGATACCGTGGCCGAGGCGATGCATCTGCGCCGCCCGGGATCGCTGCCCACCTCGCTGCCGGTGGGCGGCATCATTACACCGGTGTAGTGCATTGCGGATGGCTAACAGCTCGCAAAGATTCATGACTGGACTGATTGAGGAACGCGTAGAGTAGTCCTTGCAGTGCCGCGCTCGTGCCCCGTCTCCGGCGCGCACTGGCGAAGAGCCATCCGGCCAGGGGGGGCGGCTCTCCGTTCAGTGCGGCCTTCCTATTTGCCGGTCGAGCAAGTCTTGCCACCCGCGCCCTTGGCGCCGGCGGACTTTGCTGCGGCCTCCGTCATGTAGCGGCCGTTCGCTGTTTTGCCGTAGTAGCGGTCGCCGTAGCAGTGGTACACGCTGGAGTTGAGGTTGACCCAGACCTTGTCCGGACCGCCGCCAGGGGCTGCGTCCTTGGCGGGCTTGGGGGCCTTGGTCTTGGCGGGGGCCGCGGGTTGGGGTGCCGTCTGCGAGGCTTGCGGCGGCGTGCCGGCCACTTGTGCGGGAACCACGGGAACAAAGAAGAGCAGAGCGGCGGCGAGAAGCGAACGAACCATGCTTAAGAAACTCCGGGCAAGATGTTGGGCTATCGAACACCCGCAGCGATGCTAGCAGGTCGGGGCTCAGACCGTGGTGGGCAGGTCCGTAGGAGTCACTGCGGGACGCGACGACCGTGAGGTCAACGCAAACGCGGCGAGCACGATCATGAGACCGCCCAACGCTGCCAAGGGACCAAGGTGCTCATGCAGGATCAAGACGCCCAGCAGCGACCCGATCAGCGGCTCCATGTTCAGCAGCACGCCTGCCTGCGAGGCGGGGACGCGCGTCATGCCCCAGTTCCACAACAGCGTAGTGGACGCGGTGCAGAGCAGACCGCTGGCCGCAAGTGCGGCCCAGGCTCTTGGCGAGATGCCGTGGACAGGAGGAAGTCCCCAAAGGGGCGGCACGAAGGCAAAGAGCATGAGCCAGCCCAGCAGCGTGCCCCAGGCCGTTACGACGACCGGGCTGTGGGTGGCGATCAGGCGCTGGTTGATCAGAAGCCAGAAGAGCGCGATGGCCATGGAGATGACGACGCACAGATCGCCGGGCAGGGACGGCCCGTTGGCTGAGGTTTTGTGGTGGCCACCGAGCGCGATGAGGGCCGCCCCGCCGGTGGAGACCGCGAGCGCGATCCAACCGAGGCGGTTCAGACGCTCGTGCGCGAACAGGGTGGCGCCCACGGCGAGAAAGACGGGCATGGTGCCCACCATCAGCGAGGCGTGCGAGACGGTGGTAAGCGACAGTCCGTAGAACTGGAGCAGAAACTGCAACGGGATGCCCAGCAGGGAAGCCAGAGCCAGCAGCAGCCACTCGCGGCGCGTGAAGCCTGCGCGATGGGTGAAAAGCAGTGGCGCAAGCCCAAGGACTGCAAAGGCGAAACGGAAAAAGACCATCGCGCCGACGTTCATTTCGGCCAGGGCAACCTTGCCGAAAAAGAACCCGCAGCCCCAAAAGCAACTGGCGAGTGCGCAAGCGGCAAAGGCGAGCGCGCGATCCTTGGAAGGCGTGGGCTCTGCCGGCTTCCGCGCCACCCGGGTCCGAAAATCCGGACCAGGGATAGCCTGTTCTGTGGACATCCGCTCCCTTACCAGACGCGGCAGTTCCCCGCCGGCGCCATTGGCGCACCGGCCTTGCAGCCGAAGGCTGGCGCAAAACCGGGCTGGTTGACGATGGGACCATTGGCGCGGAAGTGATCCGGCGAGTGCGGGTCGACGAAGACGCGCTGCCGAACGGTCTCCGGACGGGTGTTTTCGCACCAGTTCTGGGCCCATGCGATGTAGAACCGCTGCTGTCCGGTATAGCCGTCAATCTTCTTGTTGACGTCGATGCCGCTCTGCTTTGCGCGATCCATGTACGCCATGTAGGCAAGCAGCAGGCCACCGTTGTCGGCCGTGTTTTCACCCAGGGTGAGCTTGCCATTGACGTGAACGTCGTCCACCGCGACGTAGCTGCCGTACTGGTTGGCGAGACAGGAGGTGCGCGCCTCGAAGTTCTTCTTGTCCTCGGCTGTCCACCAGTCATTCAGGTTGCCTTTGGCGTCGAACTTGGCGCCTTCGTCGTCGAAGCCATGCGTGAGCTCGTGACCGACCACGCCCCCGATGTGGCCGTAATTCACCGCAAGATCAGCGTTGGGGTCATAGAAGGCAGGCTGCAGGATGCCGGCCGGGAAGTTGATGTTGTTCATGCTGGGGTCGTAGTAGGCGTTGATGGTGGGAGGCGTCATGCCCCACTCGAGCGGGTCGACGGGTTTGCCGATCTTGTTCATCTGCCGATCGTTCTCAAACGCTGTCGCGCGCTGCTGATTGCCCAGCGGGTCGGCCGGCGAGATGGTCAGCGCGCTGTAGTCGCGCCAGTGCTCCGGGTAGCCAATCTTGTCGGTGATGGCGTGGAGCTTAATCTTGGCCTTGACCTTGGTATCGGCGCTCATCCATGACAGGGTATCGATGTCGCGGTCCATCGCGGACTCGATGTCGTGCACCACCTGGAGCGTCTTGGCTTTCTCGTCGCCGGCGAAGTACTGCTGCACGTAAACCTGGCCGAGAGCTTCCCCGAGCTGGAGGTCGACGGTCTGGGCGCAGCGCTTCCAACGGGGTCGCTGCTCCGGCTGGCCGCTGAGCTGTGTTCCATAGAAGTGAAAGTTCTCGTCGTCAAAGGCCCTGGGCAGGTTGGGTGCGAAGTTGCTGAGCACCTCGTAGCGCAGATACGCCCGCAGGGTCTCAAGCTTTGCGCTCAGGATGGCATTGACCATCACTGGAAAGAACTTCGGCGTTCCGTCATTCAGCGAGTCGATACCGGGGGCGTGGATAGCCTCCAGAAAGGGCTGAAACGGGATGCCGTGCAGGTCCGAGGAGAATTGCGAGAGCGTCTCGGGGTGGTAGATGGCCGCAGGATCGCGCATCTCTGTGTTCGTCAGTGAGGCTTCGGCGAGCTTGGTCTCGAAGGCAAGGATGTCCTGCGCTTCGGCTTTGGCGCGGTCTGCGGGCTCACCGGCCAGCGTCAGCATCTTCGCGATGTGGTCGACGTACTGCTGGCGCAGGAGCTTGTCCTTCTCGCCGGTACGGGTATAGTAGTCGCGCTCCGGCAGGCCGAGGCCGCCCTGAAAAGCCGCGGCGATTTGTTTGGTGGAGTCCTTGTAGTCCTGCATTTCGCCGAAGGAGAAGAAGGCATTGACCCCGTAGCGCTGCAGCTCGCCGGCAAAGTAGGGCATGCCCGGCTTGGTCACCTTGTTCACCTGCTCCAGCAACGGCTGCAGGGGAGCGAGACCCTTCCGCTCGATAGAATCGGTGTTCATGCAGGCCGCGTAGTCGTCCCCAATCTTCTGCTGGAGTGGAGTTCGATCGGGGCTGGGTGTCGCGTAACGGGTCAGAATGCCCTGCAGACGCTCCGTATTGACGTTGAACAAGGTATAGAACTGGTCGACTCCGGTCTGGTCGGCGGGGATGGGATGGGCAGACGCGAAGTTGCCGCAGGCAAATTTGTAAAAGTCCTGGCAGGGGTCGGCCTTGGGGTCCATGGCCGAGGTGTCAAACGCCGGAGCGAGTTGGTAGTGCGGGGTGGACGTCGTGCCTGGGCTGTTTTCCCCGGCCTGTGCCGCCATCTGCAGGCCGGCGAGTGCCCCCGCGACGGCCAGAGACAGGCAGCCTGCACCACGGGTAAGTTGGACGACGATACGGCACGTGCGCGGGCGAGAGAACACAATCATGGAGACCCCTGTTTGAGGTGGTAACAACGAAGAAGGGCGGGCGTGGTTTGCGGGCCACGGAGCCTGCTGCGCCTGCGCCTGTCCCTCGTCTATAACAGAAAGAGTACAGGTACGGCGGCAGGTGGGCCTATGTTTCTGCAGCGGCAAAATTGGCGATCGCGCGGCCACGCCTTGCGGGTGTGCCTGGCAGGGTTGCTGGTGGGATGCGCGGCATGGTCTCTCGCGGAGGCTCCGCCCAAGCCGTCTCTTCGCGTGCCTCTGAGCGAATTGGGCTTCCCCGGCTACGCCGTGAGCCTGTTGCACGCAGGGGCTTCCATGGCCACCGTCCACGTCTTGGACAGCTCTCACCTGCTGTTTACCTACAGTCTCCGGTCGCTGGTTCCACGCCTGCCGGGCGACGACGCGAACGACACCGACCGGCAGGTTGCGGCGGTGTTGATCGAGGTCCCGAGCGGCAGGGTGCTGGCACGGACCAAATGGCACCTCCATGACCACGGCCGGTACCTGTGGAGTGTGGGTGGGGGCGTCTTTGTGGTGCGCATCGGGAGTGATCTTTCGGTGCTCTCTCCCTTGCAGGGCCTGGCCGCGGGCGCCGAGCCCTTCCGGCGTTACGCGCTGCCGCATCGGCTGGGGCTCCCCGTAGCGGTCCAGGGATCGCCTGACGGGAGAGTGGTGACGGTTGAGCTGGAATCGGACAAGCAGGCGGCCGCCGCCGAAAACAGCGAGGAAACTCACAAGCGAAAACACTACACCGTAGAGTTCTTCCGGCTGACCCCAGGCGCAAAGCCGCAGGACCCGATCGAAATCACCGGTGCCGGCGCGGTCGGTTCGCCCGTTCTGCTCCGGCTGCCTCTGGACGGGGATGGGTATCTGTGGGCCGAGGACGGCGAACGCGGGAAGTGGACGGTCAGCTTCAACGAATTTGGAGGAAAGCAGGAAAAGCTCGCCCCCGTGCTGAGCTCGTGTCACCCGCGCCTGAGCCTGCTGAGCCGAAGCCAGTTTCTGGCCGAAACCTGCCGGGGCTCCGAGCAGCAGCCGATGCTGGCGGCCTACGGCTTCGACGGGCATGAGAACTGGCAGGAGCCCTTTGGTGAATCCCTGCAACCGCCCACCATTGCACTTGCGCCGGCGGCGGGCCGTTTTGCCATGAGCCGGCTGGTGGCCTCCAGCAGCGGAGGGGCGGGGAACGGACTGGCGAATGACGACCCGATCAGTCAGGAGGTCCGGGTGTACCAGACCGAGAGCGGGGATGTCTTGCTGCACCTGCAGTGCGTGCCGGCCGTGCGGAGTTCGGAGAACTTCGATCTTTCGCCGGACGGGAAGACGCTGGCCGTGCTTGGACCGGAGACGCTCGACCTGTACCGGCTTCCGGAGCTGTCGGCGCGCGACCGGAAGGACTTGGCCGAGGTCCAGTCCATGACGCCGCCGGAGGGCACAGGCCCTGTCCTCCTGGGGCACATCACGCGGCCGATAGAGGCCTCGCGAGAGATTGGCGGGGATGGCGAAGTCGCCAGGGCGGCCGCTCCGGTGCCGGCGACCGCGGGTGTTCACGCAACGGCAGCGCCCGCGGCTGGGGAGACTGGACGAGTGTCCTCGGC
>CAXUNH010000032.1:0-26279 GCA_964252405.1 uncultured Acidobacteriaceae bacterium | reverse complement strand
CCCCGGTACCGGCACGGCGCCGATCAACGCCTGCACAGGGCCGAACGAGTTTACCTTCAACTTTCGCCTGACCAAGGCCATCGGCTTTGGGGAGAAGACTGCGGCTAGTGGCGGGCAGGGTGGCGGAGGCGGGCAGGGTGGACCTCCGGGAGGCGGCCGCGGTGGACCCGGTGGTGGTCGTGGCGGCCCGGGTGGCCCCGGCGGCTTTGGGGGCACCAGCACCGGGCGCCGTTACAGCGTGAACTTCGGCGTGAACGTCAACAACCTGTTCAACAACGCGGACCTGGCGAACCCCATCAGCAATCTCAGCTCCCGGCTGTTCGGGCAGAGCATCAATCTCGCCGGTGGACCGTATACCCAGCAGAGTGCGGTGCGCCGCATCGCCCTGCAGGCCTCGTTCAACTTCTAACGAAACGCTAGCGACCGGAGAGCCCGAGCATCGATCCCGGGCCCCTCGCGGGCTGATCTGCTTCCGGGGCCTTCGCAGGCTGGGCAGAGATCGCCGTCAGCATGGGCGCGGTTTCCCCCGATGTGGTTTCGGGTTCGGGCACAAAGGGCAGGTCGGTCTGCTGTGGCGCGTCCTTGAGCTCGGCGATGACTACCGTCTTGGCGTTGAGGAACTCGCGCATCCCCGCGGCGGACAGCTCGCGCCCATAGCCCGAGTGCTTGATGCCGCCAAACGGCAGGCGCGGATCGCTCGCGACAGGACGATTGAAGAACACAGCGCCTGCCTGGATCTCGCGCGCGAGCCGCTCCTGCTCCTCGGGCCGTGCGGTCCAGCAGCTGGCCCCGAGGCCAAACGGCGTGTGGTTTGCAACCTGGATTGCCTCATCGAGCGAGCCCACCCGGAACAGCAGCGCCAGCGGCCCGAACGTCTCTTCGCCGTACAAGCCGCTGTCCCGCCCCACTGCTGCGATCACGGTCGGCTCCACGTAGAAGCCGTCGCCGGCGATGCGCTTGCCCCCGGTCAAAAGCCGGCCGCCCCCTGCAAGCGCGGCCTCCATCTGGCCCATCAGTCTATCGACGGCGCCGGCGGTAGCCAGGGGCCCGATCTCGGTGTCTTCACACATCGGATCTCCCACCTTCAGGCCCTGCATCTCCGCTATAAAGCCCCGCTCGAACTCGTCATAGACCTCGTCGTGGACGAGAAAGCGCTTTGCCGCAATGCAGCTCTGGCCGTTGTTGATGCAGCGGGCCTGTACGCCGTTCGTGATGGCCGCCGTCAAATCCGCCGAGGGCATCACGATGAAGGGATCGGATCCGCCCAACTCCAGCACACTCTTCTTCAGCAGATACCCAGCCTGCGCCGCAACGGCCCGGCCCGCCGCCTCTGAGCCGGTGAGGGTCACCGCGGCGACCCGTTCGTCGCCGAGCACGGATTCCACACCCTCCGTCCCTATCAGCAGGGCCTGGATGCTGCCACGCGGGAAGCCTGCGCGGCGCGCGAGCCCTTCAATGGCGAGTGCGCATTGCGGGACGTTGGGCGCATGCTTCAGCAGGACCACGTTGCCGGCCATGAGCGCCGGTGCAAGAAAGCGGAAGACCTGCCACAGAGGGAAGTTCCACGGCATGATCGCAAGCAGAACGCCCAGCGGGTCCCAGCGGACATAGCTCTGCGCATGTTCGGTCGCGACGATTTCGGGTTCGAGGATGCTCGCGGCGTTCTCAGCGTAGTACCGGCAGACCGAGGCGCACTTGTCCACCTCCAGCCGCGCCCCGGCGATGGGCTTGCCCATCTCGCTGACGACCGTCGTGGCCAGGTCTTCGCGATCACTCTCGAGGAGAAGCGCGAGTCGTCGCATCCAGAACTGCCTGTGTTCGAGGCTCTCGGCGGCATAGGTCCGGGCCGCAGCGGCGGCCAGGGCCAGCTTCGCCTCCACCGCGGCCGGCGTAAGGGGGTCAAAACGGCGCAAGAGCTGGCCGGTCGCGGGATTCAGGGACTGGATCATTGCGTCGTTCTCGGCCTCCTAAGGAACTCAGGCACGGCGGTACCGAGGCTGGTTCCCAGTCTACGCGCAGGGCCTTGGTTAACCCTCTACGGAAAGCCGGGCCAACGACTCCCCGAGCACGCGCACACCGTGCGAGATGGCCTCGGGCGTCGCGTACTCGTCCGGGCGATGCGACACGCCGCCCTTGCAGGGGATGAAGATCATGGCCACGGGCGCGATGCGGGCCATAAAGCTCGTATCGTGGTACGCCCGCGAGACCATCCGCCGGTGCCGGATGCCCAGCGTAGCGGAGATATTCTCAAGCAGCGTCAGAATCTCCGGATCGCATACCGCGGGGTCATCCGCGTTGATCGCCTCCCCTGCGATTCGCACGCCGCGCCTCGCAGCGATGGCCTCAGCCTCGGCCCGCACGGCCTGGAGGACTTCTTCCCGGCGCGTCGCATCCGTGTCGCGCAGGTCCAGCATCAGCCTTACGCGCGAGGGCACGGCATTGACCGCGCCGGGAAAGACGTCCAGCTTGCCCACCGTCGCGACCGTATCTACGCCGCCGCTGCGGGTGTTGGCCATTTGCGCCTCGCGCTCGGCTGCCAGAACCAGTTCGGCCGCGGCACACAGGGCGTCCCGGCGGTCGGGCATCAGCAGCGCTCCTGCGTGGCCGCCGGCGCCTTCCACCGTAAAGCGGTAGCTCGCGGGCCCGGCGATGGCGGTGACTAGACCCACATCCTGGCCGTCACGCTCCAACAGCGGCCCCTGCTCGATGTGGAGCTCAACCCAGGCGGCATACTGCCCACGGGAGAGGCGAACCCCCGCGAGTGAACCTGTGAAGCCAGCCGCCTCACGGACGGTGCGCAGCGTAGCGCCCACCGGTGCCTCCGGCTCCGTCTCGTGCAAGCGGTCCGGGAGCGCGTCGGCGGCGTCTGGATCCAGCACGCCTCCCAGGAGACGCGATCCCAGGCACCCGATCCCGAAGCGTGTCGGCTCTTCGCTGGTGAACAGAATCAACTCCAGCGAACGGCGGGGTCGGAAGCCGGCTTCCTTCAGCGCACGCATCGCCTCCAGCCCGCCCAGCACGCCCACCGTGCCGTCATACATACCCGCAAACGGAATGGCGTCGATGTGCGATCCGGTGCCGATGGGGGCCAGAGCGGGATGGGAGCCTTCCCAGCGCACGAAGATATTGCCTACTGCGTCCTCGCGCACGCGGAAGCCCGCGTCCACGGCAAGATCTTTGAACCATTGTCGAGCCTGCATGTCCCGTGCGGTGAAGACGATGCGTGTGACGGCCGTTTGTGGCTGCGGCAGGGAAGCATCCGCAGGCGCACGGCAATCCGTGAGCGAGGCCAGGTGCGCAAGCTCCCCCAGCAGGCGTTCCGTGTCGATGGCAAGGTTCATGCCAGCACATGCCTGTTGAAGTCTTTGTAGATCAGGTATTTCGCGGGGGTTTTGCCGACAGCGGCGAACCACTGTGGACAGAACGGCGCCATCCAGATGGCATCGCCGGCGTTCACCGGATGCCAGTCGCTGCCGAGCCGATAGATCCCGCCGCCCTCCAGCATGAGCAAGCCATGCTCCATCCAATGGACCTCCACCTGGGCCAGAGACGCGCCGGGCGCATACGTCATTGTGTTCACGGCGAAGTCAAAGGCGAACGAGGCAGGGAGCAGCGCTCGGACCTGCAGCCCTTCGTCGCCGTTCAGAGGGGTTGAGGCGATATCTTCTTCGCGGCCAACGAAGAACTCCGGGAACGACGGAGCGTCACCCTGACGCTGGGCTGGGTCGAGGGGAAGCAAGGGCTTCTCGAACAGGACGATGTGCGTCCGTCCATGCGCTGTAACCGTATGCGGATGTTCGGTCGGCAGAAAGGCAAACCCGCCACGGGGCAACACATGGGGGCGGGCCGAACCAGGCTCTTCCAGGCTGACTTCACCGCTGAGGACGTAGAGAAATCGCTGCACCGGGCCGGCCCCGAGAACGCCGCCTGCTTCGAACTCAACAGTGGACATTGCGAAGGCCGCGCCCATTTGCGGTGCAGCGTGGACGATGACATGGCCGCCCGTCAGTCCGGGCAGAGGCGTCCGCACAAAAGCGTCCGGCGTGTGCAGCAGATACTCGCGGCGGCTGACACTCCGCGTCGATCCAAGATGGTGCATGTCCAGCCATTTTAAGAGATGGCTCAGCGATCTCCGCCTAGAGTTGCAGGCGTTGCACCAGTTCCAGCACGGTCGCCAGCGCCGCTTCCACGTCCGCTTCCAGCACGGTCTCGTCAGGGTGATGGCTCAGGCCTCCGGGCGAGCGAACGAAGAGCATCGCCGTGGGGACGTGGGGCGCCAGGATCATCGCGTCGTGTCCCGCACCGGAGTACATCCGCTTCGCGCGATAGCCGGCGATCTCTGCGGCGGCGGCCAGGCCGTCCGCCAGCGCAGCGTTCATCGGAACAGCCGCTTGTTCCGAGAGCACTTTGACTCCGACGCGTATGCCTCGCGAGGCGGCGATGTGCTCGGCCTTGGTGAGCAGGCGGCCAACTGCGGCGTGGCGTGATTCATCGGCGGGGTGGCGCACATCCAGGCTCGCGCGCACCTCGCCGGGAACCACGTTTACCGCGCCGGGGGAGACCTCCATGCGTCCTACCGTTGCCACAAGCTGTTTGTAGCCGAGGGCAAACCGTTCCACCTCCGAGACCCACTGTGAGGCCGCGACGAGGGCATCGCGGCGCAGCGGCATGGGCGTGGTGCCTGCGTGGTTCGCCTGGCCTGTGAACGTCAGCTCCAGCCGGGACTGCCCGATGACGGTCTCCACCACGCCGAGCGGCGCATCTTCGCTTTCCAGCACGGGCCCCTGCTCGATGTGGACCTCCAACGCAGCCCGCGTGTCGGGCCGCAAAGGGCATGTACTCGCGATGTCATCCGGGTTCAAGCCGAACCGCCGGATGGCTTCCCGGACCGTGAGTCCGTCCGCGTCGACACGGGCGAGATCCTCGCTCTCGAGTGCGCCGACAGATGCCAGGGACGAGAGAAAAGGAAAACCGAAGCGCACACCCTCTTCTTCACTGAAGGCCACCACTTCGACGTGGAAGGGAAGCGCTTCGCCGGCCAGTTCTTCGGTCACGGCAAGGCCGAGCAGCACCCCGAGCGGACCATCGAAGGCCCCCGCATTGGGCACAGTGTCGAGGTGGGAGAACAGCAGCAGAGTGGGCGCATCTTCGCCCCCGGGGGCTGCAGCTCGCCGCAGCCCATGCAGGCTGCCAATGTTGTCCACGCGTACCTCAAGGCCCGCTTGCCGCATCCACCAGCCGACCAGTGTGTGTGCGTCGCGCGTGGCAGGCGATAGATAAAGCCGCGTGGTTCCGCCGGGGACGTCCGTCACCCGTGCCAGCTCCCGGCAACGCGCAATGACCCGGGCTGCACGACTCATCACTGCCCCGGCCATGCGCTTCAATCCCTTCGCACCGTGGCCTCGATCGTTCCATGCGGCTCATCGGTCGGCACAAAGATGTGGTTAGGGTTATCAGCACCGAAACGGCTCAGATCGACGAGCAGGTTGTGCTTGTTGGGCATGCGCAGAAACACCTCGTACACGAGGTCTGTGTGCTCCAGCGCAGCCTTCGCCATCGCATACAGCGTCTGTTGCACGCTCAAGGAGTCATGCCGCGCAAAGGTGGTGATCAAACGTTCGCGCAGGTGATGACGCACCTTGTCGAACTCGATGCCGGCGGCAATCCCCGCGTCGCTGTAGCTCCACTCTGCGGTCACCGCTGTGCCGAACAGCCGGTCGGTGGTTTCGGGCAGGGTCGTCAGCTCATCCCGGATGAACCCCACGAAGCCCGACTGCGCCGTCTTCAACAGCGTCATCTGATCGAACCCGCTTCGGATGCTGAAGGATCCACCCTGCGTGCGCGCGACGCGGGTGGTCTGCCGCTCGTCCGAGCCCTTCATGAAGGCGGAAGGGTACGGCTGGCCGTCGACCGTGAGGCGCTTCCATAGGTGTGACTCGATCCTGACCTCAGCGGTCGTGACCTGGGGATTTCGGCTCAGCAGATGGTCGACCAGCTCCTGCGCAAAGGCCTCCATGCTCCCGGCCCCCGACTGGCGCGCGAGGAAGTACACGGTGTTCTTCATCGTGTCGGTCGCCAGGATGCGCGTGTTGTCGCCTTCGGTGAAGACCTCGGCGAAGTCACCGGTCAGCATCACCTCCACGGTCCAGTCATCCAGATCATGGTGCGAGGTGTGCTTCGTCACGCGCATCAGCCGCACCCGCGACTTGCCGTAGCGATGGTTCGCCAGGTGTAGCTTCGCCCTGCTTTCCGGCGGCCCTGTGTGCGACATCTTCGTTAGCTCCCGCGATAGGTAGTGAAGCCGTTGGCTGCCAGCAGCAAGGGAATGTGGTGGTGCTGGTCCGGGTCTCGTACCTGGAACACGATGTCCACAAAAGGGTAGAGCGAAAGCAGCCCCTGGGCCGCAAAGTACGGCTCCACCTCGAACCGCAGCCGGTACACGGCCGCGGCCAAGTCCCCATCGCCAAGTAGGGTCCGGCAACGCCCATCAAGGTCCGTCACGCCGCGTCCGATCTGCTGCCACGCTTCACCCGCTTGCTGCGACAGCACAGCCTCTACGCCGGCGGCGGGCCGCCCCCGCGCGGTGTCCAGAATATGTGTCGAAAGGCCCATGCCGTGGGATTACTCTACACGTCCTCGCAGCGTACGGCGGGCAAGCCGAGCCACTTGCGCAGACGAAGTTGCGTGATGCGACGCTGTTGTTCCGCCGACTCGCGGAGCTCGGTTTCGGGATCATTGTGCAATCGGGCATGCAGGATGGCCAGCATGTCTCCGGCGCTTTTGCCGGTGGCGCAGACCAGGAAGATGCGTCCAAAACGCTCTTCGTAGGCGCGATTCGCTCCCCGGAGCGCGAGCTCCCCGGCACCGTCGCTCCCCGCGGCACTCTGCTCGCCGGCGCTCCATTGCAGACTCGTGGCGGTGGCGGTCCTCGCATGCTGCTCGCCGATGCGCGGATGGCTGTCAAAGGCCTGCTGCCAGTCCACCTCGCTCAAAGCCCACCACACCGCATCCGCCGCCCGGAACAGCGCGCGTTCATCCACGAAGGGCCGCTGCTCTGCCATTCCACAGGCCCAGGCATACGATCCGTTGCAGGGCAGAATTTCGGCGATGGCCTCGGCCTCCGACGCTTCGTTCCATCGCTTCAGCTTTGCGATCATGCGAGCTCCGACGCCTTCCCCGGTCGCGTGTGTTCCCGCCCGCAGGGTTCGCCCTCGAATGCATCTTCGTGAAAGACCCGTCGCCCTCGAACCCACGTCGACCGCACGACGCCTTGCAAGCGCTCGCCGAGGTACGGGGAGATCGCATGCTTGTAGTGCAGCCGGTCCCTCGTGACTTCCCGCCGCGCCTCCCTATCGAAGGCCACGAGGCTGGCGAGTTTGCCGGCCCCGATCGATCCGGTTAAAGCAGCGATCCCGGCGCGCCTGGCAGGCCTGGTGGCCATCCAGAGCGCAAGCTGCGCGAGGGGCACATTGCGGGCTACGCACTCCGTCCAGACCACGGGGAGCGCCGTTGAGAGCGAGGCGATGCCGCCCCACGCCTCATCGAAGCGCCCCGCCTCCGTCCCAGGGCCTGTTACTTCCAGGCGCTTCATGCCGGGCGGGCAAGGGGAGTGATCGGTTGCGATCAGGTCGATGGCTCCATCGCGCAAACCTCCCCAGAGTGCCTCCCGGTTGTCTCGGGAGCGAATGGGTGGAGCGCACTTGAACAGCGTCGCCCCATCCGGAATGTCCTCCGCAACGCAGTGGAGATAGTGGGGACAGGTCTCCACGGTGACGGGCAAACCTTCCTCCCACCTGGCAGCGCGCAGCATCGGCAACGCCAACGCTGTCGACAGATGAACGATGTGAAGCGGAAAGCGGTACTTGCGGCAGAGCTCCAGCAACATCTCGATTGCCTGCAACTCAGCCTCGTCCGGACGCGAGGCCAGATGGGTCGCATACTGCCGCCAATCCGCTCCCTGGCTCTCAAGTTTGGCGAACGCCGCATCGATCGGCCCCGGCATTTCTGCGTGCACCAGCAGCGGCAGCCCTGTCTTCCCAATGTGGGGCAGAGCGCGTTCCAGGTTGGGGCGGTCGATCGCGGTAAAACCATCACAGCCCGGGTAGATAAGGAAACACTTGAACCCGGCCACGCCTGCTTCGGCCAGCGGCTCCAGCGAGCTCTGGTTGCCGTCCACGGCCCCGCCCCACAGCGCGTAGTCGACCCACGCCTGCCCGCGTGCAGCCTCCCGCTTTCGCTCCAATGCGGCGACGCCGGTTGTCTCCGGCAGGCAGTTCAGCGGCATGTCGACGATCGTCGTAAAGCCGCCGGCCGCAGCTGCGCGCGTGCCCGTCCAGAAGCCTTCCCACTCTGTGCGTCCGGGCTCATTGATGTGCGTGTGGGCATCCACCAGGCCGGGCAGCAGAGCCAACTCACCCAGATCCTGCACGGGTAAGCCTGCCCCGAGGGCATCGGGGTTTATCACGGCCGCAATGCGCTCGCCGTCAATCACCACGGCGGCGTCACGCTCTCCCGCTTCGGTCACGACGTGCCGCGAACGCAGAGCATATACCATGATGCTGAGTATGCCCGGACGCCCCGAGTTTATGCAGCAGGCAATTCAGCTTGCGACGGAAAATGTTGTTCATGGCCGTGGCGGACCCTTTGGCGCCGTGGTGGTGAGGGACGGCCAGGTGATCGCGGCAGGAGCCAACCAGGTCACTGCCACCAACGATCCCACAGCTCACGCCGAGGTGGTCGCCATCCGCAACGCCTGCCAGGTGCTCGGCACGTTTCAGTTGCTCGGGTGCGATGTGTATACCTCGTGCGAGCCGTGCCCCATGTGCCTTGCCGCGCTCTACTGGTCGCGCTGCCGCGCCATTTACTACGGCAACGACGCGTCAGACGCCGCCCGTGCCGGCTTTGACGACAGCTTCCTCTACGACGAAGTGAAGAAGCCTCTCCACGCGCGCTCCATCCCCATCGAGCGCCTGCTCGGGGACGAAGCCCGGTCCAGCTTTGAAGCGTGGAAGACCAGCCCCTACCGAGTGGACTACTAGATGCCCGATTCTGTTCTCGCCAACGTCGGCCAGCGCCCGGCACAGACGACCAACATCGCCCTGCTCGGCTTCGGCACCGTGGGCAGCAGCTTTGCCGAGGTGCTCGCGGCAGCGAAGCGGCCCGACCTCCGCATTACGCACGTGTTCAACCGTGGCGTAGACCGCAAGCGCTCGCACGCCCGAGCGCAGTTCCTGGCACAGGACACGATCTGGACCGAAAGCATCGTCGACATCCTGACCGCGCCGGACGTGCATGTGGTCGTTGAACTCATGGGAGGTGTGGACCCCATTGAGGACTACCTGACCTCAGCCCTGAGCCAGGGCAAGCACGTGGTTACGGCCAACAAGCAACTCATCGCGCAGCGCGGTCCCGCGCTCTTCCGCCTCGGGCAGCGGCACGGGGTGCAACTACTTTACGGAGCGTCTGTGGCGGGTGGCGTTCCTGTCATCCCGGGCATCGGTCAGGGCATCTCCGGCGACCGCATCACCCGCCTCAGTGGCATCCTGAACGGCACCTGCAACTTCATCCTGAGCGCGATGGAGGCCGGCGCGGACTACCCGGAGATGCTCGCCAAAGCGCAGCAGCTAGGCTACGCGGAAGCCGATCCCTCCGCGGATGTGGATGGCCACGACGCCCGCGCGAAGCTGTGCATCCTCACGCGCCTTGCGCTGGAGGCGGAGATCGACCCCGGCCAGATTGCCGCGCAGACCATCGCGCGCGTCAGCGCTGTAGACTTTGCGTACGCCAGGGAACTCAACTGCACGATTCGACAGGTCTCTCGCGCCACGCTCGACAGCTCTTCCGATGAGCCCGTGGTGCGTGCGCGCGTAGGGCCGATGCTGGTTCCGCATACCTCTCCCGTGGCCTGGTCGCGCAGCACGCAGAACATGGTGGTGACCAGCGGCCGTTTCGGTGGAGATGTGGTGTTTTCCGGGCACGGCGCCGGTGGGCACGCGACCGCGGTCGCCGTGCTGACGGATGTGCTTGCGATCGCGGGCAACAGTCATCCCGTGCAGATCACCGCGAGGCCCCACGCCGTCTCGGGTGATGTGTTCGCACCGCACTTCCTGCGCCTGGTGGTGGACGACAAGCCGGGGATCATCTCCGCCATCTCCGGGGCGCTGGCGAAGTTCAGCGTCAACATCGACTCGATCGTGCAGCGACGCGGCTACCCTGTCCACCGCCTGCCCTTTGTCGTCACGGTGGAACCCTGTCTGCGCTCGACAGTCGAGGCCGCTGTTGCCGAGATGTCCGGGATGGATGCCCTGGTAGAACCCCCGCTGTTGCTCGAGATCCTTGTGGTCGACGATCCTGAGACCGATTAGGGAGAGCGAGGCTTCGGCTCGGCTGAGACGCGCGCCTCGGCTGCAGTGTACCTGGTGACCTATCCGCCTAGGTCAAGACCACCTTCGGTTGCGCGAAGCTGCCCCTAATACTTGGGCAGCGAGGGATCGATCCTGTCTGCCCACGCAGTGATGCCGCCCGCGAGATTCTTGACGTTCGTGTACCCCGCGGCGGCGATCTCCTGCGCGGCGCGCTGGCTTCGACCGCCGGTCTTGCAGTGGACAACGATTTCTTCCGATTTGTGCGCGGGCAATTCGCTCAGCCGTTGACCGACCTGGCCCACGGGAATGAGGGGCGCACCGATGTTGACGATGGCATACTCGTGCGGCTCCCGCACGTCCAGGATGAACGGGCGATCGCCCTTGTCCAGGCGAGCCTTCAACTGCTCGACCGATATCTGCGGGATGCCGTCCACAACGTTGGCCCCTGCATCGACGCGGCCGTGGGAACTGACTTCGAGAGGACCGTTGCCGCTGGCTGGAGCGACACCGCAGAACTGGTCGTAGTCGATCAACTCCTGGATCTCATGCGTGCCGCAGGCAGGGCATTCAGGGTTCTTGCGCAGCTTCAGGGTGCGGAAGCTCATGCCCAGTGCGTCTACCAGCAGCAGGCGGCCGATCAGCGGCTCGCCGATACCGAGGATGAGCTTGATCACCTCAGTCGCCTGGATCACACCGACAAGGCCCGGCAGAATGCCCAGTACGCCGCCCTCCGCGCAGGAGGGAACCAGCCCCGGCGGCGGTGGCTCAGGGTAGAGGCAGCGATAGCAAGGGCCTTCCTCCGTGGCGAACACCGACGCTTGTCCTTCGAACCGGAAGATCGAGCCGTAGGCATTCGGCTTGCCGGTCAACACGCAGGCATCGTTGACGAGATAGCGTGTCTGGAAGTTGTCCGTGCCATCCGCGATCACGTCGTAGTCCTTGAAGATCTCGAGCGCGTTCGCTGAGGTCAACATCTCGTTGTGCTTTACGACGTTGACGTTCTTGTTTAAGCCTTTCAGCATGACCTCGGCCGAGTCGACCTTCAGCATGCCGACGGTGGACTGCGAGTGAATGATCTGGCGCTGCAGGTTGCTTTCGTCCACCACGTCGAAGTCCACAAGGCCGATCGTTCCCACACCGGCCGCTGTCAGGTACAACGCGAGCGGCGCACCCAGGCCGCCCGTGCCGACGCAGAGTACCTTGGCCGCCTTTAATCTTTGCTGGCCTTCCATGCCGACCTCGGGCAGGATTAGGTGCCGCGAGTAGCGGGCGATCTCTTCGTTCGTCAGCTTGGGCAGATCGGTGGACTTGCGTTCTTCGGTGGCGATCATGGGATCCCTTCAGGGCGTAGCGAAGGCCAGCGCCGGTGCTGCCGCCGCTGACACTACCTAGTGGATGCGCGTGGGACAGGTGCCGATGCGCGAGGCGAAAGGGCCTCTAGCGACAACAGCGACAGGCAGCGTCACAGCCGCCCGCGATGGAGGGAATGATGGTGACCTCGTCGGCATCGACGACAGGGGTGTCTTCCTTTTCGGGCAGGTAGCGTACATCTTCGTCGCGAACGTAGACATTCACAAAGGAGCGCAGCTTGCCGTCAGGGGTAAACAGGTGATTGCGCAAAGCCGGGTAGGTTTCGACCAGGCCCTTGAGGCCGGCCGCAACGGTGTTTCCGGTCACGTCCACGGTCTCCTGCTTCTCCGTGAACGCGCGTAGCGGTGTGGGGATGTGAATCTTCATACTCTGATTATCGCCTCAGTTGGACTTCTGCACTTGCGTGGCCGGGATGAGAGAGCGCCGTTGCAGACCGCACCAGCTACCCCACCATGATGGCCTGTCTACGGAAGGTCTTGTCTTCTTCGGCGCTGCCGGTCAGCAGGAAGCTGTTGGTCGTATGCGCGGCGGGACTGCCGGAGGTTCCGTCCACCGAGGTGATGACGTACGCGCAGCCGTACCAGTGCGCTTCAGCCAGATCCGTCGAAGACGGGAATGCTGGGTGGTCGGGGTGCGAATGGTAGAAGCCAACGATGTCCAGACCGCGTGCCCGGCCCTCGCGCTGCGCGCGGATCAGGTCGATCGGTTCGATGTTGTAGCGATTGTGCGCACTGTCGAGGCGCGTGTTGCCCGCGCGCAGAGCGTCGTGCACCTCGATGGCCTCTCCGGTGGTCCTGCCAAGCAGAATGCCGCAGCACTCGTGCGGGTAGATCTCTTCGCCGTGAGTGCGCAGGGCCTCGTAGACCGCGCGGGGAAGATCGAGGCGGAGGTCAGCAGTCCCCAGGTTGGATCGTTGTGACTCGTAGTGGGTCGTGTCGTGGACAGTTGTCATGCGGTGCTCTTCGTCTGATTTCAACAGCAGGTTCCCTATCCGGGGAAGGACAAGAAAGAAGGCGCGGTCGCCAGAGCCACAGAAGCAAGGCAGAGACATCTTCGACGCGGAGTACCGAACCAGGGTCCCTTAGGCGTTCTGCCCCGCGTAAACCTCGCTGTCCACAGCATCTGCGGCAGCGGCCTCGGGGGTAGGCTCGGTCCAGAAGCGTTCGCTCAGGTACTTGTCGGCCGAGTCGCACAGGATGGTCACGATGACCGCTTCACGCCCGGCCTTGGCTTCTTCCTCTGCCACGTCAAGGCATGTTGCGACCGCGGCCGCAGCCGAGATCCCCACCAGCAGACCCTGCGTCCGCGCGAGCCGCTTGCACATAGCGTAGGCGCGCTCTGTCGGCATCTCGATGTTGCGGTCCGCGAGGTGTTCGTCGTAGATCGGCGGCACGATGGCCGTGGGCATGTGCTTCAGGCCTTCCAGGCCGTTGAAGGGAGAGTCCGGCTGCATGGAGTAGCACTGGATCGCAGGGTTCAGCTCCCGCAGGCGGCGCGTTGTGCCCATGAAAGTGCCGCTGGTTCCCAGGCCGGCCACAAAGTGCGTGATGCGCCCCTGGGTTTGGTCCCAAATTTCGTTCGCAGTGCCGTAGTAGTGCGCACGCCAGTTGTTCTCGTTGCCGTACTGGTCGGCGTAGAAGTACTTGTCCGGCTGCTCGGCGGCCATTTTGCGGGCCATGCGGATGGCGCCGTCGGAGCCGTCCGCCGGATTGGTGTAGATGATCTCGGCGCCATACGCGGCGAGGATGTGCTTGCGCTCCGGGCTGACGTTGGACGGCATGCACAACGTCACAGGAAAGCCCTGCGCCGCGCCCAGCATGGCGTAGGCGATGCCTGTGTTGCCGCTGGTGGCGTCCAGCAGCGCCTTGCCCGGCGGAAGCAGGCCCCTGCGCTGCGCATCACGGACAATGGCCGACGCGGCGCGGTCCTTTACGCTGCCGCCGGGGTTCGCCCACTCGGCCTTGCCCAGAATCTGCACCCCGGTAAGGTGCTCCGTGAGCCGCTCCATCCGAATCAGCGGTGTGCCCCCCACGCGATCCAGCAGCGATGTCCCCAGTGGGCCAGCCGTCCCGGTACCCGCAGACTTCCCGAACGTTCCTTGCCCCACGTCCGTCATATCCAGAACCATTCCTTCGTCCCGCCTTTCCCCAGTTGCGTTGAACCCATGGGGGGCGGTGTGCGACAGTTTAGATGCGAGTGTAGCCCAGCCGCTCCCTGGCCCTCCGGTCGTGGCGCTCCGGCCACATCCGCCCGGAGCCAAACGCCCACCATGCGCAACAAGATCAACAAGCACACGCAGGAACTGACCTTTGACGGGGTGCTGTCCACCCTCGGTAATGAGAGATTCGATGTCGCGCCCGCCTCCAGCGGTGCAAAGGACGTCAGCGGAGCGCGTCGCGTCAGCAAATACGGCTGCGCCGCCGAGATTGCCCCAGGCCCGGGGAAGGACCTGCCCACGCGTGTGCTGGCCAAAGCCGGGTGGGTGCTCAACGGCGAGATCTCCCGCCTGGTCGACCACGGCTACCAGAAGTTCCTGGAGACATCCTCACTCCGCATCCCTGCCACGGCGGAACACCTGCGCTGCATTCAGCGCTTTGACCAGGAGTTCCGGGCCGCCATTGGCGCCATGAGCCTCTATAACGAATCGATGGGAACCACCAGCGACCGATACGTCTACGACCGCCTGAAAGGCCGCGAGACCGTCTAGGCTCCGTGCGGGCGTCGGGCACTGCGCCCCCGCTGCCATTCCCGGTACGCCTCGCTCTTGCCTAACCCACGCGCCCTGGCGACACGCTTGAGCGCATCTCTCTCGCTCAAACCTCCTTGCATCGCGGCCGCGACCTCTTCAGCCAGGCTCAGGGAGGATGCCTCCGCCAGTCCGTCCGCCGCACGGGGTCCCAATCTGCCCTCGATCAGGAGCACCATCTCCCCGCGGACCACATCGCGGCTCTGCAAAGCCGCAAGCACGTCCCCGGCGGTTCCGCGCAGGAACTCCTCATGCAGCTTGGTTAATTCGCGGGCCACTACCACGCGCTGCGCCCCCCCAAACACCGCCACAAGGTCGCCCAGGGTTTCCAGTATGCGGTGCGGGGCTTCATAGAAGATCTGCGTCGCGGCCCGCTCGCTCTCGGCTTCGGTCCGCATGCGCACTCGCAGTGTCTCCAGGGCGGTGCGCCGTTGTCCGCTCTTGGCGGGCAGGAACCCTCCAAACGCGAAACGCTCGGTGCTGAGGCCGCTGGCGATCAGGGCACTCAGCGCAGCGTTCGCACCCGGCACAGGGAAGACGGGCACTTCCGCCGCAATGGCAGCCCGGACCAACGGCTCTCCCGGATCGGCGATGCCCGGCATGCCCGCGTCGCTCACCACGGCGACGCGTTCGCCACCCCGCAGAGCGGCGGCAAGTTCCTCCGCCCGCTCTCCCTCGTTGTGCAGGTGGTAGCTGACTGTCGGTTTCCGGATGCCGAAGTGGTTCAACAGCTTTTGGGTCTGGCGCGTGTCCTCGCAGGCGATCCGGTCCGCCGAACGCAGCACGCGCAACGCCCGCAGCGTGATGTCCTCCAGGTTGCCGATGGGGGTCGCCACGAGGTAGAGCCCGGGAGCCAGCGGCCGGTCCTTGCCCATTGGCTCCGGGGTGACGGCTGCCGGCGATTCACCCTCGAATGGAGCCTCACTCACGAGGCGTCCCGCTCCGCCGTCGCTGCCCGCGTGATCTGCAGTTGACCTACGGCGCGCTCCAGGCTGGCCGGGGTAAGAATCCCCACCATGGCCCCGTGTTCCACCACGGGGATGAACTCTCCCGCGCCCATGGCGGTGGCCCGTCGCACGGCATCCCCAATCTTTTCGTCCGGTGCCGCGGTGTGCAGCGATCGCGTCATTGCGCCTTGCAGAAAGCCGTCGCCTTCCAGACGCAACCGCGTCGCCAGCGTCCCTCGTGAGATCCAGCCGACCAGCCGCTCTCCGCGCAGCACGGGAAAGATCTCCTGCACGGTATGTGTGGTCTGGCGCAAGGCGTCGCGCAAGGTGCTGGAGGCGTTCAGGGGCTTGTACTCGGTCAGCATGACTTCGCGCACATCCACCGACATGGCCTCTGCGGAGCCGACGTTGGCCACGCGGTTCAGCGAACTCGTGAGCAGCACGGTGAGACCCAGCAGCACAGGCCACAGCAGCCCAAAGGCAAAGCCGCACACAATGAATGCCAGCGCGAGCGCGGTGCCCAGGCCGAAGGCTGGCCGACCCTTGAAGCGTCCGCCCAGTGCGGCCGAAGGAGCAGGTGCGGCCTGCACCGGTTGCGCCCGCACCATCTTGCGCGAGGGCAAGGCCGCCGAGGGCAGCAGGTTCACCACGCCGACAAGCGCCTGCAGCCACACCGCGCTGCGCAGAATATGCTCGATCGTGATCCACGGCTGGCTGAGCAAACGGACATGCGGGTCCACGCCGTAGGCGAAGCCCAACAGGAGCAGCGCCACGGCAAAGTTCGCGGCCGAGCCGACCGCCGTGATCACGCGCGTGTTCGCAGGGGGCAGGCCGCCCTGCTTGGGCGCGAGTGCCATCACGCCGCCCACAGGCAGCAGGAAGAGCGCTCGCAGCGGCATTCCAAAGTAGGCAGCGGCGATGGCGCGCGCCAGCTCCCGTACGAGCACCGCCGCGCACAACGCAAGCCAGAGCGCAAAGCCGCGCATAACACTGCCGGTTACGACAGCCGAGTACGCGACCGCGAGGGCAAGCAACAAGAACAGCGAGACGTGCACTCGCAGATGCACGCCAAACCAGCGTCCGGCCGGAACTGAAAACTGCAGCACACTTCGATTGTAGGGCGGACGCGCTCGGCGACGTGCGGAGCTATGCTGAAATCGGCGTATGCGGGTGATCGCAGGCGAATTCCGTTCCCGTCCCCTCGCCGCTCCGCGCGGCTTCGCGACACGTCCTACCAGCGATCGTTTACGCGAGACGCTCTTCAACGTGCTCGGGCCGCGGACTGCGCAGGCCCGCTTCGCCGACCTGTATGCCGGGTCCGGCGCCGTGGGCATTGAAGCATTGAGCCGCGGTGCGGCGCACTGCCACTTCATCGAGCACGCGGCTCCGGCCCTTGCGGCTTTGCGCAAGAATCTGGCGAGCCTCGATCTGCGAGACCGCGCGGCGGTCGACGCGCGTCCTGTGCTCCGGGCGCTTTCGGCAGCGATCAAAGAGCAACCGAGGTTCGATCTCGTGTTTCTGGATCCGCCGTACGAAGCCGATGACGAGTACACCGCTGCGCTTACGCTGCTTGGCCAGCAACACAGCGCGCTGCTCGCTCCCGGCGCGCTGGCGATCGCGGAGCACGCGCGGCGCGACGCTCTGCAAAACTCCTACGGCCCGCTCGAACGAAAGCGTTTGCTGGAGCAAGGGGATGCGGCGCTGAGCTTTTTTTCCCTGGCGGGGTCTGCTCGCGCAGACTCAGAAAGCGGCGCCTAGCCGGTTGCCAACATGCGCTGCTGCCGGCTCTTCAGATCCGCCAGGAGTTGCTCCACGCGATCGTCCTTTTCCAGCGTGGCAAATCGCTCTTCCAGAGAGCCGGAGGCCAGCAGGGATCGGGTCGCGCTGTTGTTCGCCTCCGCTTTCTCGACTCTGTCCCGCAGACGGCTCACCGCGTGCATGCGACTCGCGGCGCTCGTGGCGTTCTCCGCTGCGGCCCGCGCCTGGGTGGCCCTGGAGACGGTGCGTGCGCGCCGGTGCTGTGCCAGCAGCAACTCGCATTGCGTCTGAGTCTCCGCCAGTTTGCTCTGCAGCTTGAGGTACGTCGCGCGCAAGGCTTCGGCCTCGGCGCACTGGTCCGCCACCTGCGCGCGCAAGGCTTCGAGCACCTTCTCGTGGCTCAACGCACGCTCCAACGCTGCCCGTGCCAGCGCATCGTCTCCCTTGCTCACCGCGAGTTCGGCCTTGCGGTGCCACGTAGCAGCGGCCTGCTCCCCGTCGAGCAGCTTTTTCTCCAGCAGATGCTGGTCGGTCAGGGCAATGGCGACCTGGGTCTTTACCTGGAGCAACTGGTTTTCCATATCGAGCACCAGTTGTTTCAGCATCTTCTCCGGGTCCTCCGCACGATCGATCAGGTCGTTGACATTCGCGCGCAACAGCGTCGCCACCCGTTCCATCAGAGCCATCCCTGTTCTCCTCTCCGTTCTCCGCCTGCCCTCGCTGCGGGAGCAGCTATCTGCCCACCCCTGCAACTGCGCAAAGGTGGGCAGCTCCCGCTAGTTCGCCTTGGGCGGGTTGCCGTCAAGAGTGATTGCGGCGGTGTGGGCCGGCTTCCCGTCCGGGTTGGGCGTCATGCCTTTTACGTTGCTCATCAGGTCGCTCATCTTCATGCCGCTCAGCGCCTCAAACAGTGCGGGCACCTGTGCGGCGATCTTGGTCAGATCGCCCGTGAGCTTGCTTGCGCCGACGCCATCGCCTTCGCCGGTGGAGATGATCGTGACCTTGTCCACCTTGCTCAGCGGCTCGGCCATGGCACGGACGACCTCGGCCATGTTGGTGATCAGCTTGTCCACGACCGCAGCCTGCGTCCACTCCTGGTAAGCCTCGGCTTTCACGTTCATGGCCTTGGCTTCCGCTTCGCCCTTTTGGAAGATGATGGACGCCTCGGCCTCGCCCTGCGTACGAATGGCCTGCGCCTTTCCTTCAGCTTCCGCGATCAGCCGCGCACGTTCCGCACCGGCCATGTTTTCGATACGCCGCTTTTCGATCTCCGAGCGCTTCAGCACGGTGGCGATCAGCTCGCGTTCGTTGCGCTGGATCTCGGCCTCCTGCACCTTGACCTGCGCTTCCTTTTCCACCTGCTGCACTTTGACCTGCTCGGCGATGACCTTCTGCTGCATGACGTTGGTCTGCAGCTCGTAGGCCTTGTCGGCCTGCGCCTGCTGACGGCGGCTCTGCTCTTCAAAGGTCGCTTTCTGGATGTCGAGATCACGTTGTGCTTCGGCCTGTTTTGCCAGGGACATCGTCTCCGCGAGCACACGTTCCTGGTCCGCGGCGGCCTTGGCGACGGCTGCTTCGCGCAGCGCAATCGCACGACGGATGGCCGTGTCGCGCTCGGCCTCGGCAGAGGCGATCTCGGCGTCGCGGCGAATTCGCGCAACGTCCGGGCGGCCCATGTTGGTGATGTATTCGTTCTTGTCGCGGACCTCCTTGATCGTGAACGAGACCACTTCGAGGCCCATCTTGCTCAGGTCATCGGAACAGGTGGCACGCATGCGCTCGCCGACCATCTCCGGCTCCTTGACGATCTGTTCCACGGTGAGCTGGCCGATGATGCCGCGGAGATGCCCCTCCATCACAAGGCGAATCAATCCTTCGCGCTCGGCGGGAGTCTTGGTGAGGAACTGCTCGGCGGAGGTCATGATCGACTCGGCGTCGGAACGCACCTTGATCTGCGCCACGGCTTCCACCGTCACCGCGACGCCCTGCTTGGTATACAGATCCTGCTGCGGCGCCACATCGAAGCTCATCAGTTCCAGAGACAGCAGCCGCGCATGCTCAAACATCGGGAACAAAAACGTGCCGTGGCCCTTGACCACGCGCTGCCCGCGCATGCCGTACACAATGAGCGCTTCGTTGGGGCCGGCTTTGCGAAACAGACGCGCCAGGGTACCCATCAACACGAGTGTGACCAGAACCACTAAACCGACAACGACAAAGACTTCGTTATGCGCCATGGACTCCTCTCTCCAAGAGGGGTTCCTGCAACAGAAGAAAGGTTGAACCTGCGTGAGAAGCGGGCCGCGCCGCTGCGTTCAGGCGCGGCAAAGAATCAAAGGCCGGAGTCTGCGCTTCGGGTCAGCGGCGCATCATCGCCCATCAGCACGTGCTGCAACTCATCCCACCGCCGCACGTAGCCAATCCCTCGCTGATACCGCAGCACGACCACCTCCGCATTGCGGTCGATGGAGGCTCCGTCTTCTGAGCAGATCGGCATGGAGCGCCGGGCGCCGTTCTGCGTGTAGAGCATCTCGCCCACACCGCGCCGCGGTACTGCCGCGCTGACCCGGCCCAACACGCCCACCATAGGCGTATCTGCCGGTTCCAGCGTGCGCTCGCGCGGCAACAACACCTTGGCCATGAACCAGAACACCAGACCGGCCCCGGCCAGTCCGCTCAAGCCGGACAGCCCGAAGACAAGCGCCCAGGTGAACACACCGCCGTGCGTCAGCAGGTAGCCGGTGCCGCCGAACCAGCACAGAAACGCCACAAGGGTGGATCCGTTCAGCGGCGACATCTGCCCCGGCGCGTGGCCGTGGGAGCCGGCTTTGCTCACCAGGTGGCCACCGCCGCCCACGTGCCAGTGCCCAAGGTGCAGATGCAGAAATCCGCCGGCAAAGGCCAGCGCGCTGAGGGCCAGACCGACGCCGAAGCACGTAAGGTACACGGCGTCCCAGTCGAAGTGGGCAGGGGAGAGAGTCATTGGCGGCCTCCGTGGGAGGAAGATTTGGTTGCGGTCCCGGCTGATGCGGCCCCCAAAAAGGGACCGCTAACCTCCGTCGCGCTGGCGGGGGTCTCGTCCGGGCGAAGCAAGGCTAACAGACGCTCGGCCAACCCTGGTGTTTCCAGCACGCTTTCCAGAAGCAGCAGGCAGCGGCGCGAGTCCTCATGCCGGGCCAGGGTGAGCAGCGCGCGGCAAAGCTCAGGGTCCTTGCGCCGGAAGCGTTCCGCCCCGCCGATCAACCAGGAATCCAGGCGATCCTCATGCAGCCGCGCGTCGGAGAGCAACTCGGCGTGGTAGCCCTCCGGATCTTCGACCAGGTAGCCGGGATGCACCTTGAAGAACTTGGCGAGCAGGAGCCGCGAGGTGTTGGTCAAGTGGGGTCTCGCGCCGGACTCGAGCTGGCTCAGGTAGCTTTGCGAGAGGGATTGTCCCAGCTCCTCGCTGATCGCGCGCACCAGTTCGCCCTGCGTCATCGCCCGCCCGAGCCCGCGCAGGTTTCCCTCCACGTTACGCAGATCCTTCAGTTTGTCCGCCAACTTCATGAGCGTATCGCAATCCGTAATAAGGATATTGCGATATGTAATCTCAGTCAAGGAGAACGTCCTTAAAGACGGACCGCTGTCACTTCCAGGTATTCATTCCGGACGAGTGTGTTTTTGTCCGGATCGGGCGACCTGTTCGCGCCGGACCAGAGCGCCTCCAGATCCGCCGCGAAGGCCGCCTGACCGGCCTCGTCCAAGCGACTGAACGCCACCTGGGTGGGACCGAAGAAGCGCCGGAAGAAGGCGACCGCGCCTGCCGGGTTCGTGGGCAGATCGAAGTTGATCGAAATCAGTTCGGTGCGGACGTCGCGGAAGAAGGGGGAGAGCCGCTCCCGGACTACTTTCTCCTCGCCCCACAGCACTGGGGGCGGGATGCCCGGCGGACCAGGCACGTGCTGTCCGCCGACCCGGAACATCGCACCGGAGAAGCTGCCCGGGTTCCAGTTGGCCATGGCCAGCAGACCACCGGGGCGCAAGACGCGGGCCATTTCCGCGGCAACCAACTCTGGCCGGGGCGCGAACATGGCGCCGAACATCGTAACCACCGCGTCGAAGCCGCCATCGGGGTAGGGGAGCTGCTCGGCATCGCCTTCGTCGAAGCGAATCGGAAGGTGCTCGGCCGCGGCACGGTCGCGCGCCTGGGCGATGAGGTTGGAGGCGATATCCACGCCCGTCACCTCGTGCCCCGCACGCGCCAGTGGGATCGCGACGTTGCCTGTGCCGCAGGCCACATCGAGCACGCGGGAGGCAGGGTTGAGCGGCAGCCGGGCGACGAACGCCTCGGCGCCGCGCGCGATCGTCTTGGCGACCTGGCCAAAGTCGCCGGCCATCCACGTGGAACGCATGGAGGATTTGATCTGCTCGATAGAGGGCCCGGAGGTGCTGGTCATCGTTCTCTCCGAGGTGCACTGGTCCGCTTAAGGGTGGGCTATACGGGCCTTTGCGTCAAGGGCTGCTGGCTAACGACGACTAAAGGCACCGCATTCCTCAACGCAACCGATCAGCGCAACATCGCTGTCGCATGGGGCCTGCGCGGGAGGACAAAATGCCCGCCGCGCTCTGAAATTTCACGATCCGGGAGGAGTTGCCGATCCGCCGCCCAGCTCCGCCATGGTGGTGCGCAGGTACTTGTGCGGGTTCACGGCGGTCCCGCGCACCTGGACCTCGTAGTGGAGGTGCGGGCCAGTCACGCGGCCGGTGTGGCCCACAAAGCCGATGACCTCGCCCTTGACGACCTGCTGTCCGGCGGTCACGTTGAAGCCCTGCAAATGGCCGTACACCGTAACGATGCCGTTGCCGTGGTCGATCTCGATCTCATTGCCGTAACCGGTGCCCAGGCCAGCTTTCACGATGCGTCCCGCGGCCGGCGCATGAACAGGCGTTCCGTTGGGAGAGCCGATGTCGATGCCCTTATGGAACTCGCCGGTGCCGAGCCCCAGAACAGGATCCTCGCGCTGCCCGAAGCCGGAGTTTATAGGACCGAGAATGGGCCACATATCCGGCACATTCGCACCGGAAAGGGACGTTTCCAGATCAAGTCCGCCCGCCAGGTCGCCGAGCGCGCCACGCACACCCAGGTTGGCGTTCAAGGGTTGCGACGGGGCCGCGATGCCCTCCTGGGCTGTGTGCCGCAGGGCGTAGAAGGTGTCCAGCGACTTGTAGTAGCTCTCGTTGCTGAAGGCGGTCTCGTCTTTCAACTGAGCTTTCGCGGAGGCCTCTGCCGCGGCAGCGGGGGCAGCTTTCTTGCCAGCGCGGAGCTCACGGCCGTGCGCAAACGTGAGCTTGCCCGCGGTCAGGCCGTAGATCGCGGAAACCTCGGTGGCCAGGGAGCCAAGGCTCGCAGCCTGCACGTCGCGCTCGTGCGCGGTCTTTTCGAGGTTGGCGTAGTCGTTCCGGCTGAGGGCTAGTTCATTGCGCAGACGATTGGTGGTCTCGGTCTTCGCCAGCATGCGGCCGTAGGATCCAGCCAGCCCCGCGATGGTGAACATGCCTACCAGGGCCGACGCGAGAAACACATAGACGTAGCGCATGGGCACGGAGATACGGTCCGTGTCGCCGTTCTCCGCTCGTGTGACATAGACAATGTAGCGCTTGCGCATGCAGGGGGAACCCGGGCCCGGCGTCCCCTGCCTGGTTTGCAGGCGAGCGGCGGGGGTGTGTTTGGCCCAGGGTTGACCGGGCTTTGCCTCCCGCACGATAGGCGCGCAAAAGGTAACTTCAAGGTAACACAGCTACTTAGCTTTGACAAACTGGACCGCGCTGGAAGGAAGTCCCGAGCCGCTGCGAACCGGCCTGTCTCCGGCTATGCTGGGGCGATGCCAAAAAGCCAAGCGGCAAAGGACGTACCGCGACCCGCACTTCGGGGAGAGCTCGACGTGATCGAGCGGATTCGCCGGGGCGCGCGGGTGGGTGCAGAGCGGGGCGGAGAGCTGCAACTCGGCATTGGGGATGATGGCGCGATTCTTCGGCCTCGGACCGGCGAAGACATCGTGGTCACAACAGATTTTTCGCTCGAAGGGCGTCATTTTCGCCGCGACTGGCACAGCCCCCAATCCGTGGGTCATCGCACCCTCGCGCGCGGCTTGAGCGACCTTGCGGCGATGGGCGCCCGGCCTGTCGCTGCGTTTCTTTCGCTCGCCTTGCCCCGATCCGCGGTTCGCGACCGTGCGTGGCTGGACGGATTTCTGAGTGGCTTGCTCACGCTGGCGGACCGGGTGCGTGTGCCGCTTGCCGGTGGCGACACGTCCGAGTCGCCTTCGGAGCAGGTCCTCGCGGACATCGTTCTGCTGGGCGCCGTGCCGCGCGGCCGGGCTCTGCGCCGGGACAGTGCCCGCGCGGGCGACGGCCTCTTCGTGACAGGGAGCCTGGGCGGTGCGGCCGCGGAGCTGGAGGGCCTGGCGAAGAGCAAACGGCGCCGGCAGCCGGCGTCCGCTCCGCTGGCCGGGAGCCACCCGCATCTCTTCCCCGAGCCAAGACTGCGCGCCGGCCGAATGCTTCTGCAGCGCTCTTTGGCCACGGCGGCCATGGATCTGAGTGATGGTCTCTCCAGCGACGTGCGGCGGCTCTGCGAGAGCTCCGGGGTGGCCGCGGAGATCGACGCAGCGCGCCTTCCCCTGCACGCCTCGCTGCGGGACCGGGACGAGGGACGTGCCCTCGCGAGCGCGCTGCACGGTGGCGAGGACTACGAACTGCTGTTCACGGCCCCAACAGACCGCCGCATGCCCCGAAGCCTCGCCGGGGTGCCGGTTACGGAGATCGGCCGCATCATCGCGCGGGGCCGGGGGCGCCCCCTGGTGACGCTGGTGGACGCTGGCGGACGCCGGTCCGCGCTGAACCCGCAGGGGTGGGAGCATCTGCGATGAGCACAGCACGGTTCCCTCCTGGCCCGCTCGAGGCGTTTCCCCGGTCCTGGTCTGCCCGGATTCTGCCGTCCGCGCCCCTCATCGCACCCGCGCGGCAGTTCGTCTTTCCGACGCGGGTTCCGGGCGAAGAAGACGCGTTGAACCGCGGGGCGCTGTTCCTGGAGGTAAGGCCGGCAGGCAGCCCAGCGTTTCTGGCCACCTGCGCCCTGGGTTTTCGCGACCCGTCGTTGCCCTCGGGCATCTGGTCCTGTCCCTCGCCCACGGACCTGCTCGCGCTGGCGGGCGGCTACGCGTATCGCATGGACACGCGGGACCCGGACCGGACCGAGCTTCTGGAGCAGCGGCCTGCCACGGCCGTGTTCCCCGCGCCGGAGCACCAACTTCTGCTGCTGGCGGGGTTCCACGACGTGCTGGCGCTTGGCCCGGAAGGTGTGCGGTGGCGCTCAGCGCGGCTGAGTTGGGAGGGCATCACCCTGACCGGCGTCGAAGACGGCCACCTGGGAGGGCGCGGATGGGACATGTTCGCCGACGCCGAGGTCCCCTTCCGCGTCGATCTTCGCACCGGCGCGCACGAGGGTGGAGGATACCTGCGGTAGACGGAGACCTGCGGCGGCCTTATTCCACCAGCGTGATCAGGAAGCTGGAATGAGCCCCGCCGACGCCGGTTATGGCCTATTTCTGCGTCAGCTTCGTCCGCACCGTGCAGTTCACCAGGTGGAAGTCAAAGTTTGCCGGTCCCACCGTGACCATCACCTCCGAGGGAATCTGGAAGGCGGAGACCGGGGCATAGTTCACCTTCATCAGGACCTCTGTCGGCTCCGGGTTGGGGGATTGCTTGTAGACGCTCCGGATGCCGGAGACCAGGAGTCCCTGCGGCGTTGACGCGAAGCTGGGGTAGACCAGGCTGTCCAGCGTGGGCGTGCTTACATGGACCGACTGAAGCAGGAACTTGTTGTCGTACTGCTCCTCGGCCAGGCTGGGTCCGCTCCCAGCCACGACATGGTACCCCTCGGCCGTGTGCTCGGCGGTGGATCTTGCGTCCAGGGTCACCATGTCCCCGGTGAGAAAGCCGTTCCACGTCTGGAAGAACCCCGACCACATCTGCTGAAAGCCATCGCGCACCTTGGTGACGGAGTCCTCGGTCTCCTGCGGTGGCGGGGCGGAGGCTGTCCAGTGAAGCTCTCCGCGGCCGTGCAGGTCGTCGTCGACGGTCAAGTGAATGGACCGGAGGTACTTCAGGCGCGAGTCGTCTTCCGGAACCGGCTGGTTGCTTGCTTTCTCGATAAAGGTCTTCCAGTCGAAGCTGACTTCGCAGCCGAAGCCCTCAAGCCCGGCGTCCACGGGCAGGTAGTAGAGCGCGCGCGCCTTGCTGAACGCCACCGCCGCAGTCGGCGACGGGCTTTGCCCAACGGCGGCGGTGCCCAGGGAAACGGCCGCACACAGGAGCAGGCCGCGGGACCCGCATTTTCGGAAAGGGAACATGCGCCCTGATGCTATCCCAAATGTGCGAGCAATCTTCACTGGCGATCAATTTCCGTTGGCGCCTGCCAGGGCGCGCGCGCGTTGGCTGAGTTCCGCGAAGCCGGCGCCTGTGTATGCGGCGTGGGTCGACCACTGTACGCGGCCGTGCCGGTCGACGAGCAGGACGTAGGCGGCCTCGGGCTGGTCTGCGGCATAGCCGGCGGCTTGTTTCCAGGCGTCTTCCCCGCCGGTCAAGGGGAGGAAGTTGGGTTTGAGGACATCTGGCACCTCGCGGCGGATGGCGCGCAGGACTAGGGGGCGAACAAAGCCGGGCACCTCGGCCAGCATCGCGACATCGTAGAAGCAGATCGTGCCGGGTTGAGCAAGCTGCTGGCGCACGGCTTTCTCCCAGGCCGTGGTGGCGTCCTGGGAGTGGCGCCCGAAGCCTACGATGAAGATCGTGGAGGAGGTGTTGAGATCGCGAGGAAGCGTGACCGCGTGGTTGTCGAGCGCGGTGGCCTGGGTGGAGGGAATGGTTTGGGCGTTCAGGCGGACCATGGCAACGGTGAGAAGAAAGAGGACGGCGAGCCGGGGAGCAAGCCCACCTGTTCGCTTCGCGTATGAGTGGGGCACCCGGGAGTGGAGGTTGGGGGATTGGGGCTGCGCCCCCGTTACCAAAGGCCGGGAAAGGGGCGCGCCCTGGGTGGGCGGTGGGGCGGGGGGT